>JADIMI010000036.1 GCA_017694845.1 Candidatus Cryptobacteroides intestinavium
GAGACGTCGACAGAGCCGCGTCTCTGCGCATAAGACGACAGTTCTCCCCGGGGGTATCTCATCCCCGACTTTTCTTTTTTGCCTATGCGGGCGGAGAAAGCGTCCGTCCTTCCAGAGGCCGCCATTGCAGAGGGGAGGACTGGAGATATGCGCGGCCGATCCTTGATATACGCTCCCAGTGGCATCATCGGGGCGCATATCTCCGCGAAAATGTCGAGATATGCGCGGCTGATCCTCGATATACGCTCCCGGTGGCATCATCAGGGCGCATATCTCCGGAATGAGAGTGAGGGGGAGAAGCAGGCATCAAAATCACCGGCGGAGGCCCGATGTGCGACGGACCGCGAACAAGCCGGATTTGTATCTTGTTGAAATATAGGGTGTTGCAAAAAATCGATGTTCGCGGTCCCCACTTTTCCGAGGGGACCACGAACAAGGTTGTTTTGCATAGTGCTGTGTCTCAACGGATTATGAAAAGTCGATGTTCGCGGTCCGTCGTCCGGCGATGTGACCCGGGGTGGTGCTCCGGATCCTTCACTCCGCCTCCGGATCCTTCACTCCGCCTCCAGATCCTTCACTCCGCCTGCGGCTACGTTCAGGATGACAGAATAGCGGCTACGCTCAGGATGACAAGAGCGACTACGTTCATGATGACAGACAACGGCTTTGTTCAGGATGAATGCTCTGTACCAGATCCTTCGCTGCCGCTCAGGATGACAAGAGCGGCTGCGTTCTGGCCGGTAGCGTGTCAGTTCTTGAAACTATGGATCGGGGCAGGTATACGTCCGGTACGGTTGATGAATTCTTCGCAGCTGAATCTGTTTACAGGCATTATCGGGGCGTGGCCGAGAAGTCCTCCGAACTCCACGTTTTCTCCTACATTCTTGCCTGTTACCGGGATTATCCTGACAGCAGTGGTCTTCTGATTCACCATTCCGATAGCAGCTTCGTCTGCGATTATTCCGGAGATAGTGCTTTCCGGGGTATCTCCCGGTATTGCTATCATATCCAGACCGACAGAGCAGACACAGGTCATCGCTTCGAGTTTTTCTATGCTGAGAGCACCGCATTCTACGGCCTCTATCATTCCCTGGTCTTCGCTGACAGGGATGAATGCACCGCTCAGCCCTCCGACGTAGGATGATGCCATGACACCTCCTTTCTTCACCTGGTCGTTCAGAAGTGCGAGTGCGGCTGTTGTCCCCGGAGCACCCGCTTTTTCCAGCCCCATTTCCTGAAGTATGTCGGCGACGCTGTCTCCTACCGCCGGTGTCGGGGCAAGCGACAGGTCTATGATACCGAACGGCACTCCCAGCCTTCTGGATGCTTCCTGAGCCACGGCCTGTCCGACACGGGTGATCTTGAAGGCCGTCTTCTTCACTGTTTCGCACAGTACCTCAAAACTTTCTCCGTGTACTTTTTCCAGTGCATATTTCACTACTCCGGGACCGCTCACCCCCACATTGATGACAGCATCCGGTTCTGTCACACCGTGGAAGGCTCCTGCCATAAACGGATTGTCATCCGGAGCGTTGCACAGCACGACCAGTTTGGTGCATCCGTATGAATCGTTTTCTGCAGTCCTGCGGGCGGTTTCCTTTATGATTCTCCCCATCAGACGTACCGCATCCATATTGATGCCGGTCTTTGTCGATCCGACATTGACTGAACTGCATACGATCTCCGTGCGTGCAAGCACATCCGGAATGGATTCTATCAGCAGCCTGTCGCTTTCTGTCATTCCTTTGGATACTATGGCGGAGAATCCTCCAAGGAAATTGATCCCGATTTCCGTTGCTGTCCTGTCAAGGGTCATGGCAATCTTCAGATAATCTTCTACGGTCCTGCAGCAGTGGGCGCCTACAAGTGATATCGGTGTGACAGAGACTCTCCTGTTGACAACGGGCACCCCGAATTCACGGGCTATGTCATCTGCGGTCCCGGCCAGTCTTCCCGCATATTTCAGAATCTTTCCCCTGATTCTGGAGCAGGTCACATCTACGTCCCCGTCTGCACAGTCCAGGAGAGAGAGACCCATCGTAATTGTCCTGACATCCAGATTTTCCTTCTCGACCATATCGATGGTCTCGAAGACTTCATTCATATTTATCATTTGTTTGGCTTCAAAAATTCAGATCCTGTGCATCATATTGAATATCTCTTCTTTCTGGCATTTTATCTGGACCCCGATGTCTTTGCCGAGGCTGTCAAGCCCTTCCGACAGCGAAGTGAAGTCAGTGTCCATCGCTGAAGTGTCCACGATCATCATCATATTGAAGAATCCCTGGACAATGGTCTGAGAGATGTCCAGAATGTTGATCTTCCTTTCTGCAAGATATGTACATACTCTGGCTATAATGCCTACAGTGTCCTTGCCTACCACTGTTATGACTGTCTTCTGCATAATGTTACTCTGAATATATATGTCGTACCGTGTGCCGCTCGATGCCTTTTATGGAAGGCTATCTGTCTGCCTTTTCCTTGAGCAGGTCCCTGATCTCTTCAAGGAGGGCCACGTCAGCCGGCTTTGGCGCCGGTGCTGCAGGTTTTGCCTCCTCTTTTTTCTTGAGATTGTTGATCAGTTTGATCACAAGGAAAATGGAGAATGCTATAATGGTAAAATCTACGGCTGTCTGTATGAAATTTCCGTAATTGAGGGAGGCCTCGGCGACTTCTTTCCCGGCAGCGTTGGTATGTGCCTCGCGTATCACCCATCTCCAGGTCGTGAAATCGAGTCCTCCGCTGAGAAGTCCGATCAGAGGCATAATGATGTCGTTGACAAGGGAGGTCACGATTTTTCCGAAAGCACCGCCGATGACAACACCGACAGCCATGTCGATTACATTTCCGCGCATTGCGAACTTCTTGAACTCTTCAAGGAATTTTCCGGCCTTCTGTCCGGCCTCTTTAGTCATTTCAGTTGTTTTCATAATTATAGTGTGTTAAAGTTCCGATTATGAATGATTTTCCGGTTGATTTTCATTGCCTTGTCCTGTGCCGGTTATTTCGGATTTCGTACAGGAGACCGTCAGAAGAAACGTAAGTAGAAGAATAGACCTGGTTTTCATTATTCTGGTTATTGGGCAGTTTTGAAGCAAAGGTACTGAAATAAAATGAAAAAGGTACCGGATCCGGAGATCCGATACCTTTGCATAATTCAATACCCCTTATTCGAGTGCTTTTGTGCAGGGCGGGCTTAGCGCTGGGCAAACTGTGAATCGACGAAGAGAAGTCCGTTGTCGCCGGCTTTCTTCAGCTTGTCGACGATGCCTGCGGCGGTAGCTTCTTCCTCTACCTGCTCACGTACGTATTTCCAGAAGAAGTCCTGGGTAGCCTTGTCTTTCTCGGCGGAAGCTGCATCGACGACAGTGTTGATGAGTTCTGACACGTGGCATTCGTGCTGATATACATGCTCGAATACTTCAAGTACGCTTCCCCAGCCTGCAGGAACTACATCGATCATAGCCATCTTCGCTTCTCCGCCTCTCTTTATAAGGTAATGAGCCATATCGAGAGCGTGTTCCTTCTCTTCCTCGGCCTGCTTGTACATCCAGTGTGCAAAACCGTCCCAGCCTTCTTTTTCAAGGTAAAATGCCATCTGGAGGTAAAGGTTTGATGACCAGAATTCAGCGGTGATCTGATCATTGATGGCAGCCTCAAGTTTCTTTGTAATCATAGCTTTGTCAATTTAAAAATTCAATCAATCTCATAGCTCTTCCGGCCCATTCCGGGCCACGGAAGCCGGCGGATAGCGATACAACATCAATGCCATATTACAGCCTGCCGGAAGATATGAAAAAATGTCAGACTCTGTCACTGACAGGCTGCCATACAGTATTCTATGACTTTCCGTTCCGGGAGGAACGGCTTCAGGTCATCGAGTCCCATTGCCCGTATGGCCGTGTCTATCAGACTGGCCCTGCCGGTGTTGTCTGCTGCCTTCGACATAAAGTATTCTCCGGCATCCAGAAGCACCTTTTCCGGGACAAGGCCGATTATCTCTGTCCCTGTGACCCGTACTCCATAATGCGAAGCGGCGGCACAGACTTCTTCGTAGGCTTTGTGAAGGGGAGTAGCGCGGATGTCGGTAATGTTCATGGAGACCTGCGCTATACCGTATTCCTCGATAAACCAGCCTATTGCCTTGCAGCCTTTCAGACGGCCCGGAATTCTGACCTTTGTGCCGCTGTCAGGTGAACCAGAGTCTGTCCCGGCTCCGGTCTGTCCGTCCCGGGATATGTCTCCGGACCGCTTCCTGACAACCCTGCCGGACTCCCTGACATCACGGGCGATCTCGGTGGCGATGTCTGCGGAAACGGAGTCGAGATTGAAATTCACTGCAATGAGGTAGTCCCGTGCCCCGACGTTGACAGCTCCGCTGCGCTCTACAGTCCCGTCATAGCTGTCCGGACTGAAATCGGGACGTCTGTCAGGGTCGACTATCTTTTCCGGAAGGGCTTCATATTCCCCGCTGCGGCATACCTCGAGCCTTTTCCTTTCAGCTCTGAAAGCCGCGGCCTCGTAGCAGTAGCACGGGATGCCGAGCTCACTGTAGATCCTTTCCGCAAGGTGACGGGCCATTGCTGCACACTCATCGAGGGTGACTCCTCTGACCGGCACCAGCGGCAGCACATCTGTCGCTCCGGAACGCGGATGTGTCCCGTGCTGCAGCCGCATATCGATCAGCTCTGCAGCCTTGCGGACTCCCCGGAAAGCGGCTTCTGTCACATCTTCCGGAGTCCCGGCGAAGGTGATGACCGTCCTGTTGGCGGCCTCTCCCCGGTCTATATGCAGAATCCTGACACTGTCGGCATTCCTGCATTCGGTATAGCCAGGCTGTATTGCGTCTGCTATTGCGTTGATGATGCCGATGTCACGCCCTTCGCTGAAATTGGGTACGCATTCTATGATTCTTTCCATATATGAAATTTTCTAATAGGGTCTGCAGGTGCAGCAGGAATTATCTGCGGAATTCGTATGTGCCTGAAGGCCCTGTAAAGTACAGTGTACCCTCATTTTCATCTACATCATATGCAGGGATGAAGATGTTGCCATCGAGCAGGACCTGCCACGTCCCTGGAAGGAGGTCGGTCATAAGTATCCTGCAGCATCCGTCCCGTCCTTCCTTCCGGACCGGGACCTGGCCGTAGTCGGGATCCGGTATGTCTATGCTGAAAGAG
Source organism: Candidatus Cryptobacteroides intestinavium (assembly GCA_017694845.1). Classification (GTDB taxonomy): domain Bacteria; phylum Bacteroidota; class Bacteroidia; order Bacteroidales; family UBA932; genus Cryptobacteroides; species Cryptobacteroides intestinavium. The sequence goes on from JADIMI010000036.1 coordinate 5,181, forward strand.
CAGCCTATCGGGCTGGAATCCCTGCTGAAGAATACCGCCCTGTCGGCTATCATGACTCCTGTCGCGGGGCTGCCGCAGGTCCATTCACCCGACCCGGTATAAAGTGAGGTCCCGCTGCAGGTCATTGCCATATCTGTCCGGCCTCCCGCAATGTGACGGGCATCTATCATAGCCGCCGGATATACATTGTCGTTGCTGTTGTCCGTTATCTGTATGACATTCAGGAAAATGTCTTCCTCAGAAGGGGCAGCCGGACATATCTCTATTCTCCAGGCGCCTTTTTCGTTGGCGGGATCTTTCCTGCGCGGTTCGTTGGGATAGTTGGTCCCGAATACATAGAAATCCTTGCCTGGGCCTCCGATCTTTGATATTTCGGCGTTGCCCGGTTCAGGAAGCAGGACCGTGTCGTGCAGCCTGCCGGAATCTCCGTTCAGTGTCCTGTCGACTGTGAATGTATTATTTTCAATGACAGGTTCTTCAATACTGTGCAGCAGCCAGTATTTCCTGAATCCCGGGTCGGAGGAGACGACTTTGTCGAATACGATCAAAGTCGCAGGGATACGTGCGGAAGAGTCCGCAGTGTCATTCAGATTTATGAACACGAAAGACCTTTTGACCTCTCTGACCTTATCTGAATATGCATCGGTGATGTCCCCTTTGAGATAGGAATATTCAGGTACGTTGCGGTCAGGCCCGAAATCATGCGCCAGCGCCTTCCCGACTGTGTAGCTTTCCCCGAGAAGGTCTTCAAAAGAACGGCATGTGTCCCACCTGTCTCCCGGCATTCTCTGTCCTCCGTCGTTGGCTGCATATTCGGTCTTGTCCCCTCCGCCGTAGTTCCAGCATTCGAATTTCTCATCGGGATCATATACGAGCAGGGAGTTGTGGGCGATGGTGCGTTTGAAATAATTCTTGTTGTGCGGACTGTTATAACCGCCGGAACTGCCCTGATATGTTCCTGAATCGATAGCAAGCGGACCTCTGTAATATATCTGGAATGAGCCGGCATCGAGATGCTGGTGATTCCCGACGAAGTTTTCATTGACTTTCATTTCCGCTATGACACTGTTTTCATCCCAGCCGGTGCGGGCTGTCATCCAGCCGAACGGGGTCCCTGAATATCTTGTCAGAGGCAGAGTGTCGGGGGAGAGCGGCTTCAGGTCGAAGTCCCTCCACAGTATCTCGAACATCAGACAGTGGTTTTCCACTTTCTTTGTCCTTTCGAATTCGTATGCAAGATATCCATCGTTATAGTAGCTGGACGCAAACATGGCAGGAAGGGAATATGATGCAGGGCTTCTCCTTCCCGGATTTTCATCCCCTGCAGGGAGGACCTGTCCGTCTGGCCTTCTTCTGTAGATGAAATCATAGAGTACGAATTGCTGTGACGGGCTGTAGACGCTGCCTGCCCCCATCCTGTCAAGTATCCACAGGGAGATCAGGTCGTTGCTGAAACGGACATTGGCATAGCTCGTCCCCTGGTGGTAGTTGTGGCCTGAATAGATGAAGTTCCTGGCAGGGATATAGTCCTTGAACAGCATGGTGATCACATGGTTGTACATATCGGGGTACTCATCGTATATTGCGATTCCTGCAGAAAGCATATCCCTGAGTATCATCCATTCTGAAGAGTGTCCGGCTATCGGTTCGGTGTCTTTCGGAGGATAGCCGCATTCCATTGTCCCTGCTATTCTGACGAATGATTCTATGTAGGCTGACTTTTCCTTTTCTGTCATCTGGTCGTAGCACCAGTCATATATCATTGCACCGCACATCAGCATCACTCCGCTTGCTCTTGACAGATCCTGCTTTGTCCCGAAATTCGTCCTCTGGAGGGTGTCGAGAAATGATGTTATGGCTTTTCTTGCCATTTTCCTGTCCCCGTTGACAAGATAGTCGAGCGCCTGCAGCTGGACTTCGGAAGTGATGCCGCGCATGGCGAAGTAGTATCTGAACCCTCTGTCCTTTGTCTCTGCTTCCTCTTCCCTTGTCCTGGGTTCGGAGAGCTTCTCCATCTTCCGGATTATTTCCCGGACTTCAGGTCTTTTCAGCCTTTCCTTGAGTTCGGGAATATCACCGGATCTTACGTAAAGTCTTGGATGTACGGCTGGCGGGACCGGGACGGAAATGCCGTCTATCTCTTTCCATTGTATATCATCTGTTACGGCGTCCGGACTCATCCGGCAGGCCGGATCTGCAGATGCCGTTATGGAAAAAAGGACAGAAATCAGGAGTATGATGGTATGTTTCATTGTTTTGTGTTTTGCGGATGGAAGTATGTGTGTTGCCGGTCAGTCTTCGGGAACGAGGCGGAGGTGGCGCGCCCTGTCTGTCACCGGCGGGGCGGAGCCATCGGCCCGTTTCCGGATGCTCGTGGCAGGATGGGTCTTCAGCCATTCATTCAGTATCTCTCTGTGCTGCAGGAGAATGTCCCTGTATCTGGATTCAACCGCGAGATTTCGCATTTCTCCACGGTCGTTTTCCATATCGAACAGCTGTTCCCTGTACGGTCCCTTGTCATAGAGGACATATTTGTATCCCGGTGTACGGACCATCCAGCCGAGAGTGCCGGAAGTCTGCAGGAAATTGGTCTCGGTGACAATATATTCCCTCTCTTCCGGATCATTGCCGGACAGTGTTTCCATATAGCTGTATCCTCTGCGTCCGGCCGGCACCTGGACCCCGGCCCAGCCGCAGACAGATGGCATAAGGTCTATCCCGTTGCTGACCAGGGCATCGTCAGTGGTGCCGGCTTTTCTGAGTCCGGGAAGACAGATGATCATAGGGACGTTCACTACCTCTTCGTACAGGGCTGTCTTCTGGTTCCATTGATGTGCACCGGCTCCATCTCCGTGGTCGCTCGTGAAAATGATAACGGTATTCTCCCAGAGCCCCTGCCTGTCGATTTCGTCTATTATCTTTCCGATCTCGGCATCTACAGCCTCGACAAGGCGGAAATATGCGTTGCGGTACTGCCTCCAGTCATCGGGACTGTATGCCGCGGTAGGATAGAGGGAATAGTCCAGGCTTTTTTCGTATCTCAGTATGTCCGCATCATACGGGGCGACGGCGAAGTTGGCCGGGAGATTGGGACAGTCCCGGGTATCTGCCTGCTCCACTTTTGCGTGGGGCGTGTTCTGGCCTCTTGCGAATTCACAGATGTTGTGAGGGTTGGTATATGATGCAACCAGAAAGAACGGTCTGTCGGACGGCCTGCTGCGCAGATACTCTATGCAGGCTTCCGCTATCCCCCTGTCTCCGTTGCCCTTTATGTTGTGGAATCCGAATGCTTCCTTTCCGGGCAGGGATATGGTGTTGACGTGCCATTTGCCCGCGTATGCACAGTCGTATCCTGCATCGGACATGACGGTCCCGAGAGTCTTTGCGGCGAGTGAGTCAGGCAGAGGCATTTCATTCTCTACGACCCCGCTTTCACTCGGCATATATCCGGTGAACATCGCTGCGCGGGATGGACCGCTGAGCGGGAACGAGCAGTAGGCGTTTGTGAACCGGATGCCGTTTTCCGCGAGCCTGTCCATATTGGGAGTCTCCAGATCCGGATTGCCGGCACAGCTCATTGCACCGGCCCATTGCTGGTCGGTCATAATATATATTATATTGGGCCTCCGCGTATCGGGACGCGCCCTGTCTCTGCCTGCTGCCATATCTGCAGCGGCGGCATTGTCAGCTCCTGCTACCGGCCCGATGACCGGCAGGCTGGCAAGAAATATCAGTGTCCTGTTTTTCATTGGTAAGACTGGATGAAGTATGTCATACCCTTTCGACCCAGATCGGAGAAGTCCAGAGCCATTGCTGGTCCTTCTGTCTGACACGCATATAATAGTAGTCCGTGTCTTTTTCCGGGTCGCTGTCTTCTATGAAATGTTCGAATGTATAGCAGCTCTGAGGCATCGCCCTGTTGAAAAGGATGGCTTCAGACAGCCAGCCGCGCATAAAATGGCTGCGGGATCCCTCGAGCAGCTCTCCGAGGGAATGGCTGAACCGTCTGCCGTTGAATTCGGCGATAATGTTCCCGTCCAGGGGCATTTCGACTTCAAGGATCACAGCCTGGGTGGCAGGAGTGGTAGTGTTGGGGTTCATTGTGGTGTAAAGTTCCAGCTCAGCCCCTGTCCCGGAAACGGATACGATTTTCTGCACGTGGGTGTGGAATTCCGTCTCGCCTTCCTGTGGTGATGTAAACGCGGCTCCTCTGAAGCAAGGGGTGACGTTGAGGACTCTCCCCTTGTCGATGGCGACCTGGCCGTTCCACGGTATGTAGGTCTTCTCCCTGTTCCAGCCGAATTCAATCTTGATCTTGCAGCGGACGGTGTCCCCGGCCGGCATGACCGGAATGTTCGGGCCGTCGATGCGGGCGAGCAGCTTTCCGTTCTTGATAATGTCGATATAGTCTATGCAGCTCTGTCCTTCCACGTTCAGATAGATCCGCCTCCTGTTGCCTTTAGTGACATCTCCCATAAAGGCGTCGTTGATACGGAAATCCGCCAGGATCCTGTCCCCGGTCGAGCAGCAGGTGTGCCTTGAGCGGAGAGCCTCCCAGATGCCGTCCCTGGTAAGACTCCTCGACAGGACGCCGACACGGCCGTCACCGTAGCTGCCGGGATAGCCTGAATGCTGGTCCGTCGATCCGATCAGTCCGAACCTGTGTCCCTGGTCCAGTCCGTACTGTATTGTCCCTTCCCACTGGCGCGGCCCCATATCGTGCAGATACGGATAGTCTCCCATATCGCTTTCTGCAAGTCCGTGCCGGGAATACATTTCCACGAAAGGAGTCTGGTCTCCGTCGGTGAAGAATTTCCAGTTGTATCCCCTGTATCCTGTCTGGTACCCCATATGGTGCGGAGTGATGAACACTTTATGCCCTCTGGCCTTGCGTTTCCAGTCCTCTATCGAGGTGCATTCCACCAGCGGGGCGTCAAGGTCGTAGTTGAGGGCTACGTGGTCGCCGTGCTCCAGGCTGTGCGCCTCGTAGCCTATGAATGTCAGGAATTCCCCCTCCCGGTTGTATTCATTGGTCATCCGGACATATTTCCGGTAGTTGCCCTCACGCAGACGCCTGAAAGCATCGGTATGGTATCCTATCACCCAGGTGAGCCTCGGGTCGTCTTGCAGCGTCTCGATATCAGGCCACATCGCGTGCGGGGTGACACTCACGAAGTCGAGCTGCCCTTTTGCGGCTTCGAATGCGTCTTTCATATCTCCGTGGCCGTATGTAATGTTGCAGTGGTTGTGCAGGTCTCCCCAGAATATCCTGTAGTCACTTGCCGATGGCATTATCTTCTTTGCTTCCCTGCTTCCGCTGGTGCAGCCGTGCAGGAGGCTGCCGGTGGCGGCCAGTCCGAGGAGGGACCAGCCGGATGCCTGTATGAATTCTCTTCTGTCCATGATTTTGTTTTGTTTTGGGGTGGTCAGATCCTTCACTTCGCCTGACGGCTCCGTTCAGGATGACATTATGGTATGGTGTTCAGACTGACATTATGGTATGGTGTTCAGGATGACATGATTCTATGCTGGCGGTCACTTGCGTCCGGTGTAGCGTCTGTCTCCGTGAAAGAGGACCAGATCCCGTTCGACAGGGTCGATGTCTCCGTATTCTGCCAGGGCGGAATCAAGCAGGGACATCATCTCTTTCTGTTTCTGTGCATATTCCGGATTTCCGAATACATTTGTCCTTTCATCGGGATCGCGGACAAGGTCATACATTTCCCATTCATCTATGTCATTGTAGAAATGTATCAGCTTACAGTCATTCGTACGGATGCCGTAATGGCGTTTGACCGAATGTTCGGCCGGATATTCGTAGTAATGGTAATATACGGCCTTTCTCCAGTCATCCGGTGTCCCGCCCCGGTTTTCCATTATGCCTTTCAGTGAACGGCCCTGCATGTCTTCCGGGATCTCCACCCCTGCAAAGTCAAGGAACGTAGGGGCGAAATCCACATTCATGCACAGGGCGGTGCTTGTGCTTCCGGCTTCAATGGCTTCAGGATAGCGCACTATAAGAGGCATTCTCTGGCATTCCTCGTACATGAATCTCTTGTCGAACCATCCGTGTTCACCGAGGAAGAATCCCTGGTCTGACGTATATACGATAATGGTGTTGTCAAGCTGCCCGATGCTGTCCAGGTATTCCATTATCCTGCCGATGCTTTCGTCCACTGACATCACTGTGGCCAGGTAGTCTCTCATATACTGCTGGTATTTCCATCTTGTCAGCTCTTTGCCGGAAAGTCTCCCGCTGCGGTATTCGGCGATTCTGTCCGCATAGGCGGCATCCCATTTCCTGCGTACGTCTTCCGGCATTCTCCTGTAGACCTTCGACAGCCTGTTGGTGGTATCCCGGAGCAGCTCCTCCCTTGTCATGAGCTTGAGATCCCAGTCCTCTGTCATAGTGGAGGCGATACTCATGTCCTGGCTTCTGGAGGCCTCCCCGCGTCCGCTGTAGTCATCGAACAGCGTGGCGGGTTCGGGGAAGACGGTGTCGTTGAACGCTCCGAGATGCTTCGGCGCCGGCATCCAGTTGCGGTGCGGAGCCTTGTGATGGAACATAAGGCAGAAAGGCCTGTCCCTGCCGGTGGATTCAATGAATTCTATAGCCTTGTCGGTGATCACATCGGAGACATATCCATCTTCGCGGATGTGCCTGCCGTTCTCGATGAAATCAGGGCTGTAATAGTCCCCCTGCTCCTCCTGTCCGGAAAGAATGCTCCAGAAGTCAAATCCCTGCGGCTCTGATATCAGATGCCATTTGCCGACGATTCCTGTCCTGTAGCCGGCTTCCTGGAGAAGCTTCGGAAATGTCTGCTGGTCCCCGTCGAACGTGCAGGCGTTGTCGGTGAATCCGTTGACATGGCCGAACTTCCCGGTGAGAATGCACGCTCTTGAAGGCCCGGAAAGGGCATTGGTGGCATAGCAGTTGTCGAAACGGATCCCCTCCTCTGCGATCCTGTCCATATTCGGAGTGCAGAGCAGCTTGCTCCCGTAGCACGACATAGCCTGGGTCGTATGGTCATCCGTCATAATGAACAGAATGTTCGGGCGTACATGCTGCCCTTCATTGTCCGCGCAGCCTGTCAGTCCTGCCGCAGCCACCGGGAGTATGAATGTATATTTTATCCTTCGCATAAGTGTCATGTCTATGTGGTCCGGCCGCAGTGTCAGAGACCGAGGTCATATTCCAGTGTCCTTTTCTTCCCGTCCAGTCTCACCTGTATCTTCAGTCTGTCTGGAGATACACTCTTGAATCTGGCATCGATGGAAGGGAATCTGCCGGCTTCTGTCTTCGGATATATGACTGTGATATAACGCACCGTTGCATCGGTATGTTTCCTTACGTTGAAACTTACATTCATCCTCTGCGCTTTCTTCATATAGGAAGTGGACATCCAGCCTTTCTCCTTCTTCATTGTCATGCTTTCAGGACCGAGACACCTGAACATAAAGTTGCTCCCCTCCTCGAAGTCCGTATAGAAAGTCATATCCTCCCTGCTGTTCGGGACGTTGCCGCGAGGCATCTGGTAATGCAGGTTCACCATCCCTTCCGCCTCGCCTGAGGCTTCATCGACAATGACGAAATATGTCCCGTCGACGAAGAATACAGAGCGGCGGTGGGTCAGTCCGGGATATCCCGGGTTTTCTGTCACGAGTATCTGTACATCCCCTTCCGGCTGCCACAGAAGCGTCCTGGACTCCGTGGTCTCCAGATCCCTGTTGTCAAGGGTGAGGGTGTTGTGATGAGCGGTGGCCCTGAACCAGTTCCTCCATTCCATCACCTCCTTGTCACCGGCATAGACGTACGACCCGGAATCAGGGAAAAGATTCCGTCCGTTGTACCACATCTCGAATGTCCCGTTGTCAGGCTGGCAGTGCCATTCACCTTCGGGACCGGCCTTGACTACCATCTGCAGAGCATCCTGCCCCCAGCCGTTGCGGAACACGAAGAAGCCTGAAGTCAGGAATCCTCTTGAAAGGTAGTCAGGAAGCGCTCCTTCCTTTCCTTCCGTGGCGAGATATCTGATGAACATATTTTCAGGGAATATCCTGGACCACTGCCTGTAGTTCCTGAGCATCTCGGCCTTGTCCGTGAGCTTGGCATCGCTGAAGCAAGGGTTGGTGTAGTCGGGGAAGCTTATGTTGGCGTAGAATATTATCATCTTCTCCACAGTGTCGAGAAAGCTCTGGGGGAAATCCTTGCGGAAGCCGTTGGCATCCGCCATATAAAGTGCCTTGCAGAAGATGTTTATGGAAGCGAGATGGTAGTGAGGGTCAAGTTCATACTGCCCTCCATCGTCATAGACCTGTACATCGATCTCCCTGTTGAGGATGTCTATCCCGCTTTTTCTCCAGCCTGACGCATTCCTGAATTCAGGGAAGAATGCCCCGGCATATATCATCCTCTGGGCCTCGAAAAGGAGGTGGTTCCCCTGTTCCGAGTAGTTCTTTATGATATGTTCGGCGTGCTTCCAGTAGTTGACAAGGAATTCCGTGAGGAATGCAGGGGTGAATGCAGGAGATATCTTGAAGAGCTCGAACTGCGTGATCTGGTTCTGCAGCCTGTCGCTCACCTCGAGCGGTCTCCAGGCGAAGCGGCTGTTCTCCGCATCGGCCTTCAGCTTCGAATCATCCGTAATCTCGTATTCTTCCCTGCTGATCTGGACATACGGGTTCTTGTATATCCAGTCCATATATTCTTTGACCCATTCTACGGCGTATTTCTCATCCCCGCTCACTCTGTAGGCCTTCCCCATAGGAATGAACCACTTGTGGCGGTGCAGCTGCCACCTGAGCTCGTTGTCCTTGACCGGCCAGTATCTCCAGTCGATGTCTTCCCCGTAGTTGAATGACGGCTGGTAGCCGTAATGTACGAAAAACGTGTGCTCGAGAGCATCGTCGGCCCATTTCTGCTCTGTCTCGCTTATGCGTATCTTCTTGAGGTTTATGTCCGGGGTGCTGATGTCCGTCCTGTTGCGGTAGTAGTCCAGGAGGGCGGCGGCCGCGAGCGAATCCTTCCCTTCCCCGTGCAGGGATTTCACCTGTTCCAGTCCGGGGTAGTCCAGGTCCAGCAGTCCGAAGACCTCTGTCCTGATTGTCTGGGCGTCCATTGTCCAGGCAGCCGCCATTATGCAGACAGCAGAGAGAATTGTCTTTTTCATTGTATGCTATCAGTTATTGTTTCAGTGGAATGAATGATCCTTATTCGGCCTTTCCTGTCAGGAGAAGGTACCTCTTCAAGGCTTCGAGATAATAGTAGTCCGCGTAGTTCAGCGGGACGTCGATCTCGGATCCGTTCGGGAGGGAACCTGTGGAATGCATAAGTATGAATCCCTCGTTTTCTCCCGGCCGGGCGAGATATGCATCGGATGACAGGCTCTTCAGTATCTTCTCGGCATAGTCGAAGTATTTCCGGCCGTCCTTGGTGTAGGTGCTCAGTTCGAGGAATGCGCTTGCAGTCACGGCTGCGGCTGATGCATCTCTCGGCGTGTCCGGCCCTTCCGGTGCATCATAATCCCAGTAAGGTATGCAGTCGTCGGTCTTGACCCTCGACATTATCATATCTGCGATATTCCCGGCAAAATCTATGTATGTGCTGTCTCCGGTCTCGCGGAAGCACGAAGTGTAGCCGTATACGGCCCAGGCCTGTCCGCGCGCCCACGCGGAGTCGTCATTCTTCCCCTGGTGGGTCTGCCTGCGCTCGATGGTGCCGTCGTCGTTGTAGCTCACCACGTGCCAGCTCGTATAGTCATTGCGGAAATGGTTGTGCATTGTGGTGTTCGCGTGGCGGATGGCCACATCTTTATATCTGCTGTCCCCTGTCAGCTTCGATGCGAGGAACAGAAGGTCCAGGTTCATCATATTGTCGATTATGACAGGGAAATTCCAGGTGCCGAAGTCCCACGACCGGATACAGCCAGTTTCAGGGCTGAACCTTCCGACAAGATTGTCCGCGGTCTCGACTATCACGTTCTTTATGGTGTCGGCAGGGGATAGCCTGAGGGCATTGCCGTAGCTGCACCCTATCATAAAGCCCAGGTCGTGTGTCCCGTCATAGTATCTTACAGGATTGAGAAGGTTGGTGTATCTTATCGCATCCGCCTTGAGCTCCTCGTCCCCCGTGAGCTCGTATGCATACCACAGGGAGCCCGGGAAGAAGCCGCTGGTCCAGTCGTATATGCCGCAGAGCCTGCGCGTGCCTTCCTTCTCGGCAGGAGGGCAGGCCCTCAGGGAGTCCTTGAAAGCCGTGGAGTCCTTGTCCAGCTGCCAGCAGAGTTCCTCCATATCGTATCCTTTATGGATGGAACGGGGCAGCATTCCGGTCCCGTCGATCTCCTCTGCAGTGGATTTCAGCTGTATGGCCGCGGTGCTGATGGCGCTGTCGCACCATGATGCTTCTTTCTGGCTGCAGGAGGCTGCGACAAGGACAGCCAGAAGGGGTATCAGTGTTCTTTTCATAATGTGTAAAATACTGGTTATCTATGATGCAAAGATACATCATAACGCCGACACGGACTTTCCGGATTGTACAAAAGAAAGCCAATCCTATATTTATACTTTTAAATTTGTCCAAAATGATTTCAAATATCGACAGATATTAACCGATATTTGTGATTCTGGACAAATTTGATATTGTTTTGGATAAAATTGACATCAATAAATTAAATTTAAAACAATCGGATACAATCGGGAAATGCCGTTGCCGGAAGACCATCTATCTTTGCAATGTTGAAAAACACATAATTGTAGAACTAGAACTATGCTGAAATGAAAAAATTCCCAATCATTATTCTTTCTGCATTTCTCCTGGCCGCCGCTTGCTCGCCGGAAGAAAATATGACCGGGTCCCAGTCGGGGAACCAGAAGCCTGAATACAGGCCGGAACCGGGACTGAATGAAAATGTCGACCCGGAGCTTTTCAATGTAATAAATCTGGATTATCCGGGACTTGAAAAAGTCAAGGAGCATTACCAGGCGGGAGAATTATGGAACGCCGCCTATGAACTTCTCGACTATTACCGCAACAGGACGACGGTGAGCAATCCGCTGACCGATGTCTTTATGATGAATCCGTCCGTGTCTGCGGATGAACAGAACAAGGCCGACCAGGCGCTGAAAGATAATGACTACAGGTTTGCCGTGGCATCGTTCTCTGAAAGCACGGGGGCGACGGGCCTTCCTGTATATTATTCCTTCAAGGGAGGGGACGGGATCAACTGGGACCTTACGGTCGAGGATCTCGGATCTGAAAACGAGAAGGAATTCAGGATACAGAGACACAGGCATCAGTGGATGCTGCCTCAGGCGAAAGTCTACAGGGTGTCGAGGGATGAGAAGTATTTCGAGGACTGGAAGACTGTCTATCAGAGCTGGCTTGACAGGTATCTCCCTGAATATCCGGAAGGAGCCGTGGAGTCTGCCAATGATGCGTGGTACGGGCTGCAGCCTGCGGAGCGGGCCTATGACCAGATATCCATCTTCGAGTATTTCCTGTCTTCGGCCGGATTCACTCCTGAATGGCTGTCGACCTTCCTTGTGGCTTTCGCAAAGACGGTGGACTGCGTAAATGCCAATCCGTATGCTGACAGCGAGAGCAATATCTATACATCCCAGCGCAAGACCCTCTATGCCGCTGGTACGCTTATGCCGGAGTTCGTCAATTCATCTGCATGGAAGACAGCCGGTCTGGAAGGTTTCTCCGGAGTGGGCGACACTTTCAACGATGACGGTGTGCACAACGAGCTCGATCCGAGCTACCATATAGATGTACTGTCGAAATGCTACGATGTCTACAGGATAGCTGCGGCGAACGACGCGCTTTCCGATTTCCCTTCCGACTATACGGAGAACCTCAGGAAGGCCGCCGGGTTTGTCAAGGACATTACATATCCGGGATACGCCATCGACAATTTCAATGATACAAGGTCATCGTCGTGGACAAGGAATGTCCTTATGCGGAACTTCGGCTACTATTCCGAGATGTTTCCGGATGACAGGGAGCTGCTGTGGATGGCTACAGGCGGGCAGTCAGGGGATGAACCTCAGGCTCATGTATCCGTATATCCGGTGTCAGGGTACTATATGTTCAGAAGCACATGGAAGTCGGATGGGCTCATGATGGTGCTCAAGAACAATTACAATCCTGACAATCAGTGGCACTGCCAGCCGGACAACGGAACATTCACGATATGGAACAAGGGCCGCAGCTTCAGCCCTGATGCCGGATGCTATTCGTATGATGATGGAGGTGACAGAAAGACCTATTCCAATACGGATATGCACAACACTATGACGCTGAACAAGGCCAGGATAACGGACGGCCATATGCTGGGAGAGATGCTCAAGCAGGAGTCCGGGCCGAACTATGAACTGATCGTGACGCAGAATCCTTCGTATGACGGCCTCACCCATCGCCGCGCCGTATTCTTTGTGGACAACAGCTTCTTCGTGCTTGTGGATGAGGGATTCGGTTCAGCGGAAGGGACGGTCAACCTCAATTTCAAGGGCGGCAATCCGGCGGGGACTCCGACGAACCTGGATGGAAATGCCAACAAATATGTGGCCGACAACCTTCCTCAGACAGGCAAGGAGAATACGTTCGACAGCTCGAAGCCGTGCGGAATGCATACCGAGTTCGATGACAGCAACAATATGCTTTTCACGACATTCTCCGAGAAGGCCCCTTCCAAGGCCGAATGGACTACCGGATATTTCTCCAACAAGCTCGGTGAAAGGGCCGGAAGGAGAAGAGTCTGGACCATTGATGTGGAGAAGACTTCCGGAGAGAACCTGCGCTTTATCACAGTGATCCATCCGTTCGGGGCTACAGGGGAGCTGAAGGCGAATATGGTGAATGCCGAGTTCACAGACCAGGTGGCGGCGGATCCGGCTGGAGCGGCAGTGAAGGTCACGGTAAATGACAAGGAATACAATCTATCTTATACGCTATAAACTTTAACCGATATGTCAACTGGAATAAAGAATTTTATTGTCCGGGCGGCAGGTCTTCTGTCTCTGGCGGCTGGGATATCTCTTGTTCCCGCCTGCACGGGACCTCAGCTTACTGACACGACCGAATTCGCCATCTATTATTCAGGAGTGACCGATATAGGCCCTTCCATGAATTTCAATCTCGGCGCCCCTACCTATATAGGTGAGAAGCCGACAGACTTCGCCATCTATCTGATAACCCTTGACGGGGAGACGATAGAGTCCGACTGCTTCACGATAAAGTCTGAGACGGGAGAGATAAGCCTTTCCAATACGGAAGGTATCAGGACCGGTACTTATTCCCTGAGCATTTCTTGTACGTCAGGGGGTAAATACTATGAGTTCCCGAATGCCGTCACCGTCAATATGATGAACGCCGTTCCGGATGGAATCACCGTGGATCCTGCAGTGCTTGACATAAAGCTCAAGGATATAACCGATCCTGCAGCTGTCCTTCCTACGGCCCAGGTGACGACAGAAGGGAATCATATTTCCATTACATCCTATGCCATCTCCGCTGTCAGGAAAGACGGGGTGGCCATAGAGAACGACGGCTATTTCCTTATAACGAAGGAAGGAGTCATCTCTGTGGAGAGGAACGAAGAGATAGAGCCGGGTTCGTATGTATTCGATATAAAGCTGTCCACGAGGCTCACAAGTGAAGACGAGCCGGAGATGGGGCTTTTCGAGAATGCGCTGACTGTCAACATCACGTCCGAGCCTCTTGCACTGACCTATTCCCCTGCTTCTTCGAGAGTGGAGTTCGGGGCAGGGTTCACTTCCTCCGTCCCTGAACTCAGGGGGTCTCTGGATGACCTTTCCTATTCCGTCAAGTCTCTCAGCATCCCGGACGCTCCGGTGACAATAGACGAGAAGACCGGCGCGATATCCATTGCTGAAGGGAACACCCTTGACATAGGCGATGTCTGCAAGGTGACGGTGACAGCCACCAATAAATACGGGACCGCGGATTTCGCGGATGTCTATTCCATAGAGATTGTAGACTTCATCAATCCGATCAGCAGTTTCGAGTACAATGCCCCTGTCCCTGCAGGCTATGTCCAGGGCGGAGCCTTCTCTCTCGAGGTCAAGACAATGGACGGGGATGAAGTGACATATTCGTTCGTAGACCTCCCGGCGGAGCTCTCCTCCCTCAAGGTCGACCCTCTTACAGGAACGGTCTCTGCTGCTGAAGGCAACAGTATCCCTATCGGCAGCTATTCCGTGACCGTGCTTGCAAAGAACATCAAGAGCGAGAAGACGGCGGTGGCCACATTCGAGATAGTGGACAACCCTTACTTCTTCACCTATGTACATTACGGCAACAACCTCGGTCTGGAGCCTCAGTCGGATTATGCAAGCATGCTCAGGATCGATGATGACCTCAAGATAGCTGATTTCGAATGGACTGTAGCGGACAGCGATATACCGGAAGGTGTGCCTGTATCATGGGAGATAGAGAACCTTACCGCCACCAAGGATGAGTGCGAGGTCACTATCGATGAGAACGGTACCATCAGGTTCGGCAAGAAGCGCAGCAATACCAGGGTGGATGGCTTCATAGTCACCACTACGGTCGGCAAAGGCTATCCTGGAGAGACTGTCGTGAAGACTCCGGTATTCATCCACAGGGCTAAGGCCGACAAGAACGGTGTGACCATCCAGTATACTCCGTTCGTGGCTCAGATCAACCCTAATGCAGGAGGACGGAGTGCTGCACCGGAGATCACAGGTACGGACCTCGGGTCATTCATAATGGACTACAGACGAAACTTCGACTACTGGAACCTTGACGGACCGGCACAGCACGTCAACGGACGTCCGAACGTGAGCGGCTCGTTCATGAACAGCCTCTGGATCGCGGCAGGCTCTGGAAACAATACCGGAGCGAGGAAGCCGATGTCGTATATCGACAATGCCGGCAATACCGGTCTGGCTCTCGGATATGTGGACCCTGCTGACAATGCAGTGGTGATCAATCCGTACAAGTTCACCAATGACTACGGTCCTGCCAACGGTATCTTCCTCGGCACGATGACGTATGCGACCGATGGAAACACTGCAAGCGTGTCAGGCGGAACAGAGTCCATCCAGCTCTTCATCTGGTTTGACACCGATTTTAAATAATGACAGCTAGACTTATGAATATCATAGTAAACCATATAAGAAAGGCAGGGCTGCTGATGGCCGCCCTGCTGATGACGGCGGCGCTTTTCGCCCAGGACAGGATTGTCGTGAAAGGTGTTGTCTCAGACGAGAACGGCCAGCCGCTTATCGGGGCCGGAGTCATGGAGAAAGGGACCACGAACGGTGCGGTTACCGATATAGACGGTAACTACACGCTTGAAGTCTCTGCAGACGGAGTGCTGACTTTCAGCTATATCAGCTACAAGAGCCAGGAGATGAACGTGAACGGCAAGGCTGTCATCAATATGCAGCTTTTCCCGGACAATACCCTCCTCGATGAAGTGGTGGTGATAGGATACGGTACAGTGAAGAAAAGCGACCTTACCGGGTCAGTGTCTTCAGTGAGCGCGAAGTCCATAGATGACTTCAAGACCTCGTCTGTGGTGGAGGCTCTCGGAGGACAGCTCGCCGGAGTGCAGATCACCCAGTCCGACGGTACGCCTGGATCAAGCTTTGACATCAAGATCCGCGGTGTCGGAACGGTCAACGGTGATTCCTCTCCTCTTATCATTGTCGACGGGTTCGAGGTATCCAGCCTTGATTTCGTGTCCAACCAGGATATCCAGTCCATCGATGTCCTCAAGGATGCTTCCGCTGCAGCGATATACGGAGCCAGGGGAGCGAACGGTGTCATCCTTGTGACCACCAAGCAGGGCCGTGAGGGCAAAACCCAGGTCTCCTACAACGGATCGGTCAACTACAGGGAGATATCGAAGAGGATGGAGCTTCTCGATCCTTATGATTTCGTGGCTCTGCAGATGGAGATAAACCCTACCAAGTTCGCAAACACCTACTATCAGCAGGGCGAGGATTCGGATGGCATTCCATATAAATACCAGAGTCTCGAAGACTATCGCAATGTGGCCGGTATCGACTGGCAGGAAGAGGCATTCCGCCCGACCTGGTCCCAGACGCATGATGTCAGGATCTCCGGAGGTAACAAGACGACCAAGTATACAGCCTCATTCTCGCATTTCGATGAGAACGGTATTTTCAAGAACAGCGGCTATATGAAGAACACCGCCAGGCTCTCCCTCAATCAGGAGCTGTTCAAATGGCTGAATATGAATGTGACTGTCAACTATTCCAACACCAGGAAGGACGGTATCGGTACATCCGAGTCCACAGGTTCCCTCAATGTGCTGGCCAACCTGCTCAGGGCGCGTCCTACTGGAGGTCTGAAAGTGTCTGACGAGGAACTCCTCAATTCGGCGTTCGACCCTCTTGCAGTGGAGAGCGGTGATAATACCTCGGCCAACCCTATCAAGCAGGCGGAGACGGTGAGCAAGACGGATGCAAGAGAGCAGTGGTCTGCCAACGGATATCTCAACTTCAAGATCGTGAAAGGCCTTACTTTCAAGACTTCGGCATCGTACAGCACTACGAACAGGCGTCTGGATACATTCTATCAGGATGGCTCCTCACAGGCTTTCCGCAGCGGCGGCCCTTATGGGGAGACCCAGATGCAGAAGGATACGCGCTGGAGCAACAATAACGTGCTGACATATCAGAACACCTTCAATAAGAAGCACAACCTGACGGCAATGCTCGGACACGAGATATCGTATTTCCAGACCTACTATATGATCGGCCAGGCGAAGAACTTCCCGTTCGAGGGTCTCGGGAACGACAATCTCGGACTCGGTGCCACTCCGAGCCGGGTGGAGACAAGCAAGAACGATGAGAAGCTGCTTTCATTCTTCGCCCGTGTGGACTATAACTACGATGACCGTTATCTTTTCACCGCCACGATGCGTGCCGATGGTTCAACGGTATTCTCTCCGAAGAACAAATGGGGATATTTCCCATCGTTCGCCGCTTCCTGGCGTATTTCTGAAGAACCGTTCATGGAAGGAGCGAAGAACTGGCTCTCGAACCTGAAACTCAGGGCAGGATACGGACTTGTCGGAAATGACAGGATCACCAATTACCTGTCTATGAATCTCTATACGGACGGGAAATTCGGTGTCGGCCAGAACCAGGTGACAGTCCTCACCCCGAAACAGCTCGCTAACCCGAATCTGAAATGGGAGGCATCGGCCACCACCAACGTCGGTCTCGATCTCGGATTTTTCGACAGCAGGCTCAATGTCACGGTCGATGGCTTCATAAAGGACACCAAGGATCTCCTTCTCGAGCAGGATCTGGCATTCGTGACCGGATTTGAAGGCCAGTGGCAGAACATAGGAAAGGTAAGGAACCAGGGAGTGGAGATAAGCATCAATTCCATAAACTTCCAGAACAGGAATTTCTCATGGACTACCAACTTCAACATATCGTTCATTAAGAATACGCTCGAGGCGCTTCAGGATGGGACGGATGTGCTGCTCCGCAGGACAGAGTTCAACAGCAACTTCAAGCAGTATGACTATATAGCGATAGTCGGCCAGTCTCTCGGAATGATGTACGGCTACCAGTTCGACGGTGTCTACCAGACTTCCGACTTCAATGTGACTCCTGACGGGCAGATGATCCTTAAACCTGGCATCACCGATATCAGCGACCATATGGGAGAGGCGGTACAGCCCGGTATGATCAAATACAAGGATATGAACGGGGACAGGAAGATCACCGATGAGGACCTTACGGTGATAGGAAACGGCATGCCTAAGTGGTACGGAGGTATAACGAACACTTTCAACATATACAATGTCGACCTGAGTTTCCTTCTCCAGTTCAATTATGGCAACGATGTATATAACGCCACAAGGCTCTTCAGCACCCAGACCCAGGATGAGCGTACCAACCAGCTTGCTGAAGTGAAGGACAGATGGACTCCATCCCACGCATCCAACAAGGTGCCATCGGCTACGGGATACAAGAAGTACGACATCGATTCGAGGTATATCGAAGACGGTTCGTTCCTGAGACTGAAGAATATAACCCTCGGATACACCTTCCCTGACAAGTGGACGAACAAAGTCCATATCAGCAGGCTCAGGGTCTATGCTTCGGCGCAGAATCTCTTCTGTCTTACCAACTACAGCGGCTATGACCCTGAAGTCAATATGAAGAACAGTCCTCTGATGCAGAGCTTCGACTGGGGAGCATATCCTAAGAGCCGTGCCTTCATTCTCGGTATCGAGATAAACTTCAACTAAGGGACAGAGACTATGACAATCTTAAATAGAATGACAGATATGAAAAATATAAAGACACTGATACTGCTTTCGGCTCTTGCATTGTCCTCTGTGGCCTGCTCGCTGGATGAGGTCAACTATGTCGAGATGCAGAAAGAGAAATATATGAACAACAGTGCGGAAGTCGAGTCTGTGCTGCTGGGCGTATATCGCAATATGGCTCAGGACGGGACCTACGGATATCATCTGTCCTGCCTGTTTACTATCCCGACCGACCAGGCAAAGGTCGAGGGGTCCAGCACGGACTCGTGGCGAATAATCCCGAGCAATGCATACGGTTCGACACAGGCGGAGGTCGAGCAGACCTGGCAGGCCCTGTATAACGGGGTGTATGATGCAAATGACTTCATCGAGGCCCTCGCTTCCAAGCTGGACAATTTCGAGGGGGATGAAAGGAACGCCTGTGTAATCTATATGGGAGAGGCTCACGCACTTAGGGCTCTGTATTATTTCGAGCTGCTCAGATGGTACGGCCATATATCCCTGATAACGGCGACATCCCAGTCAAACGAGCATCCATCTACATTTACACAGGCCGAGCCTGAGGAGGTCTTCGCCCTCATCGAGTCGGATCTCAAGTATGCCATAGATGTGCTGCCGTACAATTCCGACAATACATTGACCGACACCCAGTACAGATTTTCAAAAGGTGCAGCTCTCGGCCTGCTGACAAAAGTCTATGCTACCTGGGCCGGATATCCTGTCCATGATGAAAGCAAGTGGCAGGAGGCAGTGAATACCGCCCGTATACTTGTCGAGTCCGGCAAGCACCACCTGCTCGAGAGCAACGGGGAAGTGAGCGGATTCGAACAGCTCTGGTACAACACCTGCAGCAGTGTGTGGGATCCGGCGGAAAGCCTTATCGAGGTCAGCTTCTACGCCCCTGTCGCATCCGGCAGCGGGGATCCGGTGGGTCGTATAGGTAAATGGAACGGGGTCAAGGCCGATGGCATCGAGTCCATCCGCAACGCCGGCAACTGGAAAGTCCTGCCTTCTTTCGTGAAGAACTGGAAAGACAGCCAGAATGACAGGAGATGGGCTCTCTCGTTTGCAGACTATACCTATAAGAGCGGGGTCAAGTCTCCGATCAGCGAGAAATATACCCTTGCTGAAGCCCTGTCGGACGATGCTCCGGATGAGGCGAAGCGTGCATATGTCAACAATATGTGCCCGGCCAAGTGGGATACCGAGAAATATGTGTCCGACAATAATGTCCTTATCGAGCAGAATATGTCCAACATCAACTGGTACATCCTCCGTTACGCCGATGTCCTGCTTCTCTATGCCGAGGCTCTGAACGAGGTCAACAACGGTCCGACAGCGGAAGCATACGAGGCTGTCAATATGGTGCGCCGTCGCGGTTACGGGCTTCCTGTAGGGACAGCTTCCTCTGTAGCCGACCTGGAAAAAGGTCTGACATATGAAGAATTCCGTCAGGCTGTCAGGGATGAGCGCTCGTATGAACTGGCATTCGAAGGACATCGCCGTCAGGACCTTATCCGGTGGGGCATATATTACGAGACGCTTATGGATGCAGTGAGCGACATGGCCGCCTGGTATGCTGATTCAGGGAACTATCTGGTGTTTGCAAGATATACCCAGAAAGGCAAGCACGAACTTCTCCCTATCCCTAACCGTGAGATGCTGCTTATGAAACAGTATGAGCAGAATCCTTACTGGTAGACTCCTTTAATTTCTGATTTATAAGTTCGGGGACCCTGTATCTGATTATGATACGGGGTCCTTTCATTTATTGCCCTTGACATATTCCGATGGAAGGCAGCCGAAATGCTTCTTGAAACTTGTGGCGAAGTAGGATGGTGTACTGAACCCGACCTTGTAGCTTATTTCCGAGATGGAATACTGTCCTTCCCTGAGCATCCGGCAGGCTTCCCTGAATCTGATCTTCCTTATGAATTCCAGGGCGGACTCTCCGGTGATCGCTTTCAGTTTCATATGCAGGTTGGACCTGCTCATACCCATTCCGTCAGCGAATTCCTGGATCGAGAACTCGCTGTTGTCAAGGTTCTTCTCGACAATGTCTATCGCCTGTTTGAGCAGTTCTTCATCCGCCCTGTTGAATGTTATCTTCTCGGGCTCGACCTCTACGGACCTGGAATACCTTTCCAGCATCCTGAGCCTGGTCTTCTGCATATTCTGGATCTTGCTGAGCAGCACGGCCATCGAGAACGGCTTCCCTATATAGTCATCTGCCCCTGTATGGAAGGCTTCGAGCTGTTCCTCCACATCTGTCTTTGCGGAAAGCATTATTACCGGGATATGGCTTGTGCTGATGTCGTGCTTGATCTGTCTGCACAGCTGAATGCCGTCCATTACGGGCATTATCACGTCCGTTATCACGATGTCGACAGTCTCCTTCCCGATTATTTCGAGGGCTTCCTTCCCGTTCCTGGCTATGATAATGTTGAATGTCGATTCCAGCCCGGCCTTTATGTATTCCCTGATTTCTTTGTTGTCGTCTGCTACCAGGACGGTCCAGCCCTTGTCCCCTTCTGTATTCTCATATCCTTCTTCAGGGCTGTCGGTATCCAGAATGTACATCTCTTTAGGATTGGTAGTGTGCACATCGTTCGCCCCGTCCCCCGCAAGATCGAGTTCGTCACTGGAATATGTCTCCAGTGTCTGCGGGATTGTCACCTTGAACGATGATCCCTTGCCTTCCTCGCTTGTGATCTCTATCTGTCCGTGATGGAGCTCGACGAGTCTCTGGACAAGCGACAGCCCGATTCCGCTTCCGATGTGCTGTTTCTCCACCTGGTAGAACCTTTCGAATATACGGGCCTGCTTGTCTACAGGTATCCCTATCCCTGTATCGTTCACCTCCAGAATGAAGTCCGTTCCATCTATTTTTGCCCTGACATCGATCCTTCCGCTGTCCGTATATTTGAAGGCGTTGGATATCAGATTGTTGAGAATCAGTTCCAGGTACTGCCCATCTACAAATACAGTCTGCCCTTCCAGGCTGGAGTCGAGAGTGTATCTGATCTTCTTGCTCTCGGCGAGCTTTTCGTAGTATGACCAGTTTTCCTTGACGATTCTGTATGCATCCTCCTTGCGTACCTTCAGCTTGAAGACTCCGAGTTCGGCTCTCCTGTAGTCCATCAGCTGGTTGACCAGATGCAGCAGTCTCTGCGCGTTCCTGTAGACATATTTCAGCTGCTTCCGCATCCATACATCGGATGCTTTGGGGATCATTTCCTGCAGGGGAGTGATGATAAGTGTAAGCGGGGTGCGCAGTTCGTGTGATATGTTGATGAAGAAACGCATCTTCATCTGGTGTATCTCTTCCTGGTGCTCCCTGTCTTTCCTGTCGATTTCCAGCCTGGCTTCCATACTCTTGCGTTCAAGGTAGAACCTGATCCCGCCTATGATAAGGGATGCAGCGGCTGCGAAAAAGAGGATCTGCGCCCATATGGTCTCATACCATACAGGCAGGACCTTGATGTTGAGGACTGCAGGCCTTGGGCACCATTTCCCGTCATTGTTGGCGGCCTTGACCATAAACCGGTATCTTCCCTGCGGAACCATGGAATATGAAGCGCTGCGGTTCCCTGTCGTATACTGCCATTCCTTGTCGATGCCTTCAAGCATATAGGCAAAGGTATTGTGCCTGCCTCCGATATAGTCTGCCACCGTGAACTGCAGGGAGAACGAATTGTAGCTGTGTTTCAGCTTTATCTTCCGGGTCTCCCTGATGCTGCGGTCAAGGATTCCGGTGTCATCGCCCGGCCTTACTGCCGTGTTGAATATCTGAAGCTGTGAAATCACGGGTTCCGGAGTGTACGGATTGTCGGTCAGCCGTTCCGGGGTGAACAGAGTGATGCCGTTGATGCTTCCGAACCACATTTCCCCGGATGCCCTCCTGCAGTGGGCGTATGTGGTGAACTGGTTGCTGGTCAGTCCGTCGGCTGTCGAGTAGTTGCGGAAGCTGTCGGAATACGGGTTGAGGCAGCTCAGTCCGTTGTCCGTACTTATCCACAGTCTTCCGAACGAGTCCTCCTCTATCCCGTGTATTATGTCGCTCGGCAGACCGTCTTCGGTCGTGTAGAGCAATATCTCCCCCTTCCCCGGAATATAGCAGTACAGCCCCTCCCCGGTCCCTATCCAGATCGTGCCGGATGAGCTTTCCTTGATGCTGAATACTGATGATGTTATCTCTGCAAGGCCATCTGCCGGAGCAGAGATGAGATGGAGTCCGCTGTCCTTGCCTCCTGCAGCGCTTCCCGTGCAGTCGAACAGCTTCAGCCCGGTTTCGCAGCCGGCCCACAGCCGGCCTCCGGAATCCGTCATAAGGATTCTTATCTGCAGCTTTCCTGTCCTTGTGCCGTCGGCATCTTCCGTGATTTCCGTAAAACTGTCCTTGACGGTGTCATATACGTACAGTCCATTCAGTGTCCCGACCCACAGTCCCGTGCCGTCCTTGCGTATGATTGAATATATGTCCACCGGAGATGCTGTTCCGGAATTCCTGCCGCACAGTCGGACAGCACCGTCACGCTTGTCTATATATTTCATCCTGCCGGCGTGCGCACCTACATAGACCCTGTCCCCATCTATGAAGATGGCCTTTATGTCATCGGATTCGACATCTTCGTAGATCCGGTTCCCGACCAGGGAGTACCATATGAATTTCCCTGTTTCAGGATTGTATCCGTTGACGCCTCCATTGTTGGTGCCTACCCACATCATCCCGTCCGGATCTTCCACGATGCAGCTGATGATGTTGTCATTCAGCGTGCTCCCGTCAGGCTTGCGCCGTATGCCGGTGAATCTCTCTTTAAGAGGATGCCAGTAGTTGACTCCTCCATAGAAAGTGCCGAGCCACATTCCTCCCTGCCTGTCATAGTATAGGCTGCGGACAGAATTCTGCGACAGGCTTTCATCGTCGAAAGGATCGTTGGTGTATGAAGCGAAAGTCTCTGATACGGGATCGAATATGTTCAGGCAGTTGAATGTCCCGACCCACAGCCTGCCTTCGGAATCATTGGCGAGAGCCCTGACATAGTTGGAGCCAAGGTGCCCGGGAGCTTCATCATATCTGAAATTCGTCACCGTGCCGTCCTTGAGGATTATCCTGTACAGCCCGTCGCCTTCTGTCCCGGCCCACAGTATTCCTGGTTCCTGTATGAGGATGTACTGGACAGGTTTCCCGCATTCAGGGACATTGATCCGGTTGAATCTGCTGTCGGATATGGAGTATTCGTACAGTTCGCCGTCCGCGCAGCCGATGAATATGCTGCCGCCGTATTTCACCATCGATCTGGCCCTGAGTGAAGCCGCTGCGGCCGGAAGTGTGTCGGAGAAGCAGCCGGAGCTGATGTCGAAGACAAACATCCTGTCGGATGTGCCCACGAGCAGCCGGTCTCCGGATATCTCTTCCAAGGCGTAGATGTCGAGCCCTGTCCCGGTCCCGAAGCTGTCGAAATTCTCGAGGCTGCTGTCGTATCTGCACAGTCCGTATGCTGTGCCGACCCACAGCCTGTCCGATGAATCGATGAAAAGCAGCCTTACATTGTTGTCCGCGATGCTTGATGTATCCCTGGCGCTGTGTCTGAAGACTGTGAAGTCGTAGCCGTCATACCGTGTGAGTCCGTCATTTGTTGCGAACCACATATCCCCCTTCCTGTCCTGGATGATCGAAAGTACGGTGTTCTGCGAGAGTCCGTCTTCTATGTCGAATCTTGAAACACGTATGCCGTCGCCTGCGGCCCGGGCCACGGTCAGACCTGCCGTGAAAATGCAATACAGAACTGCGAGGTGTATGATGAAATTCCGTGTCATTATGCGGTCGAGAGTGCATATGGACGAGAAAGATACGAATAATAAGGCAGAATATCAAAAAAAAGCAGGACGACATCATTGTATCGCCCTGCCTTATATCTCTGTATCGCGGAGCCTTCCGCCCCTGACCTGTCTCCTAGAAGCGGTCTTCAGATGATACTGTCAGTTTCTTGCGCCCGTGACGACGGCGTGCAGCGAGAACCCTGCGCCCGTTCGGAGTGGACATACGCTCACGGAATCCGTGTTTGTTGCGACGCTTCCTCTGTGATGGTTGGAATGTTCTTTTCATATCTGTATCCTTTTATATTATAATCGTATGGAGTTTTGGGAGTGCAAAGGTAGTGTTTTTCACATTAATGCAAATATTTTCATTGAAAATCACTTCCGCACGCCAGCTGTCACTGCTCATCGGTCTCAGTCTATGTAGGAAATGGTGAACTCTATAGTGTATCTGTACGCCAGCTTTCTGTCTGTCTCTTTCGTTGATGTGACAGTCTGGCTGTATTCGTAGTAGAGTCTTGTCCCGTCCGGTCCTTCCGTATACCTGTCATAGTCCGTGATTGTCCGATATACGGTATATTCTGTGGAGACTGTATATACCGGGACGGTCCCTGTAATGCCGGTCAGCCGTTCTCCGGACAGGTCGAATTCCGTGCTGGCTTCATCGTGGGCGATCCGCTGTGACTTGCTGGTATATGTATATTCCCCATCCGCCGCTATCGGCTCTCTGGCTGCACTTTCGCTGTTCATATCGAACAGCGGGACATAGTCTGCGTAGTTGAGGCTGCGTGCGCCAAGCAGACCGCTGAGGCCTCCGATCATGAATGCATCATTGTGGTACCCTCCAGTCAGTATCCAGTTCAGGTCAATGTTGGCGTTGTTCCCGTATTCCGAATATGTGTAGCTGTAATCCGTGCCTCCTGTGCTGCCGGTGAGGTTGCCATCTGTCCAGAAGAATTCCCGGGATACATACGGGTCGTCTGCATCTACCTTTACAAGATGCCACGAACTGTCGTATTCGAGACCGATATATTCCGTGTCGCCGTACTCTTCGCTGATGCCGATCTTTTCAGCCACTCCATCCCCGTTGTCGTCATATATGGTCATTATCGGGTATTCTACCCCACCGTCTATTCCTGATATGTCCAGTCCGGTGACAGTCCGGTCGAAGATATATTCAAAGGTGTCATCAATGCCATCCCCTCCATAGTTGTAGGCTTCGGTAATTCTGCTGATATTTCCCGTGCCGTCGTATTCGAATGTCAATGTCGTGGCTGAATTGGATGGGTCGCTTTCTATGATGTCAATCCTTCTGATCAGGTCGGAAGACATATTCCCGCTATCGCCTTCACCTCCGGTTTCCGGGGTTTCGGGATTCAGGTCTTCTTTCCCATCTTCAGGGAAGCAGGATGTCACTGCCGCGGCTGTCAGTGCGGCTGCTGTGACCAGCAGCAATAGTCTCTTGATTTTCATATCTTGATGAATTTTAATGGTTGTTCCGTATCTGATGGTCAATGAAAATGACGAATTTTTCAGCGAAATACGGGTTCGGGATCCAGCTGTCTATCCGCCAGGTATGGATGGCGCTGCCGGGAATCCTGAACCTGCCCATAGCTGTAGAGATCTCTTCCACGATGTCTCCGCCTTTGAGGTACAGTATGCCTCTGCTGTATCTGCCGCGGACCCACGGAATGAACCTGTCGAGGGATGTCACGGCCCTGGAGACGATGTAGTCGAATCTTTCGTCAAGATCTTCCGCTCGGGCGTTGATGACAGTGACGTTCTTCAGTCCGGCCGCTTCCGCCACCGCTCCTGCCACCTTCGTCTTCTTGCCGACAGAGTCGCAGAGGGTGAAGTCTGCATTGGGGAAGAGGATGGCGAGCGGGATGCCCGGGAAACCGCCCCCGGTGCCGAGGTCCAGGAAGCGGAGAGGGGTGGCAGATCCTTCGCTTCGCTCAGGATGACAGTAGAGAGTCTCAGGATGACAGTAGAGAGGTTCAGGATGACAGTCTGAAGATTCAGGATGATGATCAGGAGATCCGGGATGACGGTCTCCTGACCCGGGATGACAGTCGGGCAGATATGCTTTCATATATCCGGCTATCGCGAGTGAATGCAGTATATGGTGCAGATACAGCCCATCTATGTCTTTGCGGGAGATGACGTTGATCTTGCTGTTCCAGTCGCGGTACAGTCCGTCCAGCAGGCGGAACTGTTCCTTCTGCTCTCCGGTCAGCGGCCAGAGCAGACGTTCTGTAGTGTCTATGAATTCCGTATAGTCCATTTGTGCAGGTTTTGGGTTGCAGATCCTTCGCTTCGCTCAGGATGACAGTAAAGTATAGGATAACAGTAAAGTATAGGATAACAGTAAAGTATAGGATAACATAAAGTATAGGATGACAGTAAAGTGTTGGATGACAGTAAAACAATGGTGACAGGAGGTGAGGGATGACGGTGAAATATTTGATGGCGTTCAGAGCAGTTCATCCGATACATCCATCATCTTGAGGAGCATCGCCTTGGCTCTTCTGATCCGTGTCTTGACAGTATTTATCGGGATGTCCAGTTCGTCCGCTATCTCCTTGTATCCGAAATTGTCTATGAGATTCATCTTCGCCACTGTCCTGTAGTCGTCCTTGAGTCTGTCGATATTGGCCAGCCATTTGTCGTATTCCTGCTGGTTTATGATTTCATCTTCAGGATTGTGGGTGGCGGCTGGTATTTCGTTCATTTCCGATATCTGTTCGCTTATCGATGTGGTCGGCAGGTTGTTCTTCTCGCGATCCTTCCGGCTGATATGGTCGAATGCAGTGTTCCTTGCTATCCTGTACAGCCATGTGGAGAACTTGTAGTCGGGATTGTATGTCCCGATCTGGCTGAATGCTTTCTGGAAACTTTCGAGACAGATATCCTCGATGTCCTCCTGCTGGGAGACATACCGTGATATATGCGCCCGCACTCCTTTGTCGTATCTTGTATAGAGCACGATATATGCAGCCTGGTTCTGGTCCAGGGCAAGGGATACGAGTTCCGCATCCGTGAGATTAGTGAGCTTCGAGCCAGTTTTTTCCATAATTGCATTCGACTGTAAGCGGGATTGACAACTGTATTACATTCTCCATTTCCTCTGTCACCAGTTTCTTCAGGTCGTCGGCTTCAGACAGCAGGGCATCGAATACGAGTTCATCGTGTACCTGGAGAACCATCCGGCTCTGCATCCCTGCCTCTTTCATCTTCCTGTCGACATTTATCATCGCTTTCTTGATGATATCGGCCGCTGTCCCCTGGATAGGGGCATTGATCGCGTTGCGTTCAGCCAGAGACCTTGTCGTGGCATTGCGGGAGTTGATGTCAGGAAGGTATCTCCTGCGTCCGAACAGGGTCTCTGCATACCCTTTCTCCCGGACCGAGGCGACAGCCCTGTCTATATACGATGACACCGTCGGGAAGCTGGCGAAGTAGTCCTCGATGATTTTTTTCGCTTCGGCCCGGGATATCTTGAGTCTCTGTGACAGCCCGAATGCCGATATTCCGTACATTATCCCGAAATTGGCTGTCTTCGCTATTCTTCTCTGTTCAGGAGTGACGGATTCAGGAGGGATGCGGAAGATCTTCGATGCGGTGATGGCGTGGACATCTTTCCCGTGCCTGAAGGCATCGACAAGATGTTCGTCATTGCTCAGGTGAGCCATTATGCGGAGTTCGATCTGGGAATAGTCCGCGGACATTATCACCCCGTCCTCCCTGCTCGGTATGAACGCCTTGCGGATTTCCTTGCCTCTTTCGGTCCTGATGGGGATGTTCTGGAGGTTAGGCTTGGAGGAACTCAGACGCCCTGTAGCGGTAAGGGCCTGGTTGAAGGTCGTATGTATCTTACCTGTCTTGGGGGATACCAGGTTCGGGAAGGGGTCTACGTAGGTGGACAGCAGCTTCCTCACTCCCCGGTATTCGAGGATCTCGTTGATTATCGGATGCTTGTGCGCAAGTGCTGTGAGTGTCTCCTCATCAGTGGAGTAGCTGTAGCGCTTGTCGTTTCCTGCCTTTTTCACCTTCGGGTCCAGGGCGAGCTTCTCGAAGATCACGTATCCGATCTGCTTGGTCGAAAGGATGTTGAGATCTGGCTCCCCGGCCATTTCCCTGACACGTTGCTGTATCTGCTCGAGTTCGGCTGAAAGTCCGGAGGCGTATTGCCTGAGCTGGTTGAGGTCTATCCTGACTCCTGTGCGCTCCATTTCCCCGAGCACTCTTATGAGAGGTTCCTCTATCGTGTCATACAGTGGGGCGATGTCAAGGCTGTCGATTTCTTTCCGGACCTCGGTGCCCAGCATTGCCGTGACTGCGGCTTCCTTCAGGGGCGGAACGTCCTTTTCATCGGTCTCCCCCTGGTCGAACAGCGACAGCGCGGATTCTTTCTGCCCGGACTGTGGCTCATCTATGCTGATTCCCAGATAGCTTTTTGCAAGGATATCCAGCCTGTGGCTTTTCTCCGGATTTATGAGATAGTGCATCAGTTCGATGTCCAGAAGCCTGCCTTTCAGGTCCAGCCCGTTGTTCCTGAGTATGTTCAGCTGCTTCTTGAGATTG
The DNA here is from genome assembly GCA_017694845.1 of Candidatus Cryptobacteroides intestinavium. Taxonomy (GTDB): domain Bacteria; phylum Bacteroidota; class Bacteroidia; order Bacteroidales; family UBA932; genus Cryptobacteroides; species Cryptobacteroides intestinavium. The sequence continues at coordinate 33,893 of JADIMI010000036.1, forward strand.
TATCCTGTCTTGTCTATGTTTCCGTCTTCCAGTATCTCCCTGAAATCTTCCGCCGTCCCCGATGCGGCCAGTCTCTGTCCTTCATTGACAATCCCGACTGTCATTCTGCGGATTCCGCTGAAGATGCCGGTGCCGTCGCAGTCGGTAAGAATGGCGAACCGGCCGGCCTTTTTCGCTTCCTTGCAGGCCTGTGGCGTTGTCACTTCAGAATATTCGAAGTCTTCCTCCCTGCCGCTGTGTACTGCCGGACAGTCTCCGAGGTATCTTTTAAGGGACCCGAATTCGTATTCATCGAACAGTTCCGCCGCCCCGGCCCCGAATCCGGTGTCGAGGGACATCCCGGCCGTGCTGAACTCTACGGGCACATCCGTCTTGATAGTCACAAGGTCGTGGCTGAGCGGAAGGTATTCCCTCGCCGCCTCGAACGCGTCCCTCTGTCTGGGAGTGAGTTCATTTATGTGGCTGTATATCTCCTTGACCGTTCCGTACCGTGATATCAGTTTGCCGGCCCCGACCTCCCCGACACCTTTCACTCCCGGCACATTGTCAGATGCATCTCCGCATATCGTGAGGATCTCTATGACCTGGGAGGGGGAGCTGATCCCGTATCTGCTGCATATCTCCGCAGGTCCGAGGATCTCGCTTTCGCTTCCCGACTTTCCCGGTCTGTACTGCAGGATCCTGTCCGTGACCAGCTGGCCGTAGTCCTTGTCCGGTGTGACCATATAGACAGTGAACCCTTCCTCCGCCGCTTTTTTCGAGACGGTGCCTATCACGTCGTCCGCCTCGTATCCTTTCACCATAAGTACGGGGATGTCCATCGCCCTGCACAGTCCTGTCAACGGTTCGAGCGCATCGATGACCAGCTGCGGCGTCGCTTCCCTTGTGCCCTTGTATTCCGGATACATCTCGTGCCTGAAAGTCCCGCCTGGAGGGTCGAACGAGACGGCCAGATGGGTCGGCTTCTCTTTTTCGATCAGCTCAAGGATATATTTGGTGAATCCGAACAGGATGGATGTGTCTACGCCCTTGGAATTTATCATAGGATGTCTCAGGAAGGCATAATACATCTTGAAAATCAGAGCGTGTCCATCTATCAGAAAAAGTCTTTTGTCCATCTCGGTAAAGAAAGAGGATTATGATGTTAAAACATCAAAGATAGTATTTTTATTTCTGAAAATGCTTCCGGCGATGCGTATTTTTTCCTCCACGCAGCAGCCGGTGTCTGATATTCTGAAACATCCGTCGGCTCCGATGGCCGCTATCCTGCTGCAGCGGGCGGCGGCCTCCCGTATGTCGTGCGATGAGAAAATGACAGCTGTCCCCCTCTCCTTGCAGACCCTGTCTATGCCAGCGAGGATCTCGAGCCGGTTTTCCGTGTCAAGAAAGGCAGCGGGTTCGTCCAGCAGTATCACTTCCGCTTTCCTGCATATGGCGGATGCAATGCAGCCTTTCTGGAACTCTCCGTCGCTCAATGCGGATATGTCCCTGTCTTTCAGGTCCTGCAGCCCCATCTCTTCCAGCGATTGCCTTATCCGCGCCTCCTCCTCTGCGGAGAGACGGCCTTTCCAGTCGCTTTGAGTGAAGAATCCGGTCCTGATGAACTCCTCGAGTGTAAAGCCTTTGACCCTGGGTATTCCTGAAGGTATCATAATGATGTTGCCGGATCTCCGGTTCCCGGTGGCGGCTATGGTGCGGAGGAGGGTGGTCTTGCCGCTCCCGTTGGCTCCGCACAGCAGGATGCAGTCTCCTTCCTTTATGTCGAACGATATGTCGGAACACAGGACATTGTCTCCGTATCCTATGGACAGATCCCGGATGCTGAACAGTGTCCGGCGTCTTCCGGCAGCCAAGCCATAACCTTCTGCCGCTGTCTCTTCGGCACGGGGAGGCCGCACCGGCTGACCGTCCGTGTCAGGGCCGTTCATCCGGAACCGCTGTGCAGACCGGCCGCCGTTTCGGGTTCTTACCATTATATATAATATGGCGGGGATGCCGATAATGGCCATAGTGCTGCCTGCCGGAAGAGGGCTTGGAGGTATCTGCGCTATGGTGTCGGCTGCAAGGGCGAGAACTGCACCTGCGACGAGACTGACCGGGAGGATGTCCATGTGTGCCGCGGAACCGGTCAGCCTGCGGGCTATATGCGGGGCTATGATACCGACGAATCCTATCGGTCCGCAGAATGCGGTCACCGCACCGGTGACAATGCAGCAGCTGGCCAGCGCCGTCCATCTTATCTTCTTCGGGCTGGCTCCGGAAAGGGTGGCGAAACTGTCTCCGAACAGCAGGAGGTCCAGCCCTTTCGCCCCTCTGAACGCAATGACGCCTCCGGCCGCCGCTGCCGCTATTATGATGCCTGTCCCGGTGTCCCCGCAATGAGAGAAGCTTCCGGCAGACCAGCTGTAGAACAGCTTGAGACTGTCCGGAGCCGCCAATGCCTGGAGAATGGCTGTGATAGCGCTGAACGCGAAGCCGGTCATCACTCCGAAAATGAGCAGGGTGTCCGCACTTCCGGTCTTCCCGGACACATATATGACGAGCAGAGATGTCAGCAATGCCCCCGCGGCGGCTGAAACCGCTATGGTAAGCCCTGCGGCCGCCCCTGCCCCTCCTGCCAGAGTCACGGCCGCCGCACCGAGGCCTGCACCCGAACTCACTCCCATTATATGGGGGTCTGCAAGAGGGTTCCTGAAGACAGCCTGCATCTGTGCTCCTGCCAGGGCGAGGGCGGCTCCGGATACAGCGGCCGTGACAGCCCGCGGAATACGCAGAAGCCTGAACACTTCCGCCGGGGCATCCCCTCCTATGAAGATGTCCGCAAGGACTGCAGCGACAAGGACCGCCGCGATCGCTATGGCTGATTTTCCGCTTTTCATTTCCTGGCAGGCAAAGTTAATAAGAAGAGGCGTAACTTTATCCCGAATTTATTATCTTTGACAGGATATGGCGGCTGGCTATGTCTACAGTGCCGGCCGGAGATAAATGATACCGGGATGAAGATACTTGTTATAGAAGATGAAGAAGCCCTTGCCGAGCTTACGGTGAAAGCCCTGCGCAAGGAGGGGTTCGTAGTGGAGATGGCTATGGATTACGATACGGCGGCGGAGAAGCTTGCCGTATATGCCTATGACTGTGTGCTGCTGGATATCATGCTCCCGGGGGGAAGCGGGCTTGACCTTCTCCGGAAAATGAAGTCGGAAGGCAGTCGGGCCAATGTGATCATAGTGTCGGCCAAGGATTCTATCGATGACAAGGTGAGCGGCCTCGGCCTCGGGGCGGATGACTATCTCGCGAAGCCGTTCCATACCGCGGAGCTGGTGGCCAGAATAAGGAGTGTGGCAAGGCGGAGCACCAATGCAGGGGACTTCGCCTTCCGGGCCGGAAATGTCTCTCTGGAGCCGGATACAGGCAGGGTGACGGTGGACGGGAAAGAAATACAGCTCCTGAAGAAGGAGTTCGATATACTGGAATATTTCATTCAGAGACCGGGACATATTGTGGACAAGGCGGTGATGGCCGAGGCGGTATGGGGGGACCATATCGACCAGGTGGATGATTTCCAGTTTGTGTATGCCCAGATGAAGAATCTGCGGCGCAAGCTGGCGGCGGCGGGAGCGGATATCGAGATAAAGTCTGTCTACGGGTTCGGTTACAGACTGGTCGGGAAATGAGGCTCGTAACGAAAATAATACTCGGCCTTTCGGCTTTTGTCCTCATCGCTCTCGGACTGTGGGGCACGGTATTCTATTTCTCTCTTGTCGGGGAGCTGACCGAGGAGATAGATGAGACGCTTGCGGACTATTCCAATGACATAATAGTATGGTCTCTGGCGGGGGAGCCGCTTCCATATTCGGATGCGGTGGCCTACAACACTTTCGATATTATGGAGGTGACTCCTGAGTATGCGGCGGTGAACAACAGGATCCGTTACTGGGAGTCTGTGACATACATCCAGAGCCAGGATGAGGATGTTCCCGCAAGGAACAGAAGCTGTATATTTATGGATGCGGATGACAGATACTATGAACTTACAGTGTCCGTCCCTACCATAGAGAGGGATTCGGTCTCTGAACATATCTTCAAGTGGACTGTCATCCTGTACGTGGTGCTGCTGCTCGCCATAGTGGGTATAGACATATCTGTCGTCAGGCGCAATCTCCGTCCTCTGGACCAGCTCCTTCAGTGGCTGGACTCGTATTCGAGAGGGGAGAGGCCCGGCCCCGTCCCGGTGGACAGCAAGGTGGTCGAATTCAGGAGGCTGTCTGCCGCCGCGCAGGAAGCGGTGGACAGGCTGGAAAGCCAGAACGAGGAGCAGAGGGCCTTTATCGGGAATGTCTCCCATGAGCTCCAGACGCCACTGGCGGTGTGCACGGCCAGGGTCGATTCCCTGCTTGCCGATCCGGAGGTGACTGAAGGCCAGGCGGTGGAGCTTATGAAGCTCGGCAGGTCCCTCAGGGATGTCAGCCGGCTGAACAGCACGCTTCTGATGCTCCACAGGATAGACAACGACCAGTTCCCTGAGTCGGAGAGGGTGGATTTCTCGGAACTGGTGGAGGAGGGCGTCGGCCTGTATTCCGAAATCTATTCATCAAAGGGGCTTTCCGTATCTGTCAATGTCACGGCCCCGTTTGTCTTTGATATGAATATGCAGCTCGCCCGGATGCTTGTCGGCAATCTGATAAAGAACGCCTTTGTCCACAGCGTCAGAGGCGGGGCCGCGGAAGTGGAGATGTCGGCTTGCGGGTTCTCTGTCTCCAATCCCGGAAAGACACCTCTTGATCCCGGGCTTGTATTCACAAGGTTCTACAGGCAGTCTTCCGATACGGCAGGGTCCACCGGTCTTGGCCTCGCTCTCGTGCATTCCATCTGCCGGAGCTATTCTCTTGACCTTTCCTACAGGTGGGATGACGGCTTTCACCGCTTCTCTGTCGGTCTCCGGGATCAGGCTTCCGCCGGATAGAGGATGCCCCCGGCCGGAGACATGCGTAATGGAGTAGCATGCAAGGGAGTAAGACAAAATATTTTGCCGGGAATAAAATAATTGTTATCTTTGCGCCCCCTATATAGTGTAGGGAACGCAGTTTTTAGTATTAACCAATTAAAGATCAAGACAGTGAACACACAGAGTTACAAGACAGTATCCGCCACACCGGCAACTGTCAAGAAGGAGTGGGTCGTCATTGACGCAACTGACCTTCCTCTTGGCCGTCTTGCTTCCAGGGTTGCTCTTGTCCTTCGCGGGAAGAACAAGCCGTACTTCACCCCTCACATTGACTGTGGTGACAATGTCATCATCCTCAATGCAGACAAGGTGAAGCTTACAGGAAGAAAGATGACCGACAGGGTCTATGTACGTCACACAGGCTATCCGGGAGGACAGCGTTTCAGCACTCCGAAAGAGATTCTGGCAAAGAAGCCTACAGAGCTGGTCAGAATGGCAGTAAAGGGAATGCTCCCTAAGAACCGTCTTGGTGCGAAGCTCATCAACAACCTGTATCTCTACCAGGGCACCGAGCATCCGCATCAGGCACAGAAACCAAAAACAATTACATTAAACGAAATTTAATCAGATGAAAGCAGTAAACGCACTTGGAAGACGTAAATCAGCAGTCGCTCGCGTTTATGTCGTGCCTGGGAAAGGTGAAATTACGATCAATGGAAGGGACATCAACGACTATTTCAAGGATGAGTCTCTCCGTTATATTGTAAACCAGCCTTTCGAAGTGACAGGTACGCTTGCCCAGTTTGACGTAAAGGCCAACCTCGACGGAGGCGGAATCAAAGGCCAGGCAGAGGCTATGAGGCTCGGTATTGCACGTGCCCTCTGTATAGTGGATGCGGAAGCATACCGCCATACCCTCAAGGCTGCAGGATTCCTCACCCGTGACGCCCGTGAGGTCGAGAGGAAGAAACCTGGTCAGCCTGGTGCACGCAAGCGCTTCCAGTTCAGTAAACGTTAGTATCTATCGGCTGATTTGTACAACGCACAGTCCGGTCGTAAATCTTCGGATCTTCATTCGGGACGCGAGTTCCGGGAGGCTGCCTGAGGGTTGCCGAGACTGCGGAAAATCCTGGAGACCGGTGCAGACCGCTACTCCAGATTGATGTGAGAGCCTTACAGGCGCGGCAGAAGCCTGGAAGGAAAAGACAAAACAGAAAAATTTTTAAAACAATGCCAAGAACAAATTTCCAAGAATTGCTTGATGCAGGAGTTCACTTCGGCCACCTCGCCAGGAAGTGGAACCCTAAAATGGCTCCATATATCTTCGACCAGAAGAACGGGATCCATATCATCGACCTGCATAAGACTGTAGTAAAGATCGATGAGGCAGCGAATGTCCTCAGGCAGCTGGCACGTTCCGGCCGCAAGATCCTTTTCGTAGCTACAAAGAAACAGGCAAAGGACATAGTGGCAGAGAAGGCTGCTACTGTCAATATGCCATACGTGACAGAGAGATGGCCAGGCGGAATGCTTACAAACTTCCCGACCATCCGCAAGGCTGTCAAGAAGATGAACACCATCGACAAGATGATTGAAGATGGTACTTTTGATACTCTCGCAAAGCGTGAGCGCCTCCAGATCACCCGTCAGAGGGCGAAACTCGAGAAGAACCTCGGCTCTATCAAGGATATGAGCCGTCTTCCTTCAGCACTTTTCGTAGTGGACGTACAGAAAGAGATGAATGCCGTAAAAGAGGCTAACCGTCTTAATATCCCGGTTATCGCTATGGTTGATACTTGCTGCGATCCTACTCCGATTGATTATGTGATTCCGGCGAATGACGATGCTGCAAAGTCGATAGCATACATTATGGATGCTGTATGCGGCGCCATCAAGGAGGGACTGGAAGAAAGGAAGCTGGAGAAAGAGAAAGAGGCTCCTGAACAGAACGAGGCTGCCGCTTCAGGCAAGAAGCTCCGTTCACGCAAGGGGAACAAGCCTGCCGAGGAAGTGAAGGCTGAACCTGCTCCTGCAGCAGAGGCTCCTGCAGCAGAAGCTCCGGCAGTCGAGACCCCTGCAACTGAGGCACCTGCAGAAGAGGCTGCTCCTGCAGCAGAAGCAAAGGCAGAATAATCTTTGTGAGTTGTATTAACGATTAAAACGATTACAGAAATGGATATTAAAGCAGCTGACGTAATGAAACTGCGTCAAATGACCGGTGCCGGTATGATGGACTGCAAGAAGGCTCTCATCGAGGCTGAAGGCGACTATGCCCGTGCACAGGAGATTATCCGTGAGAAAGGAAAGCTTGTCGCAGCCAAGAGGGCTGACAGGGAGACGACTGAGGGTGCCGTAGTAGCCAGGATAGATGGAACCAAGGCCATTATCCTCTGCCTCGGATGCGAGACTGACTTCGTTTCCAAGAATGCAGAGTTCCAGGCACTCGCAAATGCAGTTGCAGACACTGCAATCAAGAACCTCCCTGCAGATGCAGAAGCGCTCAAGGCATGCGCACTGGCAGATGGAAGGACTGTAGAGGCCGCCATTACAGAGCAGACCGGAAAGACCGGAGAGAAGCATGTGCTTGTAGGATACGAGAAGATCGAGGCTCCGTTCATTGTTTCCTATATCCACGCGATCAACGGCAAGCTCGGCGCTCTCGTAGGGTTCAACAAGGAAGTTCCGGCTGACCTCGCTAAAGGCGTGGCTATGCAGGTTGCATCTATGAACCCGGTCGCCATCAACAAGGACAGCGTCCCTCAGAATGTCATTGACAATGAGCTTACTGTAGCGGTAGAGAAGACCAAGGAGGAGCTCGTGCAGAAGGCTGTCAATTCAGCTCTCGAGAAAGCTGGCATCAACCCTGCACACGTCGACAGCGAGGATCATATCGCTTCCAACACTGCAAAGGGATGGCTCACTCCTGAACAGGCAGACCAGGCTCGCGAGATCATCAAGACTGTCTCTGCAGAGAAGTCAGCAAATCTTCCTGAGGCAATGATCAACAATATCGCCAACGGCCGTCTGAACAAGTTCTTCAAGGAGAACACCCTCGAGGAGCAGGAATATCAGATGGGAGATGGCAAGACTTCCGTAAAGGCAGCTATCGCAGCGGTCGACAAGGAGGCGAAGGTCACTGTCTTCAAGAGATTCTCTCTCAACGACTAAATTCGGAGCACAATACAGATAAACGGCAAGGTCTATCGGCCTTGCCGTTTTTTCTTGCACTGTCGCCAAACTTCCCTGTCTCCGCCTCAGGGTTCTCCCGGTCCTTTGTTTACCAGCTTTATGGAACTGTGCGCAGAGACGTCGTCGGACCGACGCCTCTGCGCACGCACCCTTCAATATACGCTCTCAGTGGCATCCTCTGTGCGCAGAGACGCATGCAGAATGACGCCTCTGCGCATAAAATCAGTGTAATCGTATAATTTTTTCTGTCTTAGATTTGTGAAAACGGATAATTATTCCATACTTGCATAGTTGTTTGGAGAATCTGGGGGATATGAAACGTGAATTTGAAAGAGATATGCCTTCTGACATTAAAGACAGTCTGAGCAGAAGACATAGAAGGGTAGAAGAAACATATGTAGATGGGATGCAAAGTGTATGGAGGGATGAATATTGTGAAAATCCCAGACCGGAGCGCGGACCGTTGAAACTATATCATATATGTACTAAAGGAACGGTAAGAACAACTCTATTCAGGGAAGATGTTGATTACCATAAGGCTTTGAATATAGCCGCAATATCTGCATTCGCCCTCGAGGTTGACATTCTGGCATATTGTCTGATGTCAAATCACGTTCATTTCATTGTGGCGGTCATCAATGATGAAAATGCAGGGAAATTCATTAACCGCTTCAAGCAGTTGTATTCCTATTATTTCAACATTATGTATCCAGCAGGGTCGGTACGTTCAGATATTGCCGAGGACAGAACATATGTTGCAGCGGGCAGCGTGAATGCCGGAGGCAGAGCTTTTAAGAGGGTGGATGCTACAATAAAGAGGATAGATTCTATTCCATATCTGAAAAATTGTCTTGCATACGTTATGCGGAATCCAGTGGAGGCAGGTGTGGCCAAGACCCCGGATGCATATAAGTGGTCAAGTTATAGATGCTATTTCTCAGGACAAGGAGCATTCCAGAATACATCCCCTGTGACAGCATTCCAAAAACGCGGACTTATGGATCTGCTCGGGACGCATACAGATGTCAGTGCAAGTCATTTCCGGATAACTGAAGCAGGGAATATCCTGCCGGAATCGTTTGTCGACAGGGCATTGGTGGAACAGATTTTTGATGGTTCCCGAGATGCCCTGTCAAGGCAGATTATGAAGGTGAATTATTATACTCTTGAATATGAACTGGCGTATTCAGACAAGCTGCGCCTGACAGATGATGCTGTGCTCCGGATTGCCGGAACACTGTCTATGGACTGGTACGGGAAATCTCTGCAGAATCTTGATGTGAAAGAGAAAATACGTCTTATTGGGACATTGAAAAAGAAATCCAATGCAAATGCTCTTCAGATATGCCGGATCCTTGAACTCGATCAGCAGCTTGCATCAGAATTGTTTGACATATAGCTTATATTATGACAGGTGTCTGCCTTTATGGAATTGTGCGCAGAGACGTCACCGGACCGACGCCTCTGCGCACGCACCCTTCAATATACGCTCTCAGTGGCATCCTCTGTGCGCAGAGACGCAGGCAGAATGACGCCTCTGCGCACGGGAGATGTTTCCGGGAATGGTTGTACGTCATTTCCGGACTGATTCCCAGCCGTAGTCGATGTATTCGTATGAGAGGTTGTCCTCATTGTCGACATTGACCAGAAGATATCCTTCCTGGGTCCCGGCAAGAGGCCCGTACCACCACGATGCGCAGATCCCTCCGCCTGTGATGAACAGCCGGCCGCGTTCCCTGATCTCTTCAAGGATATGCTGGTGTCCCTGAAGCACAAGCTTGAGATTGTATCCGTCCAGCAGGTCGAACAGTTTTTTCGTGTCGGTCACCATATCGCTCCCCTTGAAGTTCCCTTCCACTACAGGATAGTAAAGGGACAGCATCGGTACGTGCATTGATACTACAAGAGGGGTCTCTTTTCCTGCAGTGTCAAGGTCGTTCCTCAGCCACTCGAGCTGGCTGTCACCGATACTCCAGAGTCCGTTACTGTCCGGGACAAGGCTGTTGAGCGTGACGAAGTGGATCCCCTTGTGATCGAAGGACTGCCGGACAGGTCCGCAGAATTTCTCGAAGTATCCGTAACCGGTCCTGTCTTCCTTTCCCTCAAAGCGGTCGAAAGTGTCGTGGTTCCCGATTGTGAAACGTGCAGGAATCCCGGATTCATCGACTATCCTGCGGAATCTGGTGTACATATCCACGACTTCATTTTCGTGTTCCGGTCCAGGATAGTAGTTGGCTTCCACATTGTCTCCTCCGAACAGGATGAAATCCACGTCTCTTTTCCTGACATCATCCAGGGCCTTCCTCAGTCCTCCATCGCAGTCTCCTTCGTTCTTCGGGTTCAGATGGACATCTGTGAAGAATGCGAAAGAGAATTTTCTCCCGGCCTCACTGGTTTTTCTGCCGCCGTCCGAGGAGAGACTGCAGCCGTTTAGTCCGAATATGCTCAGCGGCACAAGTGTACCGCAGATCTGAATGAATCTTTTTCTGTCCATAGCGGTCAATGAAAAATGTATGAATTGTTGTTCCGTGCAATCTACGGAAGTGCAGGCAAAGGTCTTAAGGTGAAGCAGTCGATGTCGGGAGCCCAGGTATAGGGGCTTCCGATACGGACGGTGTTGCAGCCAGGGTCGAGGTGCACTGCAATGGAGACCTTGCACAGGCCCTTCGCCCTGTCACGTTCTATGACATCTATGGAGGTCTTCCTCCCGTTGACCTCCACCGTCAGGCTCTGGTCGTTGATCTCGTATTCCCCAGGGGCGGCAGGGATGTATGAGATCTCCATCATATAGTCGCCCCCTTCGGTGCTGTAGACATCATCCCATTCGATGAAGTTCTCCCACCTTGCCCCGGCGTTTGCCACGGTCATTCCGCCGGAGGCTCCGGGATAAGGCATGAAGCATATCGTCCTCCCTCCCTTGCCGAGGTCATTGAACAGAGGCAGCAGGGCACGCTCCGCCTCGTACAGCACCGGCTCGAGCCTTCTTTCCGCCTCGATGCGCAGGATCCTGACCCCATGCGCCGGGACTTCCATCTCGATGCTGTATGACTGTCCGGTGCCGCTGTCCGTCCTGCTCCGGCGCAGGACAGCAGCCGGGTCGAGGTCCGTCATATGGACAAGGTCTCTGACCGCGGCCACGCCACCGAGCTCCAGAGTCTCGAGGGGCACGGAGAAGTGTATGGCGCTGTCTGAAGGGTTGTACAGGGCCGCCGCCCGGACGGTCCCTCTCCTCTTCTCGATGTCCTTCACAAGCACGTAGCCCTCACCGGCGTGCTGCACGACGTAGGCCTGGAGGCCGAGAGGGTCCTGGTTCAGGGCTATCAGCTCAGGATTCAGCAATAGTTCAAGGGATCTGTCCGGGATGGAGGTGAGGTCGCAGCCTATCAGCAGGGGGGATGACATAATGCACCACATCCCGAAGTGGGTCTGCTCCTCCTCCTCGGAAAGTCCCCGTCCGATCTCAAGCATATCCATATCGTTGTAGTGCCCCTCTCCGGCGAAGGCGGACAGATAGAGGTTCCGGGAGATGATGTCCCTGACCGACTCCCATTCCGGCCTGATGTCGGGGCTGATCCTCCAGGAGCGGGCAAGGTCCCGCGCCCATACCCCAGGGAAGGCCCAGCGGCAGATGTTGAGGGAGATCTTCCTGTCGCACACCTCGCGGATGGCCGTGCAGATGGCCGAGTAGCGCTCATATTCTTCAAGCTTGAGATTGTCGGCCCCGCAGTAGTCTATCTTGATAAAGTCGAATCCCCACTTGTTGAAGAACATATCAGCATCCGAACGTTCGTGTCCGTAGAGACCGACCCCGATGCCGTTCCGGTCATCATCCCATATCGACCCGCAAGTGTTGCAGCCGGCATCCGAATAGATCCCGGCCTTCATCCCCTTTGAGTGGATGTAGTCGGCGATGCCTTTCATCCCGTCCGGGAAGCGTTCCGGATGTGTCACCAGATTGCCTTCCGCATCCCTGCCTCCGAAGAAGCCGTCATCTATGTTGATGTAGATGTATCCCGCATCCCTGAGGCCGAGATCGACAGCGGCATCGGCCTGCCTGCGGATCAGCTCTTCGTTGATGTTCACCCTGTATGTGTTCCAGGAACTCCAGCCCATTACAGGAGGCTCGATCTCATGCACCGTCCCTTCAGTCCTTTCTCCCTCGCCGTGCGCCGATATGTATGACGGGCTGAAAAAACCGGTTGCAGCCATACAGGCTGCAACGGTTCTAATGATGGTAATCCTTTTCAAATCGAATGTATGTAATCGTTAAACTTCATACTGCTGCCGGCTGTCAGTCCGTGTAAGGGTTATGGTAGACAATCCCTTCAGCATCCCATATTTCCAGAAGACGCGGGAGCTTCGTATCTCTGAATCTTCCGTAGTCTTTATTGGCGGTGTCGGTCCAGCCGGCCTCCGCCAGAGCGGCGATGCGAGGAAATGCCTGCCGGCACATCTTCTCATCGGTCATTATCCATTCAGTCCAGAGCTGGCATCCGAACCCTATGATCTTCCCGTGCAGATTCTCTGGAAGGCTGTCCGGTATGGGGCTGAAATCATACGCGTTCTTCAGCGGGATCCATTCATAGTTATAGTCGAGGTAGGTACACATATGGTATGAGTTGACGACATCATACCCTCTTTCCGCGACATCGGTGATCTGGGAAAGATCCCCTTTCCAGAACTGTATGATAGAGCCTTCGGCAAGTCCGTCCCCGGTATCCGTCACTCCTGCGGCGTTCTCGTCAGGATTGAGTCCGATGTCGCTCCAGCCCATCATCCTCCGTCCCTTGGATGCTATATATGCGGATATCCTGTCGGTGAAATCCAGCTGGAATTCTGACAGGGAGCCTATATTGTGCTCCGCCATATATTTCCTGACTGTAGGAGCGTTCTCCCACATATTGAAACTGACTTCATCCCCTCCGATGTGGATTACGGGGCCGGGGAACAGAGCCATTATTTCATCGAGGATGTCGCATAGGAATGCCACGACTTCAGGCCTGCTCACATCAAACAGGTCTGCGGCATATCCGAATCTGCAAGGTGTCCTGAACGGCTTGCCGATGGTGCCGAGCCAGGGGTATGCGGCGATTGCAGCGCTTGAGTGTCCCGGCATTTCTATCTCAGGCATTACCGTTATGTGCCTGGCGTCTGCATACTCCAGTACTTCACGGATCTGATCCTGGGTGTAGAATCCTTCCTGCGGATTCGGGTCATATTCATGGCTGTTCCAGCCTCCGATATGTGTCGAGTCCCTCCGGCTTCCGACCTCGGTCAGCAGCGGGTATTCAGGAATCTCGATGCGCCAGCCCTGGTCATCGGTAAGATGCCAGTGGAATACATTCATCTTCAGCCGTGCCATCTCGTCAAGGAACATCTTCACGCTTTCCATACCGCGGAAGTTGCGTGCATCGTCCAGCATGAAGGCCCTCCACTGGAAGGCGGGATGGTCATTGATTTCTCCGTTCCTGACGGCAAGGACTGCAGATACCGTATCTCTCGTTATCATCTGTCTCAATGACTGTATGCCATAGAAGATCCCTTCCGCTGTCGCGGATGATATCTCTATCTTCCCGTCTGCCGAGATACGGTATTGTCCGGGGATGCTGCCAAGCGCGGGATCCTTTTTCAGAAGGATTCTCCCGGATGACCTGTCCCGTCTCAACACCGGTCTGACGTTGAAATCTTCTGAAAGATATCTGCCGAGCATCGCTGCCTCGGATGCGAATTCCTCGGGGAATGCTATGGCCACTTTATCCGGGATGACCGTCGATCCAGCCATATAGGTGATTTCATTCGGCTGCGGTATGACCATATATTCTGCGCTGTCTGCCGCAGTGCCTGCCGAACATCCGAGGAGCAGTGCCGAAGAAAGGGATATGGCAGTGCCTGCTGCAGCCGCTGCCATATCCAGTCTGATCTGTCTTGATAGTATTGACATATTCTATGCGTTCCAGAGTCCGTGTTTGTCGATATACAGGATCTGTCCGGGACAGAGCCATCCCTCGAAGTATCTGCCTTTCAGAGGGCCTTCCGCCTCGAAGAATATCTTCACCTTGGTCGGAAGCTCCCTTTCAAGGCTCGTGACCGTGAAGCAAGGGTCTCCATCCTCATCGATCCATCTTGTAACCGCAAGCGAGATGTCCGTATTGACTACAGGCACGATCCTGGTCAGTTCCTGCGAACCGTCGAACAGAGGGAAGTTCCCGTAAGGCCTTCCGTAGTGGGTCACGCTGTCAAAAGTGCAGCGGGAAAGCTTTTCGGAGAATATGTCCATAAAGTATCTGTTCTCGGTGGAGAGGGCCGCATATGTTGGGGTCCTCTCTCCGTGCCGGTTGACCGGGCTGCATCTGTAGCTTCCGCTCGGCCACGGCGCCTCATAGAACTGGAACCAGTGTATCCCGACCGCACCGTGCACTATCGCGCTGCTGAGCTGCCAGCGGAAATCATCCTGTGTCGGGACGCGGTATCCCCAGTGCCCGACACAGAGCAGGGATACATAGAGATCGGCTCCGGTCTCCTGTGCGACTCTGCTGAAGATCTTCAGCCCTTTCATATGGACATCCTGGTAGTATTCCCTCTGGAAATATGCGCACTGTCCATAGCTGTCGAAAGAGATGATCTTCGCTCCCGAGCGGTGCACGAAGTCGATGAGTTTCTCTGCATATCCGTCCATTGTGCCATCGCAGCCGAGGACTGTGGCGAAACTCGGCTCCTCCCAGTAAGGGAAATGGTTGAGGAACGCCGTCAGTTCAGGATTGGCCTCCTGGACGATTCTGAAAGCCAGTATCGCCGATTCCCAGGATCCGGCGTCAGGCTCGTCACCTACGTGGAACCCGAATACGGCAGGATGGTTCCCGAAATCCTTCATCGCTGCCTTCACCCCTTTGCGGAATTCCTTTTCCCCCACTTCCCTTAGGGTCTGGTATCGCGTCCTTGAATCGCATACAATGGCCTTGATGCCAGCTTTCTGGCATTCGTCAAGAAGCTTGATCATCCTGTCCTTGTCGTGCTGCGCCGGATTGTATTCGAATGTCATCGGAAGGTTGATGCCGCAGTCTGTCCAGTCCCGGACGGCTCCGGCTTCATCAAGCAGACCGGTGGAAAGGTAGTTCCAGAAACTGATATGGTACCTGTTCTCCGAGGTCCGGGCAGGCTCCTGTGCCCTGAGGCAGATGCCGCAGAGCATAAGAGCCGCAATAATGGTAATGTATCTTTTCATCGTGCTGTTCATCAGTATCCCGGGTTCTGTTCGATTGCGTTGTGGCTGGATATGATGGCAGATGTCGGGATAGGGAAGAGTTCATATTCTTCTTTCCCGGTGTACGGCACTACGTTGTACCATTCACATTTCTCTTTCATCTTCGTGTTCCAGAGGTCGTTCCTTATCAGGTCCAGACGGCGGAAGTCGTTCTCCCACCACAGTTCTTTTGCCCTTTCATCGAGAAGCTTCTCCATAAAGGCTTCAGTGGTGGATACATCGCCCATCTGGTATGGGGCCAGCCCTGCCCTTGTCCTGACACGGTTCATAAGCTCGAGGGCTTCCGTGGTCGGTCCGTTCTGTTTCACTATCGCTTCGGCAAGAAGGGTGAGGACGTCTGCATATCTGTATACTATCCAGTCTATGTCACTGTCATATCCGGTGGTGTTCGGATCCACTTCATACTTGACGGCGGCAGGTCCCCAGTAGAGCTGCTTGCTCTGGTCTCCGTTGACATAGTCGATTTCGAAACTGTGGGCTACTCCATCCTTGCCGGTGTAGTTGGCTATCACAATATCCGGATCGATTCTCTGGTCTCCCTGCTCGAAACTGTTGTAGAAAGGCCAGGTCAGGGCATTGCCGTTCCAGGCCTGCTGCGCAGGGACACCGCAGTCGTAGTCGAACGGCAGACTGTTGGCGACAAATACTCCTACACCGTCGCAGATGCCCCTTTCGGCGACACATGACCATATCGTCTCGATGTTGCCTTCTCCGGCGAGGGTGAATATATCCTTGTATACAGGAACGAGGTCAAAGCCGTATTTCGGGTCCATGAGCTCCCTGGCTTCCTTCTCGGCTCTGTCCCAGTAGCGTTTCTGCATATAGAATTTCAGGAGTATGGTATGTCCGAGGGCCTGGGTGAAACGTCCGTAGTCAGGATCCCCGTACTGGTACTTGAGCTCAAGGTCAGGTATGGCCTCGCTTATGTTGGTCACTATATACTCTTCCATTTCCTCATCGCTCGAACGCGGGAAGTCCTGTTCGTTGGTAGGGTCGTTAAGCGCCTCGAGCGGTACGAGCGGAATGTTGCCGTAGTATGTCCAGAGCTGGAACGCAAGCCATCCCTTGGCAAGTTTCATTTCCGCTATCTGTCTCGCCCTCACCTTGTCATCCGTAGATGGAAGTCCGGCTATCTTCTCCTGGGTCTGCTCCAGCAGGCTGAGCTTCTTGTAGTAATTGTTCCACGGATTCTGCATAGGCCACATATCCTCTACATAGTTGCCCCAGTTCCACGGAAAATATCCTTCGGCTTTCGAGATCACGATGTCTCCTACATTGGTGTGGGTGTCGAGGGCGAAGAATCCCGCCCACTGTCCGAGACGGAAGATTTCGTATGCGCTTCCGATCACGAGCATATCGGCATCTTCCTCGCTTGAAGGGAAGACGGTGTCATTGATGCTGCCATAGTCTTCGGATTCGAGGACGCAGCTCTGCAGACCTGCGGTGAAGCAGGCTATGGCGGAAATAATGAATAATGTCTTTATGTGTCTCATAATGCTGTTGCGGTTTAGAATGTTATGTCGATACCGAAATTAAAGCTCCTTACGTTAGGATAGTCGAAGTTTCCTCCGCCGCCTGTCTCAGGATCGAGTCCTGTCCAGCCGTTTGTCGCTATATAGAACGGGTTGTTCACTTCCGCATATATCCTGAATCTGTCGAATATCTTCTTCGATATAGGGATTGTGTAGCCGAGAGTGATGTTACGGCAGCGGATCCACGTCATTTTCTTGAGGAAGAAGTCTCCGTCCCAGTATGTCGAATGTCCCCACGGTGAAGGATATGTCGAATCCTGGTTGTCGTGTCTCCATGTGTCCCAGAAGCTTACAGGGACCGCCCTGTAGACCATAAGGTTTCCTCCGTTGTATGCCCATATGTCATAGTAGCTTCCCCAGCTTGTCGCACCGATCTGTCCGTAGAAATAGATGTTGAAGTCGAAATTCTTGAAACGTATGGTGTTGTTGAATCCGATCATCATGTCAGGATCGCTGCTGCCGTGGAAGACGACATCTTCGTCATTGAGCTTGCCGTCATTGTTCTGGTCCACGAATTTTATCTGTCCTGGAAGGAGGTCCGGCTGATGTGCCGGTGCAGGTTCTCCGACCTGCAGAAGCCCGTCGTTTACATAGGTGTATATGCTTCTGATAGGGTCTGTAGCGCCTTCATAGACTCTCGGGTCCCAGTTCGGGTCTCTCTCCAGCCAGCGGTCGCGGTAGAGTGAGAGCGTCAGGTTGGTGGTCCATTCGAAGTTGCGGTTGGTGATGTTGACCGTATTGAGGGTGAGCTCGAATCCCTGGCTCTGTGTCCTTCCTATGTTGGCCGCTATGGATGATATGTAGCTGTAGTACGGCAGGGTGCGTGAGCCGAGCAGATCCGAGATCTCGCGGTAGAAATATTCAGCCGAGAATGTTATCCTGTTCCTGAGGAAGCCCATGTCAAGACCCACATTGACCTCTGTAGTCGTCTCCCAGGTTATCTGAGGGTTGCCGAGCTGGCTCGGATATGCTCCCTTGTTGCCTACACCTCCGATGGCATCGATGAACCCTCCCGGCACGGTGTAGAGGTTCTGTACCCTGTTGCCGATATTGGAGTTACCTGTCTGTCCCCAGCTGGCACGGAGCTTTCCGTCAGAGATCCAGCTGACCTTGTCCATAAACGGCTCGTCGCTGAACCTCCATCCTGCGGATACTGAAGGGAAGAATCCCCAGCGGTAGTCTGGGTTGAAGTTGGATGCACCGTCGGCACGGACAGTGGCTGTCAGAAGATAACGTCCCTTGAAGGAGTAGTTGACTCTTGCGAAATAGGATGCGAGGGCGCTCTTGCTGGCGCTGGAACCTACGGAAGGAGTGGCATATTCTCCTGCTCCGAGATTGTTGTACAGGAACGAGTCGGTGAAGAAGTCCTGGTTGCCTGCAAAGAATTCCTCATAGTTGAACTGCTGGTACGAGTAGCCTGCAAGTACATTCAGGTTGTGGTGGCCGAAATCACCGTTGTAGTTCGCTGTCAGATCCATAAGGTAGTCGTTCCTGTCGCTCTGGGCTATCTGCGCCTTTCCGCTCACGTCCGCTCCGAACTTGGTCGTCGTCGGCAGATAGAACTTGCGCTTCTGGAACTGACGGTCGACACCGAGATTGGCTTTGAGTATCAGACCCTTGACCGGTTCGACCTGGACATATCCCAGAAGCAGGGCGCGGTCTTTTATGGTCTTGTCCGTGATTTCAAGCAGGGATACAGGGTTAGGGTTCGTCGTCTGTCCCGGATTCTCGGCGTAGTTGCCATCGCTGTCGTAGACAGGGACCAGCGGACTCCATGTCACGGCAAGTCCGATAATACCCTTGTCCTGGTCGGTCTCATTGCCGAGAGGGACATTGTCGAAAGTGTTCCTCGCAAGGTTCATTGTCACACCTGCCTTTACATATTTCCCTATCTGCTGGTCCAGGTTGATCCTGGCCGTGAAACGCTCGGCATCATTGTTACGGATGACACCTTTCTGGTTCATATAGCTCAATGATGCGAGATACTGTGTCTTGCCCGTACCTCCGCTCACGGATACATTGTGGTTCTGCATTATGCCGGTGCGGCTGATCTCATCTATCCAGTCTGTCCCTTCCCCTGCATTGGCTATGTCAGAGGCGCTGTACGGATAGACGAACACCTGCCCCGGAGTTGTCCCAGGCTTGCCGAGATACTGGGAATATATCCCGAGACCGTTGGTCTTGAGGTAGTTCTCGTAGGCATAGGCGTTGGCGGCCTTCATATAGTCCGCTCCATCGAGCATTTCGTATGCCTGTGCCATAGTCTGCACCGAGACGTTGCCCGAATACTGCACCCTTGCCTTGCCTTCCTGCCCTCTCTTGGTGGTGATGATGATGACACCGTGGCCGGCACGCGCTCCGTAGATCGCCGTGGCGCTGGCATCTTTCAGGACTTCGATGGATTCTATGTCGTTAGGGTTGATGAATGAAAGCATGTTGTCCGTGCTTCCGTTGACGTATGCAGTGCCGTTGCCGAGGTTGCCGCTGTCGCTGATAGGCATTCCATCGACGATGATAAGGGCGTCATTTCCTGCACCGGTCGATGCCTCGCCTCGGATACGTATCTTGACCCCGGCTCCAGGCTGTGCACTGGACTGTGTGACATAGAGACCTGCGGCCTTGCCGGCGAGCATATGTCCTACACTGTTGATCGAGTTGACCGGCTCGTCATCCATCGATACGGAAGATATCGATCCTGTGAGGTCTCTTCTTTTCTGTGTGCCGTATCCGACAACCACCACCTCGTCAAGGGTCTCCCTGTCTTCACGCATTGTCACATTGAGCTTTCTCTGCCCTGTCAGCTGGATCTGCTGTGTCGCGAATCCGAGATAGCTGATCTCGAGAAGGGCATCGGGCCCGACAGTGATGCTGTATGCACCGTTGTTGTCGCTTATGACCCCTTCTCCGGAGTCCTTGTCCACAATGTAGGCTCCGATGACAGGCTCTCCGTGGCTGTCGGTTACAGTACCTGTAAGAGTGTAGGTGTCAGCGGACTGGGGAGACAGGATTATCTGCCTGTCGATGATCTTGT
This sequence comes from Candidatus Cryptobacteroides intestinavium, assembly GCA_017694845.1. Taxonomy (GTDB): domain Bacteria; phylum Bacteroidota; class Bacteroidia; order Bacteroidales; family UBA932; genus Cryptobacteroides; species Cryptobacteroides intestinavium. The sequence goes on from JADIMI010000036.1 coordinate 53,851, forward strand.
ATCTGATGCCGCTGTCTTTGAGGATGATGTCCAGTACGGCGTCTATCTCTGTATTCCGGACATTTATGGATACCCTCTTGCCGAGGTCGACAGTCTTGTCGGCAACGAGGAAACTGTAGCTGCTCTCCTGTTCTATCTGGTCGATAGCCTGTTCAATGGAGACATTGTCCAGCGAGAGCGTGATATTCGACTGGGCGTCAGCTGTCCAGGTTGCAACGGACAGCAATGCTATCGTCAGGATGGTGCTGATAAATTTCATAAGAATATTGGTTAATTGTTGCTGTTTCTATGAAAGCCGCTATGGCGATCTGCTATAAACTGTTCCGGTCTTTGTCAAGCCAGACTTCGATCCGCTGCCGTCCTATGATGTTGCCGTTCTGTACCGGAGCAGGGTAGATCTTCCACCTGATAGGGGCTGCGATCTTCAGGTAGCCCATTATCTGCTGGATGGTCTCGTCTCTGAACGTGATACGGCACCGGTAACGTCCGGAGCGGCTGTACGGGTCATGGAACTCGAAATCGATGTTGTATCTGCGGCCGAGCCGTTCAAAGACTTCTTCGAGAGAGGCGTTCCTGAAAATCATCTTTCCTTCCCTCCACGCAGTCTTTTCGTAGGTGTTGACCTGGCCTATCTCCAGCTGGCCGTTTCTGCTGCAGTATTTCCCTGATTCTCCAGGTTCGAGCTGGCATTTCTCCTCTCCTGCTATACGTATGGAGACAACGCCTTCTGCAAGTACGGTCTCCGTATAGTCATCATCCGGATATGCACTGACATTGAATTCAGTGCCGTAGGCGACAGTCTCGAGTCCGGAACCGGTGCTTACGCAGAAAGGGTTCCCGGGATCGGCCTCCACTTCAAAATATGCCTCCCCGGCAAGCTCCACCATACGTTCCCCATCGCTGAATCTCGAAGGATAACGCAGAGAACTGCCCGAGTTGAGCCACACTCTGGAATGGTCCGGAAGCTCGAAAGAAGTTGTCGTCCCCGGAGCTGTCCGTATCTCCTGCCAGCCGGTGAAGGCCAGCTGTTCTTTCATATCCAGATTCAGATATGCGAGCACTCCTGTCGAAACCGACAACGGCAGTGCAAGGGCAGCGCAGATGCGGAGCAGGAAGTGTCCGATATGCCTTCTGGATTCATATCTGTGCGCTTTCTGCATCATTCTGCGATATCCTTCATCGGTGTCGATGGAGGACATTCCTGCAATCTGTTCTTCAATGGAGACTATTTTCCTGACCGTCTCCATCTCTTCCCTGTTCTCTATGGAGCTGTCAAGAAGGTCCTTTATGACCTTATCCTCTTCAGGAGTTGTCTCCCCGCAGCACTGCTTGAAGAACAATATTTCCTTTCTGCTCATTTTACTGACCGTTTAATCTCTTCTTTCAGAGAGTTTTCTGCATATGCCTTGTATCTTTTGGCTGAACGTACGGATATGTTCAGGATCCTGGATATCTCTTCATAGGTCCTGCCTTCGAAGCGGTTCATTTCGAATACTGCCCGGTAAGTCTCCGGAAGTTTCCGCAATGTCTTGTCCAGCAGAGCCTCGAGCTCCGAAATGGTGAGTATTTCATCCGGAGTCTGCTCGGAACCGTGCAGGAGCGAGTCCAGATATGCGTTGCGGTATTTCCGGTCTGCAAGATCCGACCTCAGCTTGTCGACACACAGATTCCTTACTACGGATACGAGATAGTTCCTGACCGAACCGGTTATGGCGATTTTCTCCCGGTTTGTCCATATCTTGGCGAATGCCTCCTGCACTATGTCCTCACAGGAGGCTTCGTCTCTGATATAGCGTCTGGCAAAAAGGCACAGGGGGGGGTAATAGAGATTAAAAATCTCCTTGAAAGAACTTTCATCATTACCCAGTATGTATCCCAGAGAAATTTTCATCATATATTATGAAAAATCCGAAACTGCCTTCTGCACCGGCAAATTTAGCCTGTTATTTCCATTCGATATACCTGTTCTCCGCCGTGACCGGTTTCAGAGGATTTGAGTCCCCTCCTCTCGGACCCCAGTCAGGATCGCCGAGGTTCTTGACGACAGTCACGACTTTCATCGTCTGTCCCGCTTCGATTGCGAAACCTTTTCCGTTCAGATATTCGACCATCTCGGCGACAGGGAACTTGTATTCCTTGTAGAAGACACCGTCCTTTTCTCCGTCAGCTGCTCCAGGGAAGGTAGGATCTCCCACCCATGCGAAGCCGTTGCCTGCCCAAGGCCAGAAGCCTCCGTCCACTATGCGTACATCGGCGCCCATAGTGTTGTCAGGCACCCATTCGATACCGGTGTTCTGGTATGTCTCCATATTGTTGTCCAGATCGATGAACGAACTTGCCTGGCAGTTGCCGAGAGATACGTTCCCTGAAAGGAGTACGTAGAGGTTTTTGTCTGTCAGTATGGTCTTGACTCCGGTGATCACCGTTCCCCAGGAAAGTCCATCGCAAGGCAGGGCTGTCCCCCAGTCTCCCTCGATGGCAGGGATGTCCGCCCAGTCATCTGGCTTTCCGTCAGGGATGATGTTGACGAATGTCTTTCCTTCAGGTGCGGTCAGGGTGACTGTCTGCTGTATCTCATCGGAGATCGCGCCTGTACCTGCCGTGAGGGTCACGGTATAGTCGCCCGGCTCCTGGTAGGTCACTACAGGGTTCTCCTCGTTTGAATCCTGCAGATAGTCTACTCCGAAGTCCCATGTGTATTCTGTGGCATCCTTGGATGTATTGGTGAATGTCACTGTCCCTGTAGCCTGGTCGAATTCGTATGTGAAGCCTGCTTCAGGGCTGATGACGGTCACCTCTATCTCGTTGCTCGTCTCGTCCTTGAGGTCTCCGTTGAATGCTGTGAGAGTGACAGTGTATTTTCCTGATTCGGCGTATGTGTATACAGGATTCTCTTCCGTGGAAGTCCCTGTGCCGTCACCGAAGTCCCATGCATAGGATGATGCATCTGTGGATGTGTTGGTGAATGTCACCTTGCCCGTGGTCCCATCCGCGGTGTACGTGAAGCCTGCCACCGGATCTTTTGCTACAGCGACAGTCTTGGTGATTTCACCGCTTCTGTTTCCCTTGTATACGGTAAGCGACACCTCGTACGAGCCCGGAGCATCGTATGTGAATGTCGGGGCGGCCTCGGTGGATATTGTCCTTTCTGCATCTCCGAACATCCATCTGTATCTATCAACATCCTTGGATGTGCTGGTGAAAGTGACTTCAAGTGTAGCGGTATTGACACTGTAAGTGAAGTCTGCTGCAGGTGTGTCTCCTTCTTCTTCCGGGACAGCCTGCTCGCAGGCCGGAAGCAGAAGCGCCCCCAGCATCATTGCGAATAGTAACGACTTTTTCATAAAACTGTGTTTTTAATTATGTATAGCTATGCTTGTCGTGCGATATGAAAAGGTGTATGGAATATCATATGCTGACATCTCCGGCGTATACCCATTCCCCTGTGATCTTTTCAGGATCCATGACGGCAAGAGTGATGTCTTTGGAATCGTTCTCGCGGGTGTTTATGATGGCTATGCCGAGCCTGTATCTCCCCGGCCCGATTCCTGTGAGGTCAATTTCATCGGTAGCCATCAGTTCATTGCCATCAACCAGCCGGCTGACCTCTATCTGGTCTGAAAGCAGCCGCGTGACCTCTCTTCCTTCACTGTCGAACAGTCCGAGCGCGATGCGGTATTTGTATCCGAGATGCGGGTTATGGTTAGGGAGAATCCCGACTCCGTAGTTCATCCAGGAGTGCTGTACGGTGAGTCTGCCGTTCTCTGTCTTGTATCTGACCTCGACAGGACAGATTCTGTATCCTCCTTTCGAAAGGAATTCCTTCACTCCATCCGGATTCTCTTCAAGCCAGTGGTCTGTCGTAGTGGCGTCCCTGAGGTCGAGATAGTTGACATTCGTCTCCAGAGCCAGCTTGACAATATCCTTGCTGTAGTTGACCCATTGTCCGTATTTGCCTCCTTCTGCGACGCTCCAGTCGTAGTCATAGCCGTAGCCGGCCTCGGCCACGAGCATCTGTTCAGGGAACAGGCTGGCAAACTTCATCCGCTCTGCCGCCGGGAACCACTGCTCCATCCCGTATCCGTCCCTCCTTGTGCAGAATCCCAGTTCATCATAGACGATAGCCGCCTCCGCGTCGCTCTTGCCGTAGTTGACTACATTCACCACCTTGTCAAAAGCCTCTTCGTATGCCCGGACAACAGTGCTGAAAGCTTCGACGCTGTTCTCTTCGTCGAGCCACCTGATATTGTTCTCCTCTCCGCTGAATCCAAGACCGTAGCTGTCCACGTAGTCCACTAAGGTCGGGTCATTGAACTCCTCCCCGAACGCTCTGATGAAATTCGTGTACTTCTCGAGGAAGTACGGGTCATCTCCGTACGGGGTGAGATATCCGCCGTTGTTCCCGTTCGGTTCATAGCTCTCGGCATGGTCGAGGACCCATTGCGGCGTGGCGTTCTTCCCCTGGGCGTATGAGTCTACATATACCCTGAAGCAGAGTCTTATGCCTCTTTCTCTCGCACCTTCGATGAACTGCTTGAACCTGTCGTTGTTATCCCAGGCATACTGCCCTTCGGATGGCTCCATGTCTGCCCACGTCCAGCGTATGTATAAGATGCTGGCATACTCCCTGGCGGCCTCGTCCATCCTTCTCCAGTATGCGGAAGGTATATCGTTGAAAGGGCAGTACAGAGTCCACCCCATATAGGGATTTCGCAGATGGGTCTCCATATCGGCCTCGAATACGGTGATCACATCCGCATCTGTCATTTTCTGCGGCCCGTCAGTTCCGTTATCCTTCCTGCAGCCTGAAAATGCGACTGCCGCTGCAATGGCTGCGGATATCATAATGACTCTTTTCATATCTCTTCCGGTAATTACGGCTAAAGTTCATTGATATCCCGCCATTCTCCCATAGTTACAGAGAACGGGGTCCATTCGTCATTGTCAATGGTCCCTCCGATGCCGGTCCATGATCCGTCGCGGAAATAGAATGATATGCGGAATGTCTCGGACGGATTCTCTACGTACAGCCATCCGGTCTCCATATTGAATCTGTATTCCTTGTATACCTTGTCCCCGACAGTGACAAAATCGGAATATTCAGGCCATCCGCCTTCTATCCAGTCGTAGTCTTTGGTGCCATCGTTCCTGTATACAAACAGGCCGCCGCCTTCGATGAACATATCTGCACCGGCCTGGCCTTTGAAGAATTCTTCATTGGCCTTTGGCCCGCCTTTTCCTGTCTCGGGATTGTTGTCAAGGTCCACAGCTACATCATCGTTGACACATGTGGCCAGAACGGAAGTGCCTTCTATCAGCACATAGAGGTTGGATCCTGTGGTGGCGGTCTTGATCGCAGTCACCGCTCCCCATACATCGACATCGTCTCTGTACGGTATCTTCTCCCAGTCATCAATATTGCCGTCTATTGACATTATGAGCACATCCTCCGGAAGCTCATAGTCGAGAGTGACGGTCTTGAGGCTGGATACATAGCCATTGGAAGCTTTGAGCGATACCGTGTAGGTGCCGGATGCCGTATAGGTGAAACTTGGGTTCTCCTCGATGGAGGAGCTGCCGGCGGCATCCCCGAATTCCCATCTGTAGGCGATGGCTCCTGTCGAGGTGTTCTTGAAATGGACGATCCCGGCCTCTCTGTCGATCTCATATTCGAAATCAGCGACCGGATCTGCCTTGCCCGGATCCACGAGATATGTGGATTCCGGATTCTGCTTACTGCAGGCTATGGCCGCAGCCAGCATAAGTCCTGCGATAATCAATCTTTTCATCCGTCTGTGATTATTAGTTATGTTATAATATGTTATATTTCAGGCGGAACTGTCGCGCACCACCTGAAATTCATCCTATAGACGGATATCTGTTGAAAAAGTGCCAAAAAAAGCCGTATGTCTGCTGCGTGCGATGACATACGGCTCTGTCTGACTGTCCTCTGACAGTGTGGCGGAGGCCTTACCTGGTGCGCTGCTCGATGATACAGTCTGCCGGTGCCTTGATGTTCCCGTCAATGGTGACCGAACCGATGGAATCGGCTATGATATGGCCGGATGCAGGGTTCTTGATGTTCGTGATGGCCCCGCGGATGTCCGCCTTCAGCGAGGAGTATTCGAAAGCCCTGTCGCAGGAAGGGTCGAAAGTGCAGTTCTCGAGGACGAGGTCGCTGGCATAGCACAGCGGCTGCTCTCCGGAGATATGGCAGTTGACAAGCCGGAGATTGCGTGAATGCCATCCGAGATACTCCCCGTTCAGTTCCGAGTCGTAGATAGTGACATTCTCCACCTCCCAGAAGGCATCCTTTGTCGTGATCTTCGCATTGCGGATCTCTGCATTCTTTACATACTGGAATACATATTTGCTGTCGCTTTCGAGCCCGTCCACATAGATGTCGCTACTGAACATGAACGGGTATGTCCCTCCGTGAAGCCTGAGGCAGCCGGCCTTGATCCGCCGGCATCTCCAGAAGACCTCGTCGGCATCGTTCATTACGACATTGTCTATCTCTATGTCGTTCATCTCGCGGAACATCTTCGGTGCATCTATGACCGTGTCGGACATCCGGAGATGGTCCGAATACCAGAGAGCCGAGCGCCCTCCCGTTGCGAAATAGCAGTTCTGTATAGTGAACCCGTGCACGTGCCAGAACGGGTAGTTCCCCTCGAAATGGCAGTTGGTGGCCACTATGTTGCTGCATTCCTTGATGGCTGATTCCCCTGCAAGGATCCTGACGCTGTCCAGATGCAGGTCGCGGGAGCCGAACAGAGGCCTCTCTCCGCCGAATTCCTTGTCTTTGATATACTGCATGGCAAAAATCTTTATCGTGTAAGTGTCCTGCAAAAATAGACATTTCCCGGCAATTGATGCGGCCTGCCTCCTTTTTTTGGCTTGAGCCGGCAAAAGTTATATATTTGCTGACGTTTTTAACAGGATATTACAGCGATCATTTATGCAGAAAAGAGTTGTAATAACAGGAATGGGCATATATTCCTGTCTCGGAAAGACACTGGATGAGGTGAGGGATGCTCTGTATGCCGGAAAGTCAGGGATAGTATTCGACCATACGAGGAAGGAGATGGGATTCCGCTCCGCCCTTACGGCCAGGATCGATGTGCCTGACCTTAAAGGCGTGCTCAGCCGTTCGCAGCGGGTATATATGCCTGAACAGGCAAAATATGCTTACTGCGCGACTGTGGATGCTCTGAACTCCGCCGGCATTGACTATGATTATCTTGAGAGGAATGAAGTCGGGCTGCTGTACGGAAATGACAGCTCGACGGCCCCTGTCGTCAAGGCAGTGGATACGATGCGCGAGAAGAAGGACACCACCCTGTGCGGCAGCGGAGCCATATTCCAGTCGATGAATTCGACGGTGACGATGAATCTCGGCTGTATCTTCAAACTGAAAGGTATAAATCTTACCGTGTCAGGAGCCTGTGCCAGCGGATCCCACGCAATCGGGCTGGGGGCCCTCCTGATCCAGAACGGACTTCAGGATATCGTGGTCTGCGGTGGGGCGCAGGAGGTCAACCCTTTCTCGGTGGGCTCGTTTGACGGGATATCCGCGTTCTCCATACGTGAGTCCGAACCCTGGAAGGCCAGCCGTCCGTTCGACCGTGACCGTGACGGGCTTGTCCCGGGAGGCGGTGCGGCGACAGTCATACTCGAGAGTTATGAGTCGGCGGTCCGCCGCGGTGCCCGTATACTCGCAGAGGTGCTCGGATACGGATTCTCTTCCAATGGCGACCATATCTCATCCCCCAATGTGGACGGTCCGGTGCGCTCCCTGCAGATGGCGATAAGAATGGCGGGAATCGGTATCAGGGAGATCGGTTATGTCAACGCACATGCGACTTCCACTCGCGTAGGTGATGCAAACGAGGCCAAGGCAATATATAATGTGTTCGGGGACAGGACGGTAGAGGTGACCAGCACCAAGAGTCAGACTGGACACGAGATGTGGATGGCCGGAGCGAGCGAGGTGATATATTCCATGCTGATGATGAAGAACGGATTCATAGCGGGGAATATCAATTTCGAGAATCCTGACGAGGATTCGCGGCACCTTCTGATACCGGCGCAGACTGTGGAGAAGAAGTTCGACACCTTCCTTTCCAATTCGTTCGGATTCGGAGGGACCAACTCCACTCTGGTCATACGTAATCTTTAGTCTCCGTGATGACGGCTGCCGGTATGGAGAGAATGGTTATGAAGAATCCTCCTCTTTTTTCGGGAGAACAGATCTACGGACTGATCCCTCAGCGTCCTCCTGTCGTTATGGTGGATTCGCTTTTCAGCTGTGATGCCGGCGGTGCGGAGACCGGCCTGACTGTCCTTCCGGACAATATTTTTGTAGAGAACAGTTATCTGGCCGAACCGGGTCTGGTGGAGCATGTGGCACAGTCGGCTGCAGCATACGCCGGTTACGGGGCGTTCATTGAAGGGTGCCCTCCGAAGCTGGGCTATATAGCTGAAGTCAGGAAATTCGTGATCTCCCGCCTGCCTGCCGTGGGAGAGCATCTCCGGACGAGACTTATGGTTCTCGGCAGTGCGGCAGGAATGTCCCTGTTTTCTGCGGAGATCTTTATCTGCAGCGGTGACTGTCGCCTGCCGGATTCGCCGGAAGACAGGCGGATGCCGGATGCTGCAGCTGCTGAAATGGCGGCATCGGGACAGCTGAAGATATTCATTAAGGAGTGATGCTTGTGCTGAAAGACTATTATAAAGTGGAATCGGTGGTGCGCAGTGACGGAGAGGCGGTGTATACGGTCTCTCTGAATCCGGACTGTGAGGTGTACAGGGGACATTTTCCGGGCAGTCCAGTGTCTCCAGGAGTATGCAATATCCAGATGATACGGGAATGTGCGCAGAAGGAATGTCTCTGCCTGCCGGAGGCGGCCACGGACCGTCCGGGACTGGTCGGAGGTGCTGTCAGGCTGTATATCGATGAGATCCGTCAGTGCAGGTTCACATCCCTGATCACGCCTCTGACACATCCGGAAGTGGATGTGCATATATCACTCACTGCGGCTGATCACAGACATGGCTCCCCGGAAGATCCGGGAGACGGTTCAGGGAATGGCCGGCAGCGTTTCAGACTGCAGGCTTCCATAGTGCGGGACGGCACAGTCTGTCTTTCCCTCAAGGCGGTGTGCAGGGCGGTAAACCAGACAGAGGAAGGTAGTCAATGGATGGATCTGTAATAATAATCGGCAGCGGCCTTGGCGGCCTTGAATGCGGCTATATACTGGCGAAGCACGGAATGAAGGTGACCGTGCTGGAGCAGAGCGACCAGACGGGAGGATGTCTGCAGACATTTGTGCGGGGCCGGGCATTGTTCGATACCGGATTCCATTATGCAGGAGGACTCGGTGATGGCGAGCCACTGAACATACTGTTCAGGTATTTCGGGCTGATGGACCTTCCGTGGGTACGGATGGATCCGGACTGCTTCGATGAAGTGGTGATAGGCGATATGTCCTTCCCGTTTGCCGGCGGGCACAGGCAGTTCGCTCAGAGGCTTGCCGGGTATTTCCCTCACGAGAAGGATGCGATCATAAAATATACACAGTTCCTGAAAAATGTGGGTGACCATATATTCGACTGCTTCTCCCCTCGTAATGCGGACGGCCCCTTCTCCGGGCCGCTTTTCTCCAGACCGGCATACGGATTCCTGGCAGGACTGGTCAGGGACCCTCTGCTGAGACAGGTGCTTTCCGGGACTTCGCTGAAGATGGAGCTTGCCGCTGAATCTCTGCCGCTGTATGTATTTGCCCAGATAAACGATTCTTTTATCCGCAGTTCCTGGCGGCTGAGGGGAGGAGGGTCACTGATTACGGATTCACTTGCGGACAGCATCCGGAAGATGGGAGGAGAAGTGAGGACGGATACTGAAGTGACAGCCATAAGGGAGAAGGGCGGCAGGGTCGCCGGAGTGGAAGTCAACGGAGGGGAGATGCTGGATGCGGACTTTGTGGTCTCGGATATCCATCCTGCCGAGACTGTCGCGCTGATATGGGAGACAAAGGCTGTGCGCAAGGTATACAGGCGTAGGATATCGGCACTTGGTAACACTTTCGGGATGTTCACCGCCAATATAAGACTGAAACCAGGCTCGCTGAAATATATCAACCGGAACATTTATCTGCACAGGGCCGGAGCCGATGTATGGAATCCCCGTCCCGGGAAGACAGACAGTGTGCTGGTCAGCTGGTCCGTCCCGTACGATGGGACGGATGATGCCATAAGCCTGGACCTGCTTTCCCCTATGTGGTGGAGCGAGGTGGAGAAATGGTACGGGCTGCCGTACGGACATCGCGGGGAGGACTATGTGCAGTTCAAGAGGATGAAGACTGAAGAATGTATGAGTCTGGCGGAACGCCGTATCCCCGGGCTGAGGGATGCTGTCGACAGGATATATACAAGCACTCCGCTGTCATACCGCAGCTGTCTCTGCAGTCCCGAAGGCTCAGCATACGGGGTGAGGAAAGACTGGAGAAGCCCGATGACTACGGTGCTTGCCCCGAAGACTCCTCTGCCTGGGCTGCTTCTGACCGGTCAGAGCCTCGGCCTGCACGGTCTGCTCGGAGTGTCTATGACCTCGGTGTTCACCTGTGCCGAAATTATCGGGCTGGATGCCCTTGCAACCGAAATCCTTTGTCAAAACAATAAAACCTGAAATTATATTATGAAGTGTGCATTAGTGACCGGCGGCAGCCGGGGAATCGGACGGGCAGTCTGTATCAGGCTGGCAGGAATGGGCTACTATGTGATAGTTAACTATCTCTCCAATGATGCAGAGGCCAGGAAGACATTGGACCTGATCAGGGAGGCGGGCAGTGACGGGGAGCTCCTGAAGTTCGATGTGAGCGACAATGCAGCGGCAGTCTCTGCAATCGAAGGCTGGCAGGATGCACATCCGGACACTTATATCGAGGTCCTGGTGAACAATGCCGGCATCAGGAAAGACACCCTGATGCTGTGGATGGAATTCGAGGACTGGACGAAAGTCCTCGGTACCGGTCTCGATGCGTTCTATAATGTGACGCGCCCCATCCTCAGGCCTATGCTTGTGAAGAGATACGGCCGAATCATCAATATGGCATCCCTGTCCGGGCTGAAGGGCCTTCCCGGTCAGTGCAACTATTCGGCGGCCAAGGGAGGTCTGATAGCGGCGACCAGGGCCCTTGCCCTGGAAGTGGGGCGCAAGGGCGTGACGGTCAACGCGGTGGCTCCTGGTTTTGTCAGGACGGATATGGTCGATGGCCTCGATGAGGCGGAACTCAGGAAGACGATCCCGGTGAACCGTTTCGGAGAGCCGGAAGAAGTGGCTGCCCTTGTCGGGTTCCTTGCATCGAAGGATGCCTCGTATATTACCGGAGAATGCATTTCCATCAACGGAGGTCTTTATTAGTCTTATTGAATACGATATGAAAAAGTTAGCTGTATTATTGTCCGCCCTCATTTCATTGAATGCGGCGGATCTTCACGCAGACGGGACAGACATAACGGCTGGTCCGTGGCTGCAGAATGTTACCGAGACGGAATTTACCGTAATGTGGGTGACAGAGGGCAAATGCCTGTCCTGGATCGAGATCGCCCCGGATGACGGGACTCCGTTCGAGGCTTCGGAACGTCAGAACGTGTTCCAGAGCATGGCGGGGAAAAGATGGACCGGGACTTCCCATACTGTCAGGGTGTCCGGTCTGCAGCCCGGGACATCATACCGGTACAGGATCCTGGTCCGGGAAGTCATAGATGACAGCAACCCGTACGGCAGCATCTACGGCAAAGAATTCACTTCATCCAAGGGAGGGACAGTGACCACTATGGACTATACCGCCTCCTCGTGCAGCTTCTCTATGGTGAACGATATGCATGACAGGAAAGATCTGTACAGAAACCTGACATATCCGGTGCTTGATGCAGATCCGGATTTCCTCCTGCTCAACGGGGACATTGTGTCGTATGTCACCTCTATAGACACTGTCATAAACCATACGTTTGATCCGATCAGGGAGCTGGCGGCGGATGTCCCGGTGGTGTTCGCCCGGGGAAACCACGAGGGACGCGGAGCGGATTCCTACAAAGTCGCGGATCTTTTCAAGACTCCGACAGGTGAGTTCTATTATATCTTCAGGCAGGGGCCTGTGGCTTTTGTGGTGCTGGATGGCGGAGAGGACAAGCCGGACAGCAATGTGGCGTATTCCGGCCTGGCTGATTACGATGCCTATCGCGAGGCCGAGCTTGAATGGCTGGAGGACGCGGTGAAGGATCCTCTCTTTGCAGATGCCCCTGTCAAGGTGGCTGTCTGCCATATCCCTTCCCTCAGATTCCCCGACAGCTGGTATTCCCAGATATGGATCAATGAGAAGTTCAATCCTGTATTGAATTCGGCGGGTGTCGACATAATGCTCAGCGCCCACCATCACCGTCATTTCCTTGTAGAGGCAGGAGAGTGCGGCAATGATTTCCCTATACTGGTCAACAGCAATATGGAGCGCCTTGATTTTGTCTCCACGGACGGGAAGATCGACATAAAAGTGTACAACGCGGATAACGAAATGACGCATAGCTATACTTTTATGCCGAGGTAAATGATCTGTTCCCGCTGTTCATATCCGGAAATGGAATCCGGCAGCATATCCCTATAAATGGGGATACGTGGAATATGCTATTTTATGTATCTTTGCCCCCATGAAATTATCTGAACTCAAGACAGGGGAGAGGGCCGTAGTCGTGAAGGTGTACGGTCACGGGAGTTTCCGAAAGAGGATCACCGAGATGGGTTTTGTGAAAGGCAAGACCGTCACTGTGGTGCTGAACGCCCCTCTGAAAGACCCTATCGAATATGAAATAATAGGTTACAAGATCTCGCTCAGGCGGGATGAGGCGGACCAGATCGAGGTCATAAGCGAAAGCGAGGCGAAGCAGCAGCTGTCTTCCGCAGAAAGTGCGGTGGTGACAGACGAGGCTTCATGTGATGACGTAGCATATCTTGACCAGAGGATGAAGGCTCTGGCCGAGGAGAGGAACAGGATCATCCGCGTAGCCCTGGTGGGTAATCCAAACTGCGGCAAGACATCCCTTTTCAATATCGCTTCCGGCAGTCACGAGCATGTCGGGAACTACAGCGGCGTGACAGTGGATGCTAAGGAAGGCCGTTTCGTGCACGGAGGCTACCAGTTCATCCTCGTCGATCTGCCGGGTACGTATTCCCTTTCGGCATACAGTCCGGAGGAACTCTATGTGAGGAAGAACCTTATAGACGAGATGCCGGATGTGGTGGTGAATGTGGTGGATGCATCCAACCTCGAGAGGAATCTCTATCTTACTTCGCAGCTGATCGATATGAATCTGAGGATGGTGATGGCCCTGAATATGTACGATGAGCTGGAGTCGAAGGGGGACAGGCTGGACATCAAGACCCTGGGTCATCTGCTCGGTATGCCGATAGTGCCGACGGTCAGCCGCAGCGGCCAGGGGATAGATGAACTTTTCGATACGGTCATCAAGATCTATGAGGGCAATGACCCGAAGCTCGGCCGTCATCTGCATATAAATCACGGCCAGGAGATCGAGGTGAGCATCGACCATATCAAGCATCTCATTCAGCAGAATGCGGATATCAGATACAAGTATTCCACAAGGTATCTTGCCATCAAGTATCTGGAGAATGACGATGATATAGAAAAAGTGATCGAGGCCCTTCCGAACAGGAACGAGATCATTGCTGCGAGGGTCGAGGAGCAGAAGCGGATAGAGTCGCTGATGCATACTTCGATAGAGTCCGCCATACTGGATGCCAAATATGCGTTCATAACCGGTGCGCTGAAAGAGACATGGCAGCCTGGAGTGCCGAAGAAGAAAGGCCGCAGGAGTCTGACAGACAGGATAGATGCAGTGGTCACGAACAAATGGCTGGCCTTCCCGATATTTTTCATACTTCTGTATCTTGTGTTCCAGTTCACATTCACTCTCGGGGACTATCCGATGCAGTGGATAGAGTGGCTGGTGGAGAAGTTCGGGGAGTTTGTCGGAACCTATATGGCTGACGGCTGGTGGAAGGATATGGTGGTGGACGGGATAATAGGAGGAGTCGGAAGCGTGCTTGTGTTCCTTCCAAATATACTTTTCCTCTATCTTTTCATTTCCCTTCTGGAGGATTCCGGATATATGGCACGCGCGGCGTTCATTATGGACAAGCTGATGCACAGGATGGGGCTGCACGGCAAGTCGTTTATTCCGATGATAATGGGATTCGGCTGCAATGTCCCTGCCGTGATGGCCACAAGGTCGATCGAGAGCCGCAAGAGCAGGCTTATCACGATACTCATTATACCGTTTATGTCCTGTGCGGGCAGGCTTCCTGTCTACATACTGATTGCGGGTGCATTCTTTCCTCATAATGCGGGTCTTGTCCTGCTCGGTCTCTATGCCCTCGGGATAGTGCTTGCGGTGCTCTCCGCCAGACTGTTCAGTCATTTTGTGAAGGATGATGACCTGCCTTTCGTGATGGAGCTTCCTCCGTACCGTGTCCCTACCGCGAAGTCTGTATTCAGGCATACCTGGGAGAAGGGCAAGCAGTATCTGCAGAAGATGGCCGGAACTATCCTGATATGTTCCATCGTTATCTGGGCCCTGGGATATTTTCCTCATCACGACAGGTATGCCTCGGCAGCGGAACAGCAGGAGAATTCATATATCGGATATGTTGGCAAGGCTATCGAGCCGGTGCTGGAGCCTCTCGGCTTCGACTGGAAGATGGGAGTGGGCATCATAGCAGGTGTGGGGGCCAAGGAGCTGGTGGTCAGTACTCTCGGTGTAATGTACAATGTCGGTTCGGAGGAAGGGATTGAAGCAGGGGCCGGTGCCGCTGCAGCCGTTCCGGACGGACAGTCTGTCGAGGTGGACGGAGACACCGCCCTCCAGCGCGCCCTCCAGAGGACCACGACTCCGGCTGCCGCGTTGGCATTCATGGTCTTCGTCCTGCTCTATTTCCCTTGCATAGCCACGTTCGTTGCTATAAAGAATGAGGCCGGAGGCTGGAAATGGGCTATCATAACTGCAGTTTACACGATATTGGTAGCCTGGATAGCCGCATTCATTACGTTCCGGATCGCCCTGCTGTTCTGATGGACGGCTTTGTACGGAATCAATACGCAGAGACGTTCTGCGGTTGCGGACCGCGAACACACTGTTTTCGCAAGTTGTTGGAATACAATGCAATACAAAATTGCTTTGTTCGCGGTCCCCTCAAAAAAGCAGGGACCACGAACAAGGAGATTTTGTAATGGTCTGATTTACTGCAAGATACAAAATCCGCTTGTTCGCGGTCCGTTGCCGGTGAGTATCATCGGTGCGGCAAGCAGGTTGTGCCAGCCCCGTCAGCCGTTCATTCCACGATCCAGCGGTCGATGTTCCGGGTCTCGGAACTGAAGTTGACCCCGATGCGGAATACCTTGCGGGAGTCCGCGGCGAACGGGAGGGCGTACTGCTTCTC
>JADIMI010000037.1 GCA_017694845.1 Candidatus Cryptobacteroides intestinavium
GGACAACGGACCGCGAACATCGGGCTGCCATCGGTGATTCTGATGCCTGTTTCTCCCCCTTACTCTCATTCCGGAGATATGCACCCAAATAATGCCACTGAAGGCGTATACCAAGGGTCAGCCGCGCATATCTCGACATTTTTGTGGAGATATGCTCCCCGATGATGCCACCGGGAGCGTATATCACGGATCGCAGGCGCATATCTCCCGTCCTTCCCTCGACCTCTGCCAGGGAGGACGCTTTCCTCGCCTGCATTGGCAGATGGAGAAGGTCGAGGAGCAGATTCCTTCGTGGAGAATTGTCGTCTTATGCGCAGAGACGCGGTTCTGTCGACGTCTCTGCGCACGGACCTTTCAATATATGCTCTGTATGGCATCATCTGTGCGCAGAGGCGTCAGTCCGGCAACGCCTCTGCGCACTAGCTTCATATCAAAGGATGCTGTTTCGGACGGCCTTCGGAACAGATTTACTTGGGGAAGAGACTCCCTGCCAGGGCTACATACAATTCCTGCGTTTCCAATTTCATCCGATGAGGGAGCCGTCCTGTCAGGGTGAAGAGATAAAAAATGCAGCGGCTGTCCGGAAGCCGCTGCATTTTTACTTTTAATTCCGGGGTGCCAGGTGGGGCTCGAACCCACGACCTTCGGAACCACAATCCGACATTCTAACCAACTGAACTATTGGCACCATATTTATTTGGGACTGCAAAGGTAGAAAATTTTTTCTGTTCTGCAACATAATTTTCCGTTTTATTTCAAGTGGAGTCGAAAATTTGTCATTATTTGAAAAATACAATATCTTTACAAAATTGAGTGCATATTATTGAAACTGAATTAACCGACAAAGCAATGTACAGGAATCATCTATCCCTGCTATGCCTGGCCGTTCTTCTGACAGGCCTTGCCGGCTGCGACCCGGCATCTCCTGACACCGGACAGGTCACACCGGAACTCGAAGTCTATCCGGAGGAACTTCAATATGACCCCGATGATCCGGATGCAAACATTATCAATATAACATCGAACGTGGCCTGGCGCATAGAGATGGAGGATGGCCTTGACACAGACTGGAAGACCGGAAATGCCGGCAGGAGCA
Source organism: Candidatus Cryptobacteroides intestinavium (assembly GCA_017694845.1). Lineage (GTDB taxonomy): Bacteria > Bacteroidota > Bacteroidia > Bacteroidales > UBA932 > Cryptobacteroides > Cryptobacteroides intestinavium. The sequence continues at coordinate 1,097 of JADIMI010000037.1, forward strand.
CCGTAATGGTAACTTCGGCTCCGGAAGGCACATCCACCCTCAGCGTATACACAGTCTCGGGAGGCACAGGCGAAAAACCCATTGTCCGTGAGGTGACCGTCATAAACAGTGACAATCAAGAACCTGACCCGGAACCGGAGCCGGACCCGGGCCCTCAGGATGTGATCTTCTATGATGACCTCGATGGAGGGACGCCACCTGAAAGCAATTCCTGGATTGACACCTGGACCGGATTCATCAACGCGACAGGAAGCGGAGCCGCAGACATAGAATATTCAGGAAGAGGCTTCCAGAGCAGGGACACATATCCATCCAGAAGCTATGAAGGAGCATCCGGAGGAAACGCCTTCTATTCCACCACCTCCGGTGCGACAGTGGAAGTCAGCGGAATAACGATACCTGCAGGAGAGACGACATTCAGATTCTCGTTCGGATCTCTCGGAGATATGGACAAAGGATCATTCACAGCGAATGAAGACATCACTTTGACGATAAGTGACGGAAGCGGAAGGATGCAGTCTGTCGATTACCGAAGGTCATCCTCCACGCATCAATGGGCGCTCTGTGAAATGACATTCTCGATTACAGGCACGGCTTCCCGGACCCTCTCTTTCCTGTTCACGGCCGGCAGGAGGAACATAAGAATCGATGACATAAGGCTGGAGACTTCCGATGGCCAGCCGGACTGTGAAATCTCTTTCGAAGGGACATCGGAAAATATCTGGCCGTGGGCGGAACTGCCTGAGACAGTGACAGAGAACCCCGACTACAGGTATATCACACATTACGCCACGACTGTCAGGTCTAACCAGAAGGTAAGAAACTTCGTGTCCTGCTATGACACGAGCAGGCATAACCCGATGTGGGTCGCACATATCCACCACAGCTGCTACTACGAAGGCGGCTGGGGAAGGTCAGATCCGGATCCGTGGCGGCCTGATCCGGAGATGGCCGAACAGGACCAGTCCATAATCTACCCGTACGACTGGGAGAGATGGTATCAGGGCATCAGCGGCTGGCCGGATGATGACAGATATTACTGGTCCCCTGTAAACTTCAACCTGCCTGTACTTGATGGCAGAGAAAAGACAATCACCAAAGGCCATATGCTCAGATCCGCCGACAGGGGCGGAGCCGGAGAGGAGATCAACATCCAGACGTTCTATCCGAGCAACATCTCTCCAGAACTGTATCTGCACAGCAATACCTGGAGCATAGTGGAGGACGCTCTGTCGGATGAGTGGACATGTTCCGACACCACATACGTCGTCACCGGATGCTACTATGGAGATGACGGGTATGAACTGATCGATGCCAGCAGCTGGGGGACACCGACCACCGGCAGGTCGAAGACCTGTATCATGCCTGTGGCAAGATACAGGGTCGTCCTGAGGACAAAGGACGGGAACACGGGGAAACCGGTTGCGGAATGTTCGGCGGACGAACTGATCTCGATAGGGTTCTGGTTCCCTCAGGCATTCAACGGCCAGACGATATACGAGGAGACGGACAAGTCGGAATGGATTTTCTCTGTGGCCGATATCGAAGAAATGATCGGAGGGGAATTCAGTTTCTTCCCTACTGTACCTGAAGAAGTCAAACACCAGAGAAACCTCGCCGACTGGGGGCTGTAGCGTCATTCCCGGAAAGGCGTTCACGATGCCGGATATGCGTATCCCTGAACCGGGAGGAAGATGCTGGACAAATATTGGCAAGAATAAAAATAAAAAACATTATCTTTGCAGGATTGGAAAATTAAAACATAGAAATATGGCACGTGAAATCAAATTCTCGTTAGTTTACAGGGATATGTGGCAGTCATCGGGAAAATATGTCCCGACAGTCAGCCAGCTCAAGGAAGTGGCTCCGGCCATCATAGATATGGGATGTTTCGACAGGGTCGAGACAAACGGAGGTGCATTCGAGCAGGTAAACCTGCTTTTCGGAGAGAACCCTAACAAGGCAGTGCGCGAATGGACAGCTCCTTTCAACAAGGCAGGCATCCAGACCCATATGCTTGAAAGAGGTCTCAACGCCTTGAGAATGAATCCTGTCCCTGCAGACGTAAGGGAACTGATGTATAAGGTGAAATGCAGACAGGGGACCAACATTTCAAGGTCTTTCTGCGGACTGAATGACCACAGGAATCTGCGTCTGTCAGTGGAATATGCCAAGAAAGGCGGAATGATCTCCCAGGTCGCCCTCTCGATAACCAATTCACCAATCCATACTGTAGAATACTATATGGGCATAGTGGACAAGGTGGTCGAGTACGGCTGCGATGAGATCTGCCTCAAGGATATGGCCGGTATCGGACGCCCTACCTTCCTCGGGAAGCTCACCGCCCAGATCAAGAAGAAATATCCGCACATCAAGGTCCAGTATCACGGACATACAGGCCCTGGATTCTCCCCTGCCTCGATGCTTGAAGTGGCAAGGGCCGGCGCCGACTACCTCGATGTTGCAGTCGAGCCGCTCAGCTGGGGCAAGGTCCATCCGGATGTGATCACCATCCGCGAGATGATGAAGGCTGACGGGTTCAAAGTCAAGGACCTGAATATGAACGCATATATGGAGGTACGCCGTCTGACCCAGAAATTCATTGACGAGTTCCTCGGCTACTGGATCGACCCTAACAACTCACATATGAGCTCTCTGCTTGTAGGCTGCGGCCTTCCTGGCGGAATGATGGGATCCATGATGGCCGACCTCAAAGGGTTCCACGGTGCGATCAATGCTTCGCTCAAGGCACAGGGGAAGAAAGAGCTCTCCCTGGACGAACTGATGGTGATGCTGTTCCAGGAAGTGGAATATGTATGGCCGCGTCTGGGATATCCGCCACTCGTGACACCATTCAGCCAGTATGTGAAGAACACTGCCCTGATGAACCTTATGAACATCCTCAAGGGACAGCCTCGCTGGTCTACTATCGACAAGGACACATGGAACATGATCCTCGGCAAGATGGGAAAACTTCCGGGAGAACTTGCACCGGAAATCGTAGAGCTTGCCAAGAGCAAGGGACTCGAATTCTATACCGGCAATCCTCAGGATGCATTCCCGAACGAGCTTGACAAGTTCAGGGCGATGATGAAGGAAGAAGGCTGGGATGAAGGAGAGGACCAGGAGGAGCTCTTCGAGTTTGCAATGCACGAGAGGCAATACCGCGACTACAAGAGCGGCATTGCCAAGGAACGTTTCCAGAAGGATCTGGCATCAGCAAAGGAAAAGGCCGGTGCACCTATCGTCATTGTACGTCCGGTAGTGGAGATGCCTAAATACGATGTAGAGACGATCGCTGAAAAGTACCCTCACGCCAAACCGGTACAGGCACCTGTAAAGGGCCAGATCATCTGGCAGGTGGATGTGGATGATGAATCCACCGCCCCTGTAGTCGGGACAGAAGTAAAGGCAGGACAGGCAATGAGCTACATCCAGACCTACTACGGAATGGAAGAAGTCATTCCTGCAGTCGATGGCCGCATTGTCGCAATCTGCTGCAGGCAGGGGGACAATGTCGCAAAAGGCGAAATCGTAGCTTTTGTAGAATAACTACCGAGACAGTAGGACAGGAACGGAGCAGGCCCGATGCGGGTCGGCTCCGTTCTTTCGTTTTGCCCTGATACAGACAAGGATTCTCCTTGCGGTCTCATCATATACCGTATTC
>JADIMI010000038.1 GCA_017694845.1 Candidatus Cryptobacteroides intestinavium
TTCAGCCTGTTGTTGAACTGCACCCTGCCGACTTCCTCATATCCGGCCACCACGTTTGCAAGGCTGTCGAGGTCGGCGGACTCGCTGAAACGCAGCTCATACCAGCAGGCAAGATCCGCTTCCGGAGTACCTGCCTTGGTCACTGCGGCGGTCAGGCCTGTAAAGACCGGCTCTATCCCGATTCCGGACTCCTGGAGCCTCTGCTCAAGGCTGTAATACTGCGACAGGTCGCTCAGGCGCACTATGAGAGACCCTTCCACAGGGTCGGTCTGCCTGTTTATAATCTTGGCCGACGGGCCTGCGGCTTCAACGCCGGCAGACTCCCCGAGCGGCTCCACGCTGCACGACACCGCCAGGACACACAGCCCGGCTGCGGCAGCTGATATCATTTTTCTAACCATCATATCCATCATCAATAAGAGAATGTGTCATTGTAGTCACCTGCATCCTTGCCGAGATAGCCGTAAGTGAACGGGAAAGTATATGTCCTTCTGCGGTTTTCGAATGTAGGCGTGCCGGATACGGTCGCAATAACCTCCACATCGGCTCCATCTTCAGAGGAATAATACATGTCTCCGGTCGTATAGATTCTGGCATCCAGATTGAGCGGAGCTATGCCGTTCTCCTCATTGTCCTCATCTACGGTGAACCTGATATATTTCCCGTTCCCCCAAGGGTCGATCCTGTAGGCATCCAGGGTGCGAGAATATTCCAGGTCTACCGTTCTGGATATCACGTCTTCCCCCCAGTCGACAAGATCCAGCGCTGCAGCTCCGCAGATGTACCTTCCTGTACGGAGCACCTCGTAGTCCTCCCTGACTATCGTCACATCTATCCTCGGATATGTCGTCTGCTGTATATACTGCTGAGTATATGCCTCATCCACATAAAGGGACAGCCGGTACTCCTTGAAATCCTCAATCTTGTCCGTAAAATAGACTGTCACTTCCGATGTCATCTCTCCACGCGGGAAAAAGGCATACTCCGGGACATCGAAAGCCTCCGGGAATGCGCAGGAAAAGTGCAGAGGCACATTTTCATCCTCGCGCGGAGCATCATCCCTCTCAAGACGGAACGTGATCTCATATACATCGAGAGGAAGGGACCGGTAAGGTTCTGTCTCCTCGAAATAGACATTCACACCAAGATAGTTGGACTCATCACCCGGAGTATATTTCCCGTCCCCGCAGGATACTGCAAGGAGGGATACCGTTCCCAGGTAAAGAACATATCTGCTAAAATTCATTTTCTTCATTGTCTGTCTTCAGTTTATGTCAGTCTGTGACTCCATCCCTGAGGTCAGAGCCGTCTCCAGATACCGGAGGTGTGCCTGCCTTGTTGGACGATGCAGGAATGGCCTTGTTTGAATTGGTCTCCCTCTGAGGGAAACGCAGCAGGAGATACGGGTCATCAGGAGCGATGTTGAAAGCGAAGGCTGCAGGCCAGTTGGTCATAGTCGAGCTTCCGTGCGTCCTGACCACAGGCTTGGCAAGCCTCATTATATCGGACATTGAGAAACCCTCTCCCCACAGTTCGATGCGACGCTGCTTCCATATCTCGTCCTGCAGGTCCTCTGCAGAAGCGGCCTCACATGTATATGAAGGGTCACGGTATGTCCTGATGAAATCTTCAAGCACCTGTTTCGCAGTGCTCTCCTGTCCGCTCATTGCCAAGCCCTCGGCACGGATGAGTATCATCTCCTCGGCCCTCATTATGCACCAGTCGCTCGCGTTGTCGGTACTGCCTATACCCTGTTTCTGCCCGAACTTCACGGTAGTGTACTCCTTGAACGCCACCTTGACATTCGGGATGGTCATAGTGGATATCGCCCTGCCTTTCCTTCCGTTCCACTCTATCGTGGACAGCAGAGGGGAGTCGAGCGACTCGTTCACCCACCAGCCCTTGCGGACATCCGTAGACGGGATCAGGTCATAAAGCATAGAGCTGATACGCTTGTACATACCGGATATTGCCGTATAGCCTGAGCCTGTGAAAGAGCAAAGATGCGCTGGCCAGCTTGCATATCCGGCTGCATCATCCGACTCTATCAGGGAACCCCAGATCCAACTGTGGTCGTTGATGTTGCAGAAGGCCGGGGTGCTCACTTCCTCTATCGTATATGGAGTATAGCCTTCGAGTGCCTTCTGTGCATCTTCTGCGGCCTCCTTGAACATTCCCATGTTGAGATAGGCCCTCGCCCTGAGTCCGTATGCCACGTTCCGGTCCATCCTTGTCTTGTCAGGACGGCTGTAGTCGGCGAGATAGTCTATCGCCTTGGTGAGATCCCCTATTATAATGTCATATATAGCCTCCACAGTAGCCCTCGGATTCTCCATATAATTAGTGTTGATATCCAGTATAGGGACACATTCCGCATCTCTGCTGTCCTGATACCTGAAGGCATAGTACGGCGCCAGGCCGAGATAGTCAAATGCCCTGACCGCCAGAGCCTGTCCTACGGAATGGCGCTGCTCTGCAGAGGCGGTCTCCATGTCCACGCCCTCGAATCCTTCCAGTACGGCGTTGCACAGGGCTATCTGGTTATAGAAAAACGAATACCGGATATAGCATACGATATAGTTGTCGTTCCTGTCGGTATAGTCGTAGCTGCTCGTGAACCAGTTGTAGTTGCTGTTGTCGCACACCATGTCAGGACCGTTGCAGTCCTGGAACATGCAGACGGCCGGATATCCGAAATCATTGTGGATGGAACCGTTGTTGTATGTGCTCATGGCCTTCGTCGTGAAGGCATATACTCCCGCGAGGTCGGCATCGGCCCTGTCAGGGATGGCGGTCACCGCCTCCGTCACCTGATCTGCGGTGATGGCGAAGCCCTCCGGGTCCATCTCATCCATCTTGGAACAAGAGACTGTCGCCAGGACGGCCGCCAGCAGAGATATCTTGTGTATTTTCATTTTCTCCATTCTTTAAAAAGTGATTGTCAGACCTCCGGATATGCTCCGCATTGCAGAATAGGTAAAGTTGCCGTTGCTGTTCGAACCTCCCGTAGCACCGAAACTCATCCTCGGATCAAGGCCCTTGCGGGCAGAGAACACCCAGAGGTTGTCACCCGTAGCATAGACCCTGAGGCTTGCTATGTGGAGTTTCTTCACCCATTTCTCAGGGAAGGTATAGCCAAGGGTGATATTGTTGATGCTCAGATAGTCCGAACTCGTCAGGAATCTGTCGCTGTCGCTCTCGTACGTGTTGTCGGAGGCATCGAGACGCGGAATATCCGTGTCCGGATTTGCCGGAGACCATGAATTCAGGATATCCTTGTGCCAGTTGGTACCGGCCATCTGTGAACAACCCGAATGCATCAGCTGCTGGTATGTGCCATCATACAGACGGCCACCGAGCTGGTAAGAGAACTGGGCGGAAAAATCGAAACCGTAGAAATTGAGGGTCGTCCCGAATCCTCCATAGACCTTTGCCATAGTGTCTCCGCAGTCAGCAAGAGCGGCAAGGTTATAGTCGGTGGTAGTGCTCCAGTCATCGTTGTCAGGATCCATATAATAGAGTGCCTGGCCTGTATCGGGATCGATGCCTGCATATTTCCTGTAATATGCCTGGTACATGGAGCCGCCTATCTTGAGGATAGAGGATGAGCCTCTTATGCCGGTTTTCTTCACATCATCAGCGAGGTCAAGTATCCTGTTGGTGACATGGGTGAGGTTGAAGTTGACTGTCCAGTCGAGATGGCTCGTAGAGATGAGTGTTCCGTACAATTCAAGCTCTACTCCGTGGTTCAGTATGCTTCCCACATTGGTAGGGATGGAGCCTGCAGTGATACCGGAAGAACTCGGGACCTGCTTGTTGTAAAGCAGGTCAACTGTCTTGCGGTTGAAATATTCTACGGTACCGCCGAGCCTGTCCCCGAAGAACGAGAAATCGAACCCGGTATTGAAAGCATACGAAGTCTCCCACGTGATGTTCTCGTTACCCTTGTAATACATCGTCTTGGCATATTCCCCGGTCGTCTCGGAATAAGTCACAGTGTACTGGTCGGTGTACGGCTGGTAGTTGGAAGCCCCGCTTGAATACAGCAGGTTGTCGTTACCCTGCACACCCCAGCTCGCCTTGAACTTGAGCATGTCCAGCCAGTCCCTCGTACCTGCCATAAAGTTCTCATCGGAAAGGAGCCACGCCCCACCAATGCTGCCGAAGTCTCCCCAGCGGTGTCCGGGAGCGAACCGTGATGAACCGTCCCGCCTGTAAGATGCGCTCAGGAAATACCTGTCGCCATAGCTGTACTGCACACGGGAGAGGATACCCTCCGTCATATAGTTGTTGGTATATGAGGAGACATTCCTGTTTGTCACTCCGCCGGCATTGCCCAGTTCCCCGATGAACGGATTGTAGAGATGGTCGTTCGATCCGTTCATCATCTGTATCTTGAGCCTGTACTGCTCATATCCCACCAGAGCCTCGATACTGTGGTTCTTGATGGTAGTCTTGTATGTGGCCAGATACTGGCAGTTGATGCCGGACACCCTCTGGTGCGTGACAGATGCCGACCCGTCGAACTCCTCGTTGCTGCTTCCCCAGCGGCTCGACAGATAGTTCACCCTGTCATTGGACTCCGTGAGGGAGTAGTTGACGCTGAAGGTAAGCCCCTCTATCGGAGTGATATGCGCATACCACTGGCCGTTGAATGTGGTGTTGATATCAGTGGAACGGTCATTCTCGATCACCGCACCGGCGCGGGAGTTGCCCATGAACGGCCTCTGCGCATTGGTGGAGTTGGCACCGTTGTCATACAGCCGTGTACCTGTTGCCGACTCGTACATAATGTTGCCGTACATATCCCTGACATACATAGGATAGATAGGAGCCACCATATTGGCCGCATAGAACAGGTTCAGCGAAGAATTGGACGACTCATCTGCATCTCCGTAATATGTAGCCTGGCTATAGCTCATGTTAGTCCCGACGCGGAGCCATTTCTTGGCCTGGTAATCCACCTTTCCGCGCCCGCTGTAACGGGTGAATCCGGAATTGCTGATGATTCCGTCATCATCCAGATACCCGAAACTGGCATAGTAGTTCAGCTTCTCGGTACTGCCGGACACGGTCGCGTTGTACTCCTGACGGAGGTTGCCTTTGCCGAAAATCTCGTCATACCAGTTGTCCGGGATATAGTAATATTCCCCATCGCTGTATCCGAGGGTCACGTTAGGGTTGAGCCTGAAGTTGGTACCTATGAGCTTCTCCCCTGCAGGGACAGTGAACACCTGATAGCCCAGACCTCCGTTGGAGGTGTTGAGCAGGGTGTTATCGGCATACCTGTATGCCTCTGAAGAAGTTGCGCCAGCATAGATCTGGGAGTTGTACAGAGACCTGTACATCAACTCATAATATTGTCCCGGACTGTCAATCACATCATAATTCGGGACCATCCTGCGGTTGGAGCCCCACTTGGCATCAAGGGTCACCCTTGCTTCTCCGGTCTTGCCTTTCTTTGTGGTAATAAGGACAACTCCGTTGGCTCCCCTCGCACCGTAGATAGCATTGGCCGCCGCATCCTTCAGGACAGTCATAGACTCGATGTCCGCAGGGTTGATGTTCTCGATGGCACCATCATACGGCACACCATCAAGTATATAGAGAGGGTTATTGGATGCCGACATGGACCCCATTCCACGGATACGGATAGTGGCTCCGGAACCAGGACGGCCGCTCGACTGCACGACCTGCACTCCGGACATCTGACCCGAAAGGGCTCCGGTAACATTGGCCACCGCCCTCTCCGCAAGTTTTTCAGAATCCACTGAAGCCGCAGAACCCGTAAAAGACGACCTTGTAGCGGTACCGTATGCCACCACAATGGTCTCTTCCAGCATCTCAGTATCCGGATGCAGCACTACATCGAGGACTGCCGCACCCGTCAAGGGAACTTCAACTGTCTTGTATCCTATGGACGAAAATATCAGGACTCCATCCGAGGGGATATCCATCGAATATTTTCCATCCCCATCTGTATTTGCACCGGTCATCGTACCTTTCAGCTGAATGGAAGCGAACGGCACGGGAAGACCGTTGGATGAGTCCGTAACTGTCCCAGTCACTGTCATGATATCCTGGCCGTATGACAGCACAGAAGCCAGGACGGCTGACAATGTCAAAAAAATCTTATGTATCTTCATTCTGTCAAGAAGCAATACGCTTTCAAAAATTAAACATGACGACCTTCACAGGCCCGCATCAGAAAGAATAGCCCACTCCGACCGAGAACGTATTCCTCAATGGAGAATTTCCGCATGCTATCAGGTAGGCGACATCCACATTCACGCCGAAGAAATGTGCCCCGAGTCCCACGGATGCGAAAGACGGGAGACCGTTCCTGGTCGAACCGTAATGGTATCCAGCCCGTACGGCCAGCAAGGAATCATACTCATACTCAGCACCTACTGCACAGCCCAGCGCGGACGGACCGCCGAAATACGCCTTGCCATCCACTGCAGCCTCAAGCCCGTGCTTTCCCCATTCATTGCTGTATGACACAGCCAGTTCGGCGTTCATCGGGATATTGAATCGCTTGCCGGACAGAGAGGACACAGGCACCCCCAGATTGTTTCCAGAGAGGGAGAAGCTGAACTCCTTCAACCTGTACATCAACTGTACGCTTGCATAGAAGGTATTTAGATTCCTGTAATACGGGGATGTGATACTGGTTGCATAGTTCAACCCTACTCCGGCCGAGAATGCATCAGTGATAAGATAGGATACTCCCGCCCCGAGATTCCAGTCCACCGGGGTGAACTGCCCGAGTGCATTGCCGTTCTCATCCACGCCCTCGTATGGCTGGTTGAAAGCCATAGAAGCTCCGAGAGTCACGCCGAAACGGCCTATCCTGTAGGTTGCCCCGAGCACCCCGGTATTGATGCCTGCGGCAGATGGCTGCAGACCATCGTAGGTGACTCCCGCGGCAAGCGTCTTGTCAGAAAACGGAACAGCCGCTATGTTCCCGAACTGGGCGTATGCATCGGTCCTGAGTCCTGCCGCAATGCCACCCATGGCAGCCATCCTCGGAGTCAGGGAATTGTCAATAAACGACATGGCTGCACTCTCCTGTGCCGCTGCGGACACAGCGGATCCGGCAATCAGCACCATCGTCAAAAATATGTTCTTTCCTATAGTTTTCATCTTTCAACTGTTCTATATTCTTACAAAAGTTCCGGAAGCCACATCCTTGCCATCCTTGCGGAGAACCAGGCTGTATGTGCCCGGAGCGATGCCAGAAAGATCGACTTCATGAGGCTGGTCCAGAGAGATGGCGGCGGAAGCCGAATAGACCGTACTCCCGGAAGCCGTGTTCACAATCACATCATAGACACCAGATGCAGCTGTCCTCACCTTCACGAAATCTCTTGCAGGGTTAGGGTATATGTCCATCCCGACCTCGCCGTCAGCAGCTGGACCGGATCCGATGACAGAGACAGTGATGCCGCCTGCGGCCGCTGCCCCCTTTGGATCGGTCGCGGTAATTGCTATCCTCACGCTTCCCTGTTTGAGGGCAGTGAACTCGACAAGCCCGTTCTCCTGCTCGGTATATGACACAATACCGTCATCAGTCATCGTGTAGGTAAAGGTAAAACTGTCATTGTCCTTGTCATAGAAGCAGTCGTACGGATTGAACACATATGTCGACCCTACGCTTTCGAGAGCTATCTCCTTGCCCTGTACGAACTCAGGTTCGTTGTTCGGAAGAATGGTATAAGGTATCTTGAGTGTCGTCACTCCTGTCTCCTCTCCCGTGTTGTCACGGGCAGTGATGGAACATTCATACTCTCCCGGATCGGAATACACTGCATTGATGGTCAGCTGCACCGACCTCTCGGAAAGGGACACGAGCTCGACAATGTCATCGCGCACCCCGTCGAACTCCCTCGTCAGAGGCTGGCCATCAGGCTCAGTGATTGTAAATGTCCTGACGACAGTGCCGCTTGCTTTCAGCACGATATCGCCTGTCTGGTCAGGGGTAATCACCGGAGCCCTGTTGGCCTTTGTAGTGATAATGACCGGATCAGGGGCAGCAGATTCCTCTCCGATGATATTGGCAGAAACGACAGTACACCAATAGGGCGTATTGAAATTGAGACCATCTATGGTCATCGTCCGGCGCCCGTCAGAGGCCTGGTCAAGATCCTCTATCCTGAACTCGAGCTTGTCGGCGGCCTCGAGATTGTCTGCCGTGAACTCCCTGTTGTCATAATAGACATAGAAATAGCTTGCATTTTCAGGCACCTCCACGGTGAGGGTGATGGTATTTCCCTCGCTCTCCGCATCGAATCCAGTCACAGGGAAAGCAGCCGGTGTCTCCATTGCAGCCCCGAGGGCGGCCACAGCATCGAGCATTCCGCTTCCGAGCATGCCGGAGCGGTTCATGTTATATTCATAAATTGATGGATCGGCCGTATTGACAAGCAGCTTGAAAAGGTTGTCCGCAGTGAAGCCGTCCTCCGGAGTCTTGGTGGACAGGACAAGGGCGGCGACACCTGTAACGTGAGGACACGCCATAGAAGTACCTCTGTTATATCCATATTGATCGGACAGGGCAAGGCTGAGCACTTGTCCGTAATCTCCATTAATGAACTCATCCCCACCCGGAGCACAGATGTCAACCCAGTCGCCATAGTTGGTATAGTAGGTATATTTGCCTGTCGGACCGACAGCCGCAACGGCAAGTGTCTTATCATACTGGGCCGGATAACCGGTCTCGGAGGCGAAGTTGCCGGCAGCAAAGACAACAAGACCGCCTTTCATAGGACCGACCTGATTGCCGTTTTCATCCATTCCGGCATTCTCGACAAAATAATCGATTGCCGTCTTGTCCACTTCTGTCAGAGTCGCATCGGATGACTGGTATCCCCAGCTGTTGTTGATTATGCATGCTCCGTTATCGGCAGCATACTGAAATGCAAGATATGTATCGCCTCCGTACTGTTCTCCTTCCTCCAGAAGCTGAAGGGCCATCAACTTCACCCCTTTCTCGGGATATTTTCCGCCTGCCACTCCACAGACACCTATACTGTTATTGTTGACTGCGGCTATCGTACCGGCCACATGGGTACCATGTGCTTCGGGATGTATAGTACTGTTGTTCCTGACGAAATTGTATCCGTACACATCATCTACATAGCCGTTTCCATCATTATCGACACCGGGCTCTCCATTCAATTCCGCTTCATTCACCCACATGTTGCCGTTGAGATCCTCATGGCTGTATTCTACACCCTGGTCAGCGACCGCGACAATTACATCGCTGCTGCCGAAAACTCCGTAAGTATCCCATGCTTCCTGCAGTTTGATGTCAATGCCAGGAGTGAACCCATACTGTCCGGTATTATGATAATGCCACTGCCGTTCATATCCCACATCGTTCATCTCTACTGACATCTTCTTGATTTTCATCACCGGCTCGGCAAACTCTATCCCCGGAGCTGCGGCAGCATTGCCGGCAGCCTTGGATACAGGGACACTTTCATCATAACTTATCCTGAACCATCTGTGCAGTCCCGCAGCCCTCTGGCGTTTCTCGAACTTCCCTCCGATATGGAAAGATGTCCTTGCCCCGGTCACATTGATACCGGAGATATTGAGCAGAGCCACACCATCGGCATTCAATTCTCCCTGCTCATCGGCATATTCCAGAAGTCTGTCGGCGAGGTCATCGGATACCTTGACCGTCATAATCCCCGGCACTGTCCCCTCGTCAGAGACAGACGGACCTGCAGGGGCGTCTGTCTGTGGCTGCATCTGCTCATCCACGCTGCACGCCCAGAGCACCGATGCGAGGGCGACAGGCAATATGATCCTATATGTTTTCATCATATCTGTTCAAATTATTCTGTTACTGATGTTGATGATGCCCTCCTTGTCATCGTGAACGGGAACTGAGGCACCTGGGTGAATGCTGTCACATTG
>JADIMI010000039.1 GCA_017694845.1 Candidatus Cryptobacteroides intestinavium
CCACGAACGCCTCGACTTCAGGAGTGGTGGATACGCTCAGTTTCAGCGAGAAATTCTCCGAGATCTTCTCCTGCTTCCTGAATCTGGTCATCATCTGCTCGTACGGGTCGACCTCTGTCTCGGATACCGGCTCCTTGAATTTCAGAAGATTGGTTGAACCGGCAGTCAGGGATGAAGCTATCGGTATATGCAGTTCTCCGTTGCGGGCTGTCGCGGCTTCGGCTGAAAGCTGTATGGAATGGACCGGGCCGGAAACGGATATCCGGCCTGTGGCAAAAAGATGCCCGTAGAATACGCTGCTTTCCGTTTCCTCGAGATTGACCGCTTCTATCCTGTCCACTTCGATCCCGATGTCGAAGTACATGTCTCTGAAATGATCGTAGCCGATCATACCGGTAATACGCCCTGGATTGTCATATCTGTCCCTGATTGTGACATTGTCAAAATATATACCGCTTTCGTCTATGTGGAACGGACCGTCGGCAATATATCCTACATTTGTATAGGCGATTGTGAGCTCTGCATCATTGAGCCTTGCACCCTCGCTGCGGACTGAAATGTTGTCCAGAGGCCCTTCTGCAGTGAACTTCCCGGATACGCTGCCTCCTGCATCGGAGAATATTCCTTCCAGGAACGGCGCGGCGTAGCCGAGGTCAAGCATATCGAGATCGGCATATATGTCCGCGTATTTCCGGGATGGGGTGTAGCTTCCGGCCACTGACAGGCTTCTCCTCCCATCAAGGTCGTTTTCCGCGCTGATGTCGAATCTTCTGTACGCTGAATTCCAGCCGCTTCTGACATAGATGTCCCCTATCCTTTCCCCTCCGATGGAGGCCGAATGGCACAGCAGGTCCATAAGGACGCCCCTGTCCTGTGAAGGGGATGTGATCCTCGCCAGTCCTGAGACGGCTCCCTCGAGTCCGAAATGCTCTCCGATCAGAGGGTTGGCTATCGATATGTCGAAGCGGTCCAGCCGGACATCCAGTGTATCCGCCCTGTTCTGTGAGAATCCTCCTTCCGCAAGTATGCTCTGCTCCCCGCTGCGGAACTCTATGTTCTTGACTTCTATGTCTTTTCCGTCGATGTGTATTTCAGACGGGTAGATGTTCCATTCCCTGGAATTGAGGTAGACGCTTGATGGCAGGAACCTTACATCGAATACCGGCCTCCCTTCTTCCGGCATGCTGACATCTCCGGTGATGACCAGCTCTCCTCTGTTTTCGAGAATATCCTGGTTGTCGTATGAGAATTCGATGCCGACATGGTTGTCATCCGCGAACATCTTCAGGCTGTTGTTCTTCATCATCACTGTCGCCACATAGATGCTTTCGCTTTTCATTTCTCCGGCGAGGACATTGTCTGAATTGTTTATGGTGAAGTCGATGTCTTTGATGTACTGTTCCTTCATTGCGATTCTCCCGGATCTGACATATCCGTTGAACCGGCCGTCGGCATCTATGGTCACCTTGACGCTGGAGTCTTCTTCTATATACATTCCAGGTGCAAGGAAAGCGAGAAGACCCATAGTGTCCATTGTCCTGAAAGAGAATTCGTAGCTGTTGCCTGAATGGCTTTCCGCAGTCTGGCTGAAAAGCGATGGCACTTCTCTTTTTATGGTGGTCCCGCCGAGATCTCTGAAGAATGATGTCAACGGAGCCGTGCCGCTGTATGCCCCGTCCGCGAATCCTGACGTGAGCCGGATCCTGTACCTGCCGTTACCCGTGAAGGAGGACAGCCTGATATCCCCGATGTCGTACCGTCCATGTGCATTCTCGAGGATTATGTCGGCTACATCCACGTTCCCCAGCATATCTCCTTTTGCCGTCCTGGTGAAATTGGCGTTTGTCTGCAGGCTCAGCATTGAACGTCCTCTCCTGTCGAGATTCAGGGCGTACAGGTCTGCATATCCTATATTCGCATAGAATCTGTAGAGCGCATTGCTCGTCTTGCCGGAAAAGCTGAATATTCCCTGGAACATAAAGCTGAGGTTGGGGTCGTTGCAGATCACCTTTCCGTTGAACTGCCTGCCGGACAGGGTGCCGGTGGCGGCTATGCCGCTGTAGTCGTATCCGTTGAAATTCAGCCGGTCTATTTTCAGCGAGTCGATTGCCAGCGATGGGTTTTCCTTGTCTAAAGTCGCCTTGAAAGCCGCTTCCATCGAGCACTGGTGCACGGGCAGGTTCCCTGCCGCTTTTCCCAGATCCAGGTCTTTCGTCATAAGTATGCCTGAAATGCTCTTCTCTCTGTTGCCTGCAGCGATTCCTTTTATGTCTATGTCTGCGCGCAGTCTTCCGATGCCGGAGTATACAGATCCTTTGATGGACATATTGTCAAGCCGTCCGGAAAGGTTTCCGTAAAGTCTGAATCTCTTACCTGGAGCGTAGCTGTCCAGATTGTCGACAGGCGAGCCGGTCCATCTTTCGATCAGTCCGTTGAGGGAGGATGTGGTGAAGGATATCTCCTGCATTTTCAGCGATGCTGCCATTTTCTCCGTGTCAGGAAGACCGCTCAGCCGTCCGGAAAGTTTTCCTGATACTTTCCCTCCTTCTGTAGAAAAGACAAGGTCATTGAACGCAAGGTCCGATACTGTGCCGGAGAATCCTCCGCTGATGCTGATGTCGGCGGTGTTGCCTTTCAGTGCAGGGGCGAAATAGCCGATGGTATTCATACTTACGGAAGATGGACGGATGATTCCATTCATTTTCACCTTGCTGATGAATTCCGCGAAATCGTCATCCGTCTCGTACTGCATTGTGAAATACGGGATGTCTATATTGCTCCAGCTGTCCTTCAGGCGAATGTCCTCTATAAGGGCCACGCCCTGTCCTGTCCTTGTCCTGCCGGAGATGGATTTCACTGAATAGCCGCTCTTTTCCTTGAACGAAAGTTCGTCCAGTTCGCCGGACATAATCTTCCCTGTCAGTCTCAGGTGCCGTCCTTTGACTTTTATATCGCTGACATCCAGGTCGTTCCAGTCTATTCCCGCCTCTCCTGTCCCGTGCCGCCGCGAAGTATGGTTCTTCATCGTGAATCTTGTCCCCGCCAGCTCGACATTCCTTATGTGGAATATCTCCTTGTCTTTCGGACCTTTCCTTATCCTGTCTGCGGGTATACGGAACATTCTTGTCAGATTGGTCGTGAAGTCTCCCTCTTCCAGGACAAGGTTGAATGTAGCGTCCCGGACAGATGCACTGGCTATGTCGATGCTTTCTCCTGTAAGTCCTTTCAGGGTGAACCTGGCCACGATGTAGCCGGATGTGAAAAGCGTGTCGACCGCATCTCTGCCCCCTGTCGTGTCCGGCTTGCTGTCAATTACATTCAGGTCTCTGATAATAAGCGTATTGAACGGCTTGAAATGGATCTTTCCGAAAGTTATTCTGGCATCAATGGCTGCGCCTGACAGTGAATCTGCGACTTTCCCTGCCACATATGTCTGGACAGCAGTCGTCTGGAGAAGCAGCAGAGCGGTTGCCAGCAGCAAGACGACTGCCAGGAACGAGAACCAGAGTATTTTCAGAAACTTTCTGATACCGATGACAGTTTATAAATGACGCAATCTGCAAAAATAATAAAATTATCCGACAAAAAGTCGTATTTTTGCGGCTATGGAAGATATAATATTAGGAATAGAGTCATCATGCGATGACACTTCCGCCGCTGTCATCAGGGATGGATATCTGCTGTCCAATGTCCTTGCCAGCCAGGATGTGCACAAGGCATACGGAGGAGTGATTCCCGAACTTGCATCAAGGGCGCATCAGCTGAATATAGTGCCTGTCGTCAGCCAGGCCATTGACAGGGCCGGCATCAGACCGTCGGATATCACTGCGATAGCCTTCACCCGAGGCCCAGGGCTGCTTGGCTCCCTGCTTGTGGGGACATCGTTCGCGAAAGGGCTGGCGGTGGCTCTGGACAGGCCTCTGATAGAGGTGAATCATCTCCAGGGGCATATCCTGGCCAATTTCATAAAGCAGTACGACAGCGAGAACAGGCATCCTGAATTCCCCTATCTGTGCCTGCTGGTGTCAGGCGGCAATTCACAGATCGTGAGGGTAGACAGTCCGCTCGAGTTCGAGATACTGGGCCAGACCATCGATGATGCCGTCGGGGAGGCTTTCGACAAATGTTCCAAGATGATGGGGCTGGGCTATCCCGGCGGGCCTATAGTGGACAGGCTTGCAAACAACGGCGATCCGAACAGGTTCCATTTCGCCAAGCCGCACGTCCCTGGTCTGGATTACAGTTTCAGCGGGGTCAAGACATCCCTCCTGTATTTTGTCAGGGATCAGATAGCTGCTGATCCGGATTTTATGGAGAAGAACAAGGAGGATATATGTGCAGGATTCCAGAGGACTCTGATAGAGATACTGATGGACAAGCTTGTGAAGGCTGCGAAACAGACAGGTATCAAGGAGGTGACTATGGGCGGGGGAGTGTCCGCCAACAGCGGCCTGCGCAATGCGCTTGTACGGGAAGGAAAGAAAAGGGGATGGAATGTGTATCTGCCGGAATTCAAGTTCACTACCGACAATGCCGCGATGATAGCCATAGCGGGGTATTTCCATTATCTGCACGGTGAGCGGACTCCTCTTTCCGTAGCCCCTGCATCCCGTGCTGCAGAACTGTAATTCCTTCTGGAACAGAATAAACCAGACCTGCAAATGAAAGAAATCGAAATATCGAAACCCATAGGAAAGGAACTCTCCAGTGAGGAAATGCTGTCCGCCGCAGCCAGGGCTCTCGGGGTCGCACCGAAGAATGTGGCTTCCTGCCGGGTGGTGCGCCGCTCTGTCGATGCCCGTAACGAGATTGTCTACAGGTATCGTATTGCAGCGTATGTCTCTGGAGAGGAATGTCCGGAATACAGACTGGAGGAATATAAGAATGTGTCTTCTGCCGAGCCCGTGATAATCGTAGGGGCAGGGCCTGCGGGGATGTTCGCTGCCCTGAAGCTTCTGATGTGCGGTCTGAAGCCGGTGATTCTCGAAAGAGGCAGGGATGTGCACGGACGCAAGCCCGACATGGCGGCGCTGTCTGTCTCCGGAAAGGTCGATCCTGATTCCAACTATTGCTTCGGGGAGGGGGGCGCCGGCGCATTCTCGGACGGAAAGCTGTATACGCGCTCTTCCAAGAGGGGGGATGTAAGGGAGGTCCTGCATCAGCTTGTGCAGTTCGGTGCTGATCCTTCGATACTTGTGGATGCGCACCCCCATATAGGCAGCGACAGACTTCCTTCAATAGTGGAGAATATCCGCAAATGCATTGTCTCGTACGGTGGGGAATATCATTTCGGGACGAGGGTGACTGATATCGGGAGGAACGGGGATGGTAGCATATCGGTCCGCACTGTACGCACGGGAGAGGAAGGGAATCGCCCAGGGGAGGTCTTCAGTGCAAGGAAGGTCATACTTGCGACAGGTCATTCTGCGAGGGATATATATGAGCTTTTCGACAGGAAGGGCTGGTCTCTCGAAGCCAAGGGGTTCGCTCTCGGTGTCCGGGTGGAGCATCCTCAGTCCCTCATCAACAGGATTCAGTACCACGGGAAATATCAGCCCTATATGCCGGCGGCCGAATATTCTTTCGTGACCCAGGTCGAGGGCAGGGGGGTCTTCTCTTTCTGTATGTGTCCGGGAGGCATACTTGTGCCATCCGCTACTTCCGCGGGAGAGGTGGTGCTCAACGGGATGTCCAATTCGGCACGCAATTCCAGATGGGCCAATGCCGGGGTGGTCGTAGGCGTGGAGCCGGGTGACATACCGGAGTACGGGCAGTATGGAGCGCTGTCTCTCATGCATTTCCAGAAGGATGTAGAGCAGTCGATGTTCAGATTCTCCGGATCAATGAAGGCTCCGTCCCAGAGGATGATGGATTTCTGCCGCAGGGTGGAATCCAGGGACCTGCCTGCCACATCCTACCGCCCTGGCGCTGTGCCGGCCCCTCTTCACGAACTTCTGCCTGAACATATTTCACTGAGACTCAAGCTGGCTTTCCCTGAGATCGGGAACAGGAAAATGAAAGGATATTATACCAATGATGCCCTGCTGCTCGGTGTCGAGTCTCGTACATCTTCACCTGTGCGCATTCCCCGCGATCCGGAAACCCTTGAATATGTCAACCTTCCCGGACTTTATCCATGCGGGGAAGGTGCCGGATATGCAGGAGGCATTGTTTCGTCGGCCCTTGATGGTATCAACTGTGCAGCCCGTCTGGCAGCATCTTATACGGATTTATGATGATAAGGAACAGCATTCTTACAATGTCGCTCGTCGGCGCATTCTTTTTAATATCTGTCATATGCTCAGGTCAGAACATATGTTCATTTGACAGCGGACTTCTCCGTGACAGTACGTTGAGAGTTGACTATATCTTTTCCGGTACCGACAGTTCGGCTGTGATCGCCCTGGACAGGATGTCCTGTTCAGAAGGATGGTACGGGCGCCGGGTGAATATGGAAAGGGTGCCTGTCCGGGGGAACGGGCAGATCACTATGAGAGATGCGGCTACGGGGATGGTTCTGTACAGAAATTCATTCTCCACCCTGTTCCAGGAATGGCAGACTACCGAGGAGGCCACAAGGCTGTGCAAGTCTTTCGAGAATGTGTATCTGCTGCCGATGCCATCCCGGCGGGCGGAGATAACTGTGGAGCTGTTTGATGTGAAAGGACGGAGGACGGCTTCGATGACGCACGGAGTGGATCCGGCCGATATCCTTATCCGCTGTCCCTCTCCGGTCCTGTCCGCCTCAGGCGTCTCCCCGAACCGTTATATCCATATCGGCGGCTCTTCCGATGAATGTATCGATGTGGCTGTAGTCGCTGAAGGATATACGGAGGATGAGGCGGAGCTTTTCTATTCGGATGCCAGGGCTGCGGCTGATGCCCTTTTCTCTTACGAGCCTTTCAGAAGGTATATGCATATGTTCAATATAGTGGCGGTGGCCCTGCCTTCAA
Source organism: Candidatus Cryptobacteroides intestinavium (assembly GCA_017694845.1). Lineage (GTDB taxonomy): Bacteria > Bacteroidota > Bacteroidia > Bacteroidales > UBA932 > Cryptobacteroides > Cryptobacteroides intestinavium. The sequence goes on from JADIMI010000039.1 coordinate 6,954, forward strand.
CTGACAGCGGGGTGAGTGTCCCTCTCGAGGGGGAATGGAAGGATACGCCTCTGCACTCGCATTTCAGTACGTTCTATATGGACAGGTATCTTACGACCCTCAATCTGAAGGATCTGCATAATGCTCTTGCAGGAATCCCGTACGAGCATATAATCATACTTGCCAACACTGACGTCTACGGAGGCGGAGGGATATACAATTCCTATACACTGACCACGGCTCATCACAGCCAGTTCAGGCCTGTCGTCGTCCATGAGTTCGGCCACAGTTTCGGCGCTCTGGCGGATGAGTATTACTATGATGATATGTATGTCGAATATTACTATCCGGATGTGGAGCCGTGGGAGCAGAATATCACGACTCTGTATGATTTCGGAAGCAAATGGGAGAATCTGCTGGATGATGATACACCGGTACCTACCCCTGCGACGCACAGGTATGATGACAAGGTAGGTGTCTACGAGGGAGCCGGCTACCAGTCCAGAGGGGTATACCGTGGCTATCAGAGCTGCCGTATGCTCGACAACAGATCGGAATCATTCTGTCCGGTATGCAGGCAGGCTCTCGAACGGATGATACTGTTCAATACAGTAGAGGCTGACAGATGATTCTCAGAAGTCGCTTGCGTCTGTCATCTTGGCGGCTATCAGGTCGTTGCAGAGATTGCCGATACTGCCGATGTGAGTGTGGCGGACAGTCCTGTCGGCCTTGAATTCTCCGGCATTGACTTCGTTGCCGACCGCTCTGTAGGCATCGCGGAACGGAGTGCCGTCCAGTACACGGCGGTTGACTTCTTCGACTGTGAACAGATAGTCGTATAGAGGTGAGTCGAGGATATGTTCGTTTACCTTGATGCTGTCAAGCATATATCCTGTCATATACAGACACTTGTGCAGCAGTTCCAGGGCGGGGAAAAGTATATCCTTGAGCAGCTGGAAATCGCGGTGGTATCCGTGCGGCATATTGCTGCACAGCAGGGAGATCTCGTTCTCGGCGGACATTATCCTGTTGCAGTCGCCTCTGATTATCTCCCACACATCAGGATTTTTCTTGTGAGGCATTATGCTGGAGCCTGTAGTCAGTTCTGCCGGGAATGAGATGAAGCCGTAGTTGGGGCACATATACATACAGCAGTCCGAGGCGAACTTGTTGAGTGTAAGTGCAATGCCTCCCATCGCCGATGCGACTGCCCTTTCCGACCGTCCGCGGCTGAGCTGGGCAGCGACAGAGTTGTAGTCCATACTGCCGAACCCCAGCAGTTCAGTGGTCATTTTCCTGTCGAGAGGAAAAGAGCTCCCGTATCCGGCCGCCGACCCGAGAGGGTTCTGGTCCACGACCTTGTATGCGCCACGGAGCATGTACATGTCTTCTGACAGAGCCTCCGCGTATGCACCGAACCAGAGTCCGAAAGATGACGGCATTGCTATCTGGCCGTGGGTATATCCCGGAAGAAGGACATTCTTGTATCTTTCGCTGAGGTCCTGGAGCCTGGTGAAGAGGTCAAGTATTTCATGTCGGAACTTCAGTATCTCATCTTTGAGGAACAGCTTTATGTCGACAAGCACCTGGTCGTTTCTGGAGCGTCCGGAATGGATCTTTTTCCCTATGTCTCCGAGTCTGCGTGTCAGGTTCATCTCCACCTGGGAATGGATGTCCTCGATGTCATCTTCCAGGACAAAATTTCCGGATTCTATCTCGGCTGCAATCGCGTCCAGCCCTGCAGTGAGCTTTTCAAGTTCTTCAGATGTCAGCAGGCCGATACTTTCCAGCATTTTTATGTGGGCTTTCGACCCCTGTACATCATATTTTGCAAGACGGATGTCAAGTATCCTGTCGTTCCCGACTGTAAAATCCTCTACTGTTCTGGTCGCATCAGCGCCTTTGCTCCAAAGTGTTGCCATTCTTTATCCTGTTATCGTTTATCAAGCGTTACAAAACCCCGTGCCTATAAAGGTAATATATTTTTTGATACCATCCCTGATTTCATCTACTGTCACATATTCATCCCTGCGGTGCGAGCGTGCCGAATCTCCGGGGCCCATCTTGATTGCATCGCATCCGATTCTCATCCAGTCGGATGTGGTAGGGGAGACAAATGTCTCCACCCCGAGCCTGGCGGCGCATTTCATTAGCGGAGAACCGGATGCGGTCGCTGACGAGCGGTTTGTCAGATTGCGGGCCTTGAGCGTACTTCTGCATTCAGCCTGGAGAAGGTCCAGTATCTCGGTGTTGGTGTATCTTTCGGTCGGTCTGATATCCACTACAAAGCTGCATCTGTCCGGGATGACGTTGTGTACTGTCCCTGCATTGATCTGGGTGACTGTAAGTCTGACCTTGCCCATCAGCGGCGATTCCCTGCTGAACCGGAAATCTCTGAGTTTCCGGATGTCATCCATCGCGATATAGAGGGCATTGACGCCCTCGTCCCTTGCCGCGTGCCCGCTCTCTCCTTCAGCTAGGCCATCTATCACCAGAAGCCCTCGTTCCGCAATGGCAGCCTTCATCCCGGTAGGCTCCCCGACGACGGCCCAGTCGGGAGGACAGATATTTTCTATTGAACTTTCTTCAAAAGCACGCCAGACAGCGTCCATCCCGTCTTTCCCCGAACGTTCCTCTTCAGCGCTGAGGACCAGCATTATGTTGATCGGCAGATATCTGTCGTAGAAATATCTGAATGCAGCAAGCATGGCGACTGCCGATGCCCCATCATCGTTCGCCCCCAGTCCTGCCACTATCCCGGAGGATGATACTGCCCCGATGGCGTCAAGCCAGTGACGCCTGTTGTCAAGTTCTTTGTAATCAGGGGTGTATGGGTCGAATGAATAGTCATCCGATGGACTTACCGTATCAATGTGCGCGCAAAGCATTATGGTCTTCCTTTCTGGGGAATAGTCCGGCTGTATTGCGACGATGTTGTTTTTAAGTCTGAAGTGGCGGATACCGGCATTATCCAGGAAACCGGAGATATGCCCGCTGACGGCATCCTCTCTGAAAGAAGGCGATGGAATGGCGATCATTTCCTTCAGCAGGGAGACTGACTCCGCTGTGAGTGTATCGATGATTTTCTCCATAATATTCTCGTCTTTGGCCGCGGGTCAGCCCTTTTCCGGAACTTTCGCTGCGCATAGTACAATGAAACGTTCAGAGGGATATGACGGTGCCGATGCTGTTGCCGATGTTGCGGGCGTTCTTGATGATCACCTGCTTCACTCCGTTTTCCAGGGCGTTGAAGGCATTGTCGAGCTTCGGGATCATTCCTGCAGCTACGCGGCCTTCCTGCTTCAGCCGGCTGTAGCGTTCCGGGGTGATCTCCGGTATTACACTGCTGTCATCATCCCTGTCGTACAGCACCCCATCCTTCTCGAAGCAGTATATCAGCGACACTTCCGGAAGCTCCGCCGGCTTCCCGGAAGAAAGACTTTCGGACCGAATGCCTCCCTTTATGTATGATGCCAGCGAAACAGCTACTGACGATGCTATCGTGTCTGCATTTGTGTTCAGCAGGCTGCCGTTCCCGTCATAAGTGATTGCGCAGATGACAGGTGTTATCCCGGCATCGATGAGCCGGCAGAGGAAGCGTGCATTTATCCGGAGAGGATCCACATCTCCGACATAGCCGTAGTCGATGGTCACGGTCTCGCCTTCGGTCTGGCCCTCCTTTCTTACCGGTGGCCTTCTTGTCGCCCGGATGAGGTCTGCATCGGCACCGGAAAGTCCGATGGCATTGCAGCCGTTTTTCTGGAGAAGGGCGGTTATGCTTTTGCTGCACCAGCCGGCATATACCATAGTGACAACCTTGAGCGTGTCCATATCGGTCACCCTGCGGCCATCTATCATGACCGGCTGCTGGCCGAGCTGCCTCTGCAGCTGGCTTGCCATGACTCCGCCTCCGTGTACCAGAATTTTAGGGCCGTCTATGGCGGAGAAGTCCTTTATGAACTGTTCAAGCAGCATAGTGTTTTCCACAATGCCGCCTCCTGTCTTTATCACTTTTATATCATTCATTTCCAGTACCATATGCGTTCTATAGAGAAAGAAGCATTTCTTTAAGCACTGTCTGGGCCGATACCACGCGGTTGGCCGCTTCCGGGATGACTATGGACTGCGGGCTTTCTATGACATCATCGGTAACGATCATGTTCCTTCTCACAGGCAGGCAGTGCATAAAGTATGCGTTATTTGTCAGAGCCATCTTTTCACTGTCGACCGTCCAGCTGCGGTCCATACTGAGCACCTTCCCGTAATTGTCCCCTGTATATGCGGCCCAGTTCTTTGCATAGATGAAATCCGCGCCTTCGAATGCCTTTCTCTGGTCGTATTCGATCTTTGCATTGCCAGTGAACTGAGGGTCGAGTTCATATCCTTCCGGGTGCGTGATCACGAATTCATATCCTGTAAGGTTGATGCCTTCGGCGAATGAATTCGGCACAGCCTGTGGAAGTGCTTTCGGATGCGGAGCCCAGGTCATCACTATCTTCGGCCGGTCTGTCTTTTTGTATTCTTCGATGGTGATCATATCAGCGAATGTCTGCAGAGGATGGCGTGTAGCAGCCTCCATACTGAATACAGGTTTGCCGGAATACTTGATGAACTGGTCGAGTATTACTTCGTTGTAGTCATCCTCCTTGCTCTCGAACCGTGCGAATGACCGTACTCCGATAATGTCGCAGTAGCAGCCCATCACCGGAATTGCCTCCAGCAGATGCTCCGGCCTGTCTCCATCCATTATCACGCCTCTTTCAGTCTCGAGTTTCCAGGCTCCCTGGTTGACATCGAGCACGATCACATTCATTCCGAGGTTGAGCCCGGCTTTCTGGGTGCTCAGCCTTGTCCTGAGGCTTGAGTTGAAGAATATCATCAGCAGTGTCCTGTTGCGTCCGAGCCGCTGGTCTGCAAATGGATTTTCCTTTACATATCTTGCCTTGGCGAAGGCTTCGTCGAGGTTGCCGAGTTGTTTTACAGAGGTGAATGTTTTCATTGTATTATTGTTTTTTTGTTATCAGATTCTTCGCTGCGCTCAGAATGACAAGGATAGGATGACAGGGTGCTTCAGATTCTTCGCTGCGCTCAGAATGACAGAGGACAGGGTCACTGTCCGGTCAGCCTGTGCCAGCTGTCCATGAATGAGGATGCGGTCTCAAGCGTGATGGAGAGCGACGGGAGCAGTCTGATGACAGAAGCTCCGGCCGCCCCTGTAAAGAAATGCTCTTCAAAAAGCAGCCTGTCGCGCAGGCCGGCATATCTGTCCTTGATCTGCAGTCCTATCATAAGCCCCCTGCCCCTGTATTCTTCCAGTGCAGGATCCAGTCCGTCCTCATTGTGAAATGCGGACCGGAAATATTCTCCTACCTTCGCTGCATTCTCGACAAGATGTTCGTTCTCAATGACATCGAGGACTGCAAGGGCGGCGGTGCAGGCGAGATGGCTGCCGCCGAATGTCGTGCCGAGCATCCCGTATTCCGGATGGATCTCGGGAGAAATGATGACTCCTCCGATAGGGAATCCGTTGGCCATTCCTTTGGCTGTGGTGATGATGTCGGCCCTGATACCGGAGAACTGGTGTGCGAAGAACTTTCCTGTCCTTCCGTATCCGGACTGGATCTCGTCCAGTATCAGCAGTGTGCCGTATTCTGTGCACAGGCGCCTGAGTTCGCATAGGAAGTCATCGGCCGGTTCATAGATCCCGGCCACCCCCTGTATGCCTTCTATGATTACGCCTGCATAAAGCCTTGTTGACAGCTCTTTCTCGGCTGCTTCAATGTCGTTGAGAGGGATGTACGTGACGTTTTCGCAGCTGTTGAAAGGGGAGCGGATCTTCGGATTGTCTGTCACGGCGACAGCTCCGGAAGTCCGTCCGTGAAAAGCCTTGCGGAAAGCCAGCATCTTCGCTCTGCCTGTATGGAAGGAAGCGACCTTCATTGCATTTTCGTTGGCTTCCGCCCCGGAGTTGCACAGGAACAGGGAATAGTCATCGTATCCGCTGACCTTCCCGAGTCTCTGTGCCAGATCTTTCTGCAGGGAGTTCTGTACCGCATTGGAGTAGAACCCGAGTCTGGAGAGCTGCTCGGACAGCATCTTGACGTAATGAGGGTGGGAATGTCCGATCGAGATCACTGCGTGACCTCCGTACAGGTCGGTGTATTCATTCCCGTCCTTGTCCCATAAAGTGGTTCCGAGCCCTCTGACAGGTTCTATGTCCCACAGTCTGTATACTTTGAAAAGATCCATGTCTGTATTCTTGTTGATCGGTTTTGTTGCAATATCGCAGATCCTTCGCTTCGCTCAGGATGACAGGAGGAAGGTCAGGATGACAGAGGGGCAGGCTGACATGGCAATGATTAGAAGGCGGATGGCTTCAGCCGGAGCCCGGTGGTCTCGGGAAGTCCGAACATTATGTTCATATTCTGCACTGCCTGTCCCGCGGCGCCTTTGACGAGGTTGTCGATTGCCGAGCTTATATGGACATAACCATTGTGCAGCTCGAGATGCAGAAGCGCCTTGTTCGTGTTCACGACTTCTTTGAGCGATATGCCTTCATCCGAGTGAAATACGAACGGGGATGCCGCATAGTATTCCTCGAACAGCTGCCTGTAGTCCGTTTCGGAGATGCCTTCAGCGGCCCTTGTGTACACGCTTGCGAATATCCCCCTTGTGAAATCCCCCCTGAAAGGGACGAAGTTCACGACAGGCTCTTTCCCGGCGATGCTCCCGAGATTCATTCGGATCTCTCCAAGGTGCTGGTGGGTGAACAGCTTGTAGATGGAGATGTTGTTGTCCCTGTAGCTGAAATGCGTGGTCTCTCCAGGTTTCTTCCCTGCACCGGTCGATCCCGTGATGGCGCTCACGTGCACCTCGTCGTTGATGAGCCCGCCGGATGCAAGAGGGAGCAGGGCAAGCTGGATGGCCGTGGCGAAGCAGCCGGGATTGGCTATGTCGTGGGCCTTGACAATCTCGTCCCGGGCGCTTTCGCACAGCCCGTATACGAAATGCCTGCCTGCATAGTCCCCGTCCAGACGGAAGTCGTTGCCGAGGTCGATTATCCTGCAGTCGCGGCTGATATCGTGAGTGTCTATGAACTGCCTTGAAATGCCGTGTCCCAGGCAGAGGAAGATTACATCAGGATTGTTCAGCTCTGTCCCGAAGCATAAGTCCGTCTCTCCTACAAGATCCCTGTGGACAGATGTCACGGGCACTCCATCCGAAGATGTCGTGGTCGCCGCCACTATCTGTACTTCTGGATGTCCGAGAAGGATCCTGAACAGTTCTCCTCCCGTATAGCCTGTGCCTCCCGCTATTGCCGCTCTTATCATAATAAATGTGTCATAATGTGTGAATGTTCCGGTATCTCAGGCGGAATGCCATGTCAGCCGATAATGTCGGCCGCATCCTCCCCGTTCACGCTGTAGTAGATCTTGAGAGGATTGGCGAGGACCTTGGTGAACCCGACCACATCCTGTCCTGTATATGACCGGTTGATCTCTCCGTATGAGCCGAACTTCGAGTTCATAAGGTCGTGGGCTGTGCTGCATCCGAGCACCGAGAAATGGTAAGGCATCAGCTCCACCTCCACTTCTCCGGTGACGAACTGTTCCATACTGTCCATCATAGCCTCCATATCCCTCATGACAGGGTCGAGGTACATAGCCTCGTGCATCTGCTGTCCGTACCAGTATGATATCTGGTCCTTCCAGTAGAGCTGCCCTTTGGTAAGGACGTGTTTCTCGAGCAGATGGTGGGCCTTGATCAGGATAAGAGGGGCAGCCGCTTCGAAGGCTACCCGCCCCTTGATGCCGATAATTGTGTCGCCGACGTGCGTGTCCCGTCCGATTCCGTAAGGCGCAGCGATCGAGTGGAGCGTCCGTATCAGCTCTACCGGATCCATTTCGGTGCCGTTGAGCGAGACCGGCTCTCCTGCCTTGAATCCTATTCTGATGTGTTCGTGTCCATGCTTCGTCACCTGTACCGGATAGGCTTCTTCCGGAA
>JADIMI010000040.1 GCA_017694845.1 Candidatus Cryptobacteroides intestinavium
CTCAACTGTTCTACTGGCAAGTCGAATATTACCCGTTCATAGTCAGAGTCCCCGAACATTTCATCACACAGCGGACCGATGTCCTGCTGCTCGAATGTAACAAGTCCGTCCTTTATTTCAACTCTGATGCTTCTTTCTGCTCTTGGGTTGTTGTCCTCGTAGAGGGTCGCTGATAAAGTCTTTTGCATAGTACGCTAATTGTCAGAACAAAAAATACACAGAGGTCGATACCGTTGTATGACAGCGGTAGGGGAATTCTATCTGCTGCCGGACAGGAGCATGTCCTTTACCCAGCCTATGACATCATCATTAGCGTCAAAGACAAATTCCTGTCCCTTTGCCGCTGAAACGAAGCCCTCATCCTGCCATGCTTCAGCATTGTATGTCATAGGGATGTCCCTCATAAAGTCCGGCAAGTCCCATACCCTGCGGCTGCACCCTTTCTTTGTCAGCACAAGGCGGTCAGAATAATGCAGACATCCGGCTCCGGAGAGTTCCGGCTCTATCGAAAGGCTGTCGCTTGCAATATAGATAGCATTCGACTTGCTGCCCCACCTTTCGGGGCTGTTGTGCGGATGTGACTGTAACCATTCCGGAACATCCGCAGGACTGCCAATGACCTGCCCTACCTGTAACCAACCGTAGATGATATGTAAATCCTGTGCTCCCTTTACATAGCACAGCCTGTTGTCCCTGTATTCCGTCTGCTTGAACCACCCGTAAAACAAGAACAAGTCGCCGACCCCGACACCTTGGTGTTGCAGGTGGCTCAATGCCGCTCCCTCCTGACCGAATGCAGGTTGCCACCCGTCAAGCCTTGAAATCACACCCCTGCGGATGTCGGGGTCAAGATGACAGGCGTATTTCTCCTTGATTTTTGCTGTTGGCTTGAGCGACTTGATAATGTCATAATATGACTGCCCGTCATAATGCAGGTCTGTAAACTTGACCGTCTCCACCTTTGACGGTATAGGCAGGGACAGCAATGTGCCGTCCGGTAATATCGGGCTTGCAGTTCCTCCATAGCCGGAGTCAAAGCCCTTTCTGCTCAATATCACTTTCATGGCCTACTCTGTTTTATATTTGCACTCTTTACTATGTTCTGCGACATACCGGATGAACGCTTCCGGATTTTCAGTAAGACAGCCTGTCGGATGCTGTCCTTTAGGTATTCTCGGACGGAGTTCCGCAGGGATTGTCAGAGGGTTTAGGCAACTGAAATAATAGAACTCACTGCACACAAGCACATACTGTCCCCGTAAATCCTTTGCCATATTCTTATCTGTGTGGTGAACATTCATTATCTGCTCGAAGCCACCCTCTACAGGCTTGTAGATGTTGTCCCCATAGCGTTCAAGTACGGAGGTATCATCAGTATATACAGGTCGTTTGGCAGGGTATTTCTCCCAGTACTCGGCAAAAGTCAGTTTTTCAGACACCCTTGCAAGATAGATGAGCCTTTCCTCCCCGACAGGCGTAGGAGTGTGGGCGATATGCGATGAAGTCCAGCCTGCAATCCAGTCTCCTATCTTGGCGTTCTTCCTCAACTGCGGCTTGCATGTGGCAAGGGTAAGCACTCCGAACAACGGGTTCGGGGCGAAGCGGTTGTCGTGAGACATCTTGTAACTGTAAAGGCGTTCCATAATGAGTATCTCTTATTGGTTTCTACTGCAAAGTAAATACGGCATTGTACCAAACCGTGGCACAAGCAAAACTTTTTGTGTTATTTTCTCCCTTGCAGCCCGACAGGGAATGTCAATAATAAAGAAGTGGGCTGCCTGTCCGCTATAGCAAGGCATCGCCAAACGCCCATATACACGCAGACAAGCAACCCACCGTATAGGAGGTTGCCTGTGTGCCACGTGTATATCTTTTATATTGGCGAATTTTGCTATACTGGCACTTCTTAAAATCAGTATTGTACGCCCCAATGGAGCACGACAAAGATAGGGAAAGATTTTTCGACGAGCAATTATTATTCGGGGAATGTTACCGTCATTCCCGGTTCCGGCTGTGTCAGGCGTATGACTGCTGCGGGCCATTATTCTGCGAATATAAGACGGACATATGCCGCACTCTGACAGAAGTTTATCGTTTTCATTAAACTTTGAGAATAAATTAAGTGGTATATAATGGGGAAAAAGACGTAACATCAAAACCGGGCTTTATTTTTCCGCTCAGCGTTCATGACGACCTCCTTTTCTTCCTGTGCGTATTGCTTCTACTTCTTCTCTGCGATAGCGTTTCCGTAATATACGGAGCGAGTTCATGGGGCACTGGGAAAAGTACGTGTTTTTAACTTTGTTGTCTCGGACGGATTAATGCCCCGTGCGCAGAGACGCTCATCGGACCGCGAACATCAACTTTTTGTAATCCACTGAGACACAATACAATGCAAAATAACCTTGTTCGCGGTCCCCTCAAAAAAGTGGGGACCACGAACAATCGATTTTCATAACAATCTGTATTTCAATAAGATACAAATTGGGCTTGTTCGTGGTCCGTTGCCCCGCCCTTCTTCTCCAGATTCTTCGCTGACGCTCAGGATGACAAGGGATGCTACCGGGAAGTATTGAGGTACCACATACCGGATGGACTTTAGATTTCCACTCTGCTATAAGTATATGTGTCCTTGCTGCCGGCCAGATGTTCGCCCGTCCACATATTTTCAGACACATTTATGATTTTCCAGTTCCATTCCAGAACATCTGTGATCAGAGTCCGGGACTCGGAATCATACGTCCAGTGTCCCTCATACTGATCGAAATATTCGTACATACACGTGCCGTCCGCGTTGAATGTCCATTCTCCATGGCCAGACCAGGTCCCGATGAACATATCCGCCTCGGACACAGTCCCGGATGTTTCCTCCCCGCCTTCATTTGTAATTCCATCATTGGTACAGGCCGCAAAAGAAAACAGCCCGACCATTACGACTGCCAGAAACAATACTTTTTTCATATACTGTGGATTTAACGAATATTGCCCAAAGATAATGATTTTCAGATAAATTCAGAAATCCCGGACGGTCTTCATCCTGACCGGACATAATGCAGCCATTGCCCGGATGGTTACCGAATGGTGACAACAGTGACTGCAGGAGAGGATGAATAGGTACATTTCAGGGCGAACACCTCATCCAGCTCCTTGCACAGTCTGCTCCTGAGGATACCATCTCCTACCCCGTGAATGAAAGATATCTTCATACCTCTGTGCCGGATATTCTTTCGAAGGATATGCCTGAAAAACTCCAGCTGATACTCAAGCTGATGTCCATCAGGCACCGGCCGTCCTGAAGACAATGCCTCTATATGCAGGTCGACCTGCACCGAACCACCTCCTGTCTTCCTTATATTCCCGGGAAAATTCTTTCCTGCCCAGGGCTTCTCCTTAGCGGCCGGATTGACAGCTGTACCGCGCAGCTGCTTCTCCTCATCAGGATCCGCTACAGCGAATTCACCGTATCCGGCATCAATCACCAGACCATCATCCAGTTCGATCCTGACCTTCTCCCCTGTTCCGCAGACCGTACCCTTCAGATCAGAATCCATCAAGACCACTTTCGTTCCGGGTCTGACAGGATACCGGGCATATCCAGGCAGTTCCTTGAAATCATATATCCTCTCCTTTTTCATTCCGGCACAAAATTAAACATAAAAAGTCAGTCTACCCTCATTCCCCTGTCATCGAGAATGACACCATGAGGCCGGCAGAGGTATCTGTCCCTGGCTATCGCTTCTATGGATATGTAATCCGGAGGTGTAATGCGCCGTCCACGCCTGTCCATAAGACCGCAGTATTCTGTGCAACCATCTTCATATACAGTATATTTCATACAATCTGCCACTGCATATCCAGGATCATAGACAGTCCCTTCATCCTCTCCTTCGGGACATATTCTGAAATCCTCCGTCTGATACAGCAGATTCTCCACTCTGTCTATACGGAAATCCACGATAATGTTGCCATCGAAATCATAGAGCCTGGATGTATGATCGGCATATCCGACCTCTATCATATCCATATAGATATTGATGGACTTCTGCGACACAGCGAACATTGTATCGAGATCGGAAGTGAAAAGCCCTTCCAGCCCATCTTTTTCGACCTGCCAGAAGCCTTCACTGTTGAATATATTGTCATACTCTGGCTCCAGAGCCCAGCTGCCTTCCCTGTCTATCAGGCCGACCTTTCCACATACAGGCTCGTGCAATATACAGTAACCGTTATGGAAAGCATATCCAGGATTATTGAAATAGATGCTGAACCCCTTGTCGATCACTTCATTCCCGGAATGATCTATAAACAGCAGCCTGCCATCCTTTTCCACAGCCGCCAGTCCCTCCGAAAAGACCCAGGCCCTCGTATATTTATCAGCAGGGATGACGACTTCTCCGGTAAAACGGTTGAGATACCCTCTCTTCCCGCCCTTTGCAAACACGGCCAGACTGTCCTTGTCGTCAGATACCGCGACCCATTCGATATTCCGCATAAGGACCTCGCCGGTGGCTTCATTGTACAATCTCCTGGCCTTGTGTCTGTACTGCCACTGATATACTATGTCATTGCTGATGTGCCTTTCTTCCCAATAACGAGTATCAGTCATCGGTCCGATCCACCTGTCATAGATTACATTCCTGCCGAAGAGATAGATCAGGCATACTGCAATATACAATACGACAAGAGCGGCACTGCCTGCAAATATCCTCCACACCACCTTCCCGAACCCGGACCCATCCCTGTAACCGAAAAAACGCCCGATTCTGCCTGCCGCCTGGCAGATACCTCTCCACACCACTGTGCAGAAGAGCCTGAATGAAATTCTTTTCTTCATATTCTTTATGTTTTTCTGATAATAGAGAATCAAGACCGGCACAATCTATCAATCATTCTGCAGACATATCATCACATTTTTCCTCCCAAGGCATAAGCTGCGAAAATTTAAAATTCTTAATTTTGCACACGGAAAAACAGACGGAATGACTCAGGTTCTTTACGGATATTCACTATGCGCTGCACTGACGCTGATGCTTTTCTTCGGTTTCTATTTCCTGGCAGCCCGGAAACCGAACAAACCGGTATTCAGGAATTACATCCGTTCAAGACGGATTATGGGAGCGGCACTGCTCGTACTGTCAGCCAATTATATGATACACTTTTTCTGCAGGCTGCGTTTCACGGCGCCGGAAGCCGCCATCATACTGAACCTGTCCACATATTACATTTCAGCCTGGCTTTTCAGTTCAGCCCTGAATTCTCTCATCGACAGACGCTATCTTACGCGGAAGCTGTTTATGGTCAACATCATCAGCTGGCTGTGCTTTACCGCAATCGCCGCAGCCATATTGGTCACATTCCCTTCAGAACCTCTCAATACGGTATGCATCATTGTCTTGACCGGCTGGTTCCTGATATATGCATTCCGGCTCGCCGCAAGACTTGTAAAGTCGTACAGGAGAGCCGTCAGGCTGTTTGACGAAACACAGTCAGACCATATTGCAGCATATATCGAATGGCTGTCCGTATTTACGTGGTGGGCCGTAATCTACGGAGTCGGATGCGGCCTTTTCACATTCATTCCTGAAAAATACATCTTTATCTGGATAATTTCATCGATTCCGTTCTATATCTATCTCTACTGCTCTTATATGAACTATATACTTTTCTATGAAAAAGTCGAGAAAGCGCTGGAGACGGAACTGCCTGAAGCCGTAGAGGGGACAGGATCCGGAAGCAGGCAGAATGTGCCTCTATACTATGCAGACATAGAGAAACGACTGTCCGAATGGATCGGGAAGGATGGTTTCACACGTCAGGGGCTGACAATAGAAGACCTCGCCGGCACCCTGTGCACCAACCGCACCTATCTGGCAGGATACATCAAGTCGACCTACAGTGTCACTTTCAGGGAATGGATTGCAGGACTCCGTATAGAATATGCCAAACGTATGCTCTCCGGACATCCGGAAATGAACATAAGTGCTGTATCAGAAGCATCCGGATTCCTTTCCCTCAGTTATTTCTCGAAGATATTCACGGAAAAGGAAGGCGTATCTCCTGCCAGATGGAGACGTTCCCGGGCTCAGACAGAATAACGTTAAAATATGGAGACCGGCCGGAATATCCGGGACCAGTCTCCATATCCATTATTTAATCCGGTCTGAAATCGCGGCCGCCGTCATTGCCATTCGAACCTGAACTGGGCTCTCACCCCTTCTCCGGAAGAACCTGCCTTAAATATGAACGTATCTCCGCTGCCGATCTCGGTGCCGCTTGTCGAATCAAGTCTCCACATACTGTCCGAAGGAGAATAATACAAGGTTATGCTACCGTTGTTCGTGTCATCCCCGGTTGTATCATCTTCAACGAAATATCCTCGTATTTTCAGTGTATGGGACTTGTATATGGACAGCTTGGAGACAGATGCCGTCAACTGGCTGCCGGCATCTTTCCAGTCATCCGGATTTTCCCCTGAATTGTCAGGGATCTCCTGATAGAAATCCCCGAGATCCTGCTCTGCCTTGTTATCGACAGTATACCAGAATTCGCATGAAAGTTCAGCCGTATTGCCTGCGTCATCAGAAAGATACCCTATCTTCAGCAGAGTCACTTTCAGAGTACGGTGCGTTGTCTTCTGCTCTACAGGAGGAGCTGCAAGATAGGACTTGGCAGCGGCTTCAAGTTCCGATTTGCGTCCCGCACTCGATGCGAATTCCCATATCGGGATAAGCTGTGAGCCATCGTAATCGACCATTACCCATTTGCTCTGGTCTTCAAGGCTTGCAAGCCATTCATTATATGTGGATTCCGAAACATTCGGATTCTGGGATGCATACTGGGACTCGCCTCCTCTCGCCCTGAGGGATGATTCGAAATTGGCGGCCTCGTTCCTCATTCTCTCGTATGATGCGAATTCGGCCGAAGCATTCATTCCCATAGCAAGACTCTTGAAGCCTCCGGAAGTGGCGACACTCCAGTCCGCTGCATTCTCCATTACGCTGACATCCGCACTCATTGAATAATCGAGAGAACCGCCGAGAATGAATCCCGTTATTATGTGTGTCCCGTATTTCAGGAAGAGGTCGGTCGCCGCCATATTGTCAATGTCCGACTGGACTTCCGGAATGACACATGGCTTAAGGTCCTCCGCGACAAGATTCGGAAGGATCTTGTACGACTGCTTCTTGGTGATATGACGGAAAGAAGAGTATTCATTCTCCGCTGAAGACAGCGCGGTAACCGAGAACGAAGTCGACACGGATGCCGAGAAGCCGAGGTATCCTGCGGAGATACTTGCCTTGGCAGACAGCTGGCTCTGATATTCCTCGACGGTCTTGGCGTAGATATATCTTTCTTCAGTAGAATTCAGGTTGATCACATCCGCCAGATAGCCTTCCTCGATAAGTCTGTCGACATCGAGTACGACATTACGCACGTATGCATCCGCAGCATATTCTCCCGAAGCATCGTATCCCATGCCTATATGACTGTAATCCTCGATTCCGTTCGGATTGGCTTCCTGAACAACCAGAAGCGAGACTGACTTGTTAAGGAGAGTGTTTGTAAACGACAGCTGGGTCTTCCTCTCCCGGTTGAACTGGTTCTTCTGTACCTTCAAGGTTATAAGGGCATCACCGGTGCCCGATTCCGGAGATACGGAGAGCCACATCGGGATATCTGTCCCTGCAGTATTGTTGAGTCTCCATTCACCTGTGGAATTCAGCTGCGCATAACCGGAAGATGCATCATAGCTGAGAGATATCGTAGGACTGTCGAATTCAAAGAAAAGTTCAGAAACCGGCTGGGTAACCTTTATTGTTCTGGACAGTGTCTTCCCATCCTTACCTGTCAGAGATACCGTGACGTATGCCTCGCGGTCCTCCTCGACATTCATTTCTGCGGAAATGACTATATCTTCTCCCTGGAGCGAAACCTTGCACCAGTCAGATGAGCTTTTCACCTCGACCGGACCGTCCGCCACAAACGGAATCCTCATCTCCTCACCTTTGGAGACAAGGGTGACTTCCGACACAAGAAGATCCAGGGCAGATGCCTCTCCCGACTGGATGACAGAAGCCTTGCATATAACCGGGGAGCCTGGCTGGCCGGAAGTATTGAACGCCACTTCCGCCGTACGGTCTTCTCCTGTAAGATTTTCCGATATCTCCAGCGTGGACTTGCCCTCTGCTACGGAAGACACGGTTATCCATTCCGCTCCGCTGCTGCATTCTACATCGACACCATGTCCCCCGACAAGATATGTCACTTCAAGGATTCCCGCGCTCTTGCCTACAGCAAACTCAGACACAGGCAGCTCAAGGAAGAAAGAGTCCGCACTCTGTCTCACCGACACTGTCTTCACTATCGACCTGCCTCCTGCAGCCACCGTAAATGAAACGGCAGCCTCCCTGGCCTCGCCCGTATCGTTGGCTTCCGCAGTGATATCGATGACGGCATTGCCATCTCCTTTTTCTTCCGAGATGCTGCACCAGTCGGATGATGAGGATGCCGCCCACGGATAATTTGACGTCACCACAAGCCTGTACGAATCGGAGCTGTTGACGAAAGCGATCTCATCCGCAGAAACTGAAAAATCCGCCTCCATCGAAGTCTGGACCACGGTAATGACCGCCTTGCACAGGCCGCCGGTCACGGTCACGTTCGCCTTGCGGCTCTGGCTTCCATCATTCGGTTCCACTGTCAAAACAAATTCCCCTTTATATGAACCTTCTCCGCCGCTGATGACACACCAGCCGGCATCCGAGGCTGCAGTCCACACCTGATTGGTCTTGACCTCGACAGAAAGAGCCCCTCCATCATACTCCATCTCAATGTCACCTTCTTCGCTGAGGGTAAGGTACGGCACTTCCTCTTTCAGACAGCCTCCCGGCAGAAGGAAGATGACCATAACCGCCGCCAGATGGCTGACGAGCCACGGAATAACATTCTTTTTCATAATTCTAAACATTTTATGGTCCTTATTGTTCAAGCATATCTGTAAGCCCATCCCTGGCTGCCGAATCCGGAAGGAGGACAAGTATGTCCCGCGCCTCGTCATCTTTTCCCAAGGCAGCCTTCACCACCGCCCTGTTGATACAGTCACAGTCTTCGAGCAGAGGCTCGGCACCGGCATAGTTATGTGACATAATGTAAAGTACGGCAAGATTGTATCTGGCTTCAGGAATCCCCGTGCATCTTCTCAGCAGAGCGCCTGCCTCCTCTTCCCTGCCTGTCTTCAGATAGACCATTGCCTTGTTATAAAGAATTTTTTCAGGTATTCCCGAGTTTGGAATCATATCGGCTGCATCAGCCGCCCCGGTGAAATCCCCGGACTTCACCTTCTCCAGCATAGATATGTTCAGTCCGCAGGCATCAGGTCCGGAGTCATCCCCGGCGAGGCAGAAAGAATCCGGCAGGAGATCCCCTACAATCTCGATGCGGCAGTATCTGAGGGCCGGATACACATTTTTCCTGAGCTCCCTCCACTCACTGTAATACCTGTCCCTTATTGCATTTTCCCGCTCATCCGGATCCGCAATGGAATCCAATATTGAAAGTATCTCCAGCCTGTTCCGCGAGAAGCTCTCCGAAACAGCCTTCCTGACGCCATCCCAGTTCTCTTCAACAACGGTGAACGAACATTTCGCCGTATCGATCCCTGCATCGGAAAGCAGATCCTTAGCCGCCTGCAGGCGGTCTCTGCCCAGATCACGGTTATAACCGAGACTGCCTTCAGGAGAATTGGAGACAGTGACCGAGACTGAATAATCCGACAGATTGTCCATAGACAGCACACCGGAGACATATTCACCGAGACTGGTCCGGATATTCTCATCATCAACCGAATACGAATCCAGAGAAAAAAGGAAGCCGTCGGCAAGCGGGAAATACCTTTCCCCGGCTGACGTTCCATCCTCCCATACATAGTAATATCTTTCACGGAACTCCAGATCAGCGAAAGAGTTCGGATCAATGACAGAAAGCGGGAAGGTCTCCGATGAAAGAAGGACTTTCCTGCAATACGCATCCGCATAGACATTGACAGAAATGCGGCTTTCCTTCATCCAGTCCTCGAGCCTGACCGCAGTCACTGATTCGAGCAACGTCGCTCCCCTCCTCATATATGCCTTCCTGACCGCGACACTGTCTGTCAATCCGGGCTCATAAATGTACTTGCGGCCGTTAAAGGTATTGTGCAGAGCCCCTTCCGCGATACATTCCGTAAGAGGGACTCTTTCATGGCCATCTTCCGATACGAGTTCAGGAACCACCACAATGCCCGTATTATGATTACGGAAATCCTCCGGCACAGACACCTCTATGTCTATATTGACCTTACCTTCACCGGTATAGTCCGCATCGGCCGTACAGCAGATGGCAACCTGCGCTTCAGTCCTTGCCGCCTGCCTGAGCCCTGAACAGGATACAGACAAAAATGCAGCTGCAAGTATGATGATTGTTCTTGTTGTAGCCATTTCCGTATTATTTTATGAAATAAGTGAACTTGATGCCGAGCCTGGTGATGCCCCAGACATCCCGGGATGCGGGGCCGAAACAGGACTGCCGGTCAAACGGATCATAGCGGTTAGAAAAGTCCAGCCTGTTCCAGCCGAAACCGACAGTCCCCTCGACATTCCATCTTTTATGGAACATATAGGCATAACCGTATGAGATACCGGCTCCCTTAAAGTCTCCCGTATATCCCATTGTGCGCATAGACCAGTCGTATTGCCCATACTGGCCATAGATTCCGAACACATGGCCGGCGAACTTGTGCCGCGGCCAGAAACGGATTTCCGGCCGGGCAAGCCACAGATTGCTTTTTCTGCCGTTTGACCAGGTCCAGGGATTCACCAGACCGTCAATGCTGACCGACCATTGCCTGGCAAAGCCGACCTCCACACCTATATTCGGAGAAAGTGCGGCCCAGCCAAGTACATTGGTCGTCACACCTGCGGTCTGGGCATCTGCGGCATCAGGCATCAAAAATACGAGAAACATAATGCTCCAGAATTTCCAGATTTTTCTTTTCATAGACATTGGATTTATAAGTTATCCTGAACTAAATTTAGATACACATATTCTCCTTTTCAAACGGCATTGCCGATACGGCAAATCATTTTGGGGATAGAGCAGAAAATTGCCGGTACAGCAAAAGAAATTGTTGTTTCAGCAAAATAACCGGCGACTACAAGTAAACTTGCATTGCTCTCTGCTTCTGGCTATCTTTGCCCCTATGAACTGGATTATTCTGATAGTGGCCGGGCTGTTCGAATCCGGCTTCGCCTTCTGCCTGGGAAAAATGAAAGAAGTATCAGGCGCTGCATACTGGCTCTGGGGAGCCGGATTCCTGCTTTGTCTCACCATCAGTATGCTTCTGCTGGCAAAGGCAGTGCAGACCCTTCCGATAGGGACAGCCTATCCGGTATGGACAGGAATAGGAGCAGTCGGGACAGTGGTACTGGGGATAGTTTTCTTCCACGAGCCGGTGTCATTCCTCCGTCTGTTTTTCATTACCACACTCATAGCATCGGTGATCGGCCTGAAAGCCGTATCATAGACAAGACATCCGAAGTATGGACAGAACTACAAGAAGGGACTTTCTGAAAAAGGCAGGACTGCTGTCTGCAGTCTCCGTTGTGTCTCCGGCAGCACTCATACCGGCGGCCGGAAGCAGCAGGGAGGCATACAGCGGAGCCGGCAAGGTGACAGCCGGACATACCCGGCATACCGGAGGCAGGATAGAGATGGAATGGGAGGATTTCAACGGGATCCTGAAACACACATTCACTATCTCAGGCTCTTCACGCAGCAGTACCCCCATCGTACTGACAAGACTCTCATATGACGGATACACCGGCTATGGAGAAGCTGCCATGCCGCCGTATCTCGGAGAGACAGCCGCTTCAGTGAACGGATTCCTCCAAAGAGTCAGAAAAGAGGTCCTGCCTGGATTCAATGACCCGTTCAGAATCCAGGAGATAATGGAGGAGACAGACCGTCTCGCTGCAGGCAATACTGCCGCAAAGGCATCTGTGGATATCGCCCTGCACGACCTCACCGGAAAGATCATGGGGCAGCCGTGGTGGAAGATATGGGGATTCTCCCCCGAAAAGACTCCGTATACGTCATTCACGATAGGCTATGATGACGATGATGATACGGTGAGGGCAAAGACAGGGGAGGCATCGTGGACAAAAGTCCTGAAGGTAAAGCTGGGAATGGGGGACGAAAAGGACAGGAGGATGGTCAGGCTGGTCAGGGAAGTGAACGGCACCGCGCCACTGTATGTGGATGCCAACCAGGGCTGGACAGACAGAGAGAGGGCTCTGGATATGATATACTGGCTCAAAGGCCAGGGAGCCGTACTTGTCGAGCAGCCAATGTCAAAATATGACCTTGACAGCCACGCCTGGCTGACCGAACGAAGCCCCCTGCCGATAATCGCAGATGAAGCATGCCAGAGACTGACCGACATTCCGCGGTTGAAGGGAGCATTCCACGGAATCAACATAAAGCTTATGAAATGTACCGGGATGAGAGAGGCGAGGGAAATGATAACGCTATCCAGGGCTCTGGGAATGAGACTGATGATCGGCTGTATGACAGAGACATCGGTTGCCATTTCCGCAGCCGCGCAGCTGTGTCCCGAAATGGAATGGGCGGACCTGGACGGCAACCTGCTTCTTGCCAACGACTGCTTCGACGGAATGAAGATCCGGAACGGGAAGATAACACTGGATGAGAGACCAGGCATCGGAGTCACTGAAAAATAAAACCTGCAATATGATGATACGTATTCTGACCTTGACAGGCTGTATACTCGTATGCCTTGCGACATTCCATAAAGCGAGCGCACAGACCAGGCAGTCCGTGACACCGGGGATATCCGCCGCTTCAGTCCACGGCATACAGACGACAGTTCCCGGAACGACAGCGGCCGGCACCGGCTTCCCGTATACCGGTCTTCAGGAGCCATATCCAGGCTTCAGGCCAGGATTCGACAATGACATCAAGCAGATGAGGAACAATATCGCTCCCGGCCTCAGATATCATCTTGACAATTACACGCAGTACCTGCCTGCAGCAGTCATGGTCGGACTCAAGACATTCGGATACAAGGGAAGGTCATCGTGGGGAAGGATGCTTGTATCCGATGCATTCTCGGGAACGATAATGGCAGGACTGGTCAACGGACTGAAATACACTGTACGGAGACCGAGGCCGGACGGTACCGCCCGAAATTCATTCCCGTCAGGACACACCGCGACAGCATTCATGACCGCCGCGATGCTGCACAAGGAATACGGCTGGAGAAGCCCGTGGTTCAGCATCGGAGGATATGCGGTCGCCGCATTCACCGGTGTATCAAGGGTCCTCAACGACAGGCATTACCTGACGGACGTAATGGCCGGCGCCGCCATCGGCATCAGTTCGGTCCATCTCGGATATTTCCTTGCCGACCTTATTTTCAAGGATATGTATCTGACCGACGGATACGAGACTCCCGATATGTTCGGATTCGATCCGGGACACAGGTACTATGAAGCCGGGCTTTTCTTTGCCAGACGATTCGTCATAGGAGACAGGGCAGACAGGGACAGCGGACTTCTGCCTTTCCGCGGAAGCACATCCGGCATCGATGTACATATCCCGCTGATACCCGGGACAGGGCTGGCAATAAGAAGCAGCGTAAACGAGCTGTCTTTCAGGGGGGGGCCGGGAATCAGAGGCCTATGAAGATGGCG
This sequence comes from Candidatus Cryptobacteroides intestinavium, assembly GCA_017694845.1. Lineage (GTDB taxonomy): Bacteria > Bacteroidota > Bacteroidia > Bacteroidales > UBA932 > Cryptobacteroides > Cryptobacteroides intestinavium. The sequence continues at coordinate 13,749 of JADIMI010000040.1, forward strand.
TATCCATAAAAACATATTCAATGAATATGTACAATGTCCTGGCCGGGGCATATTGGGTCTATCCTTTTCCCCGCGTCATAGAATTCAATCTCAAGGCAATGCTCGGGTACGCCTGGCACAGACTCGGGAACGGGATAGATGCGGCTGCCGAGGCCGCCCTCGCCGTACGTGCCGGGGAGAATTTCAGAATAAAGGCTTTCGCCGGATACGAGACATTCAGTCTCTCCCGGCAAAAGCCTTTCGTAAACTCCTTTATGCTCGGACTGTCATCCGCAGTCTGCTGGTAGGTCATTCCACCACACGGACCTTGAATATAGCCTTGTGTATCTTTCCTTCCCCGATCAGCGGTGCGTGCGCAGTGTCCGTATCAAAGGTGACGACCTCACCGGGTTTTGCAGTGATGGTCACTCCTACCGGATCCTTATAGAAAAGGATGTCCTTTTCGACATTCATCTCCCCGTCAGGCTCCTTGCACTCGCTGCGTGGAGCAACACCGAATGTCTCCGGCTTTGAAAGAGGGATCTGGATATCTATATACTTGTCATGGACCTCGAGACGGGCCTGCTGAGGCGTCTTCATATCGCTGTCGACTATATTGACGAAAAGATTGTCCCCGTCAATGATATGCTTTCCGTTCTCCAGCGAGTTGAGATCCGTGTTCCTGATGAACTCCAATGCCTTTACATAATTGGGGTTCTGCATAAGTTTATCTTCCATATCTGAAATTTTTAATTACCTTTGCATTCCGGTTTTGCCCTGGTGTTGGAATTGGTAGACAAGAGGGACTTAAAATCCCTTGGACAGCAATGTCCGTACGGGTTCGATCCCCGTCCGGGGCACCAAAAATCCTATTTTCCGGCAATATGCTTCTCCCAGGCCCACGCAGAGGCCAGAGTATCCTCCAGGGTGCGCTCCGCCTTCCAGCCGAGTTTCCTGTTGGCTCTTGTCGGATCAGCCCAGATCGCCGTTGTGTCACCTGCCCTGCGAGGAGCGAACTTATAGTTGAGTTTCAGACTGTTTACCTTCTCGAACGCATTGACAAGCTCAAGCACCGACACAGGTCGCCCGGTACCGATATTGAAGATCTCATAGCTTTCATCCATCTTCCCCTCAAGCATCCTTCCGACCGCGGCCACGTGCGCCTTCGCAAGGTCGACCACATCGATATAATCCCTGAGGCATGTACCGTCAGGCGTAGGATAGTCATTCCCGAAAATACTCAGGCACTCCCTCTTGCCGATGGCAGTCTGGGTAATGTAAGGGACAAGATTGTTAGGCACACCGCGAGGGAGCTCCCCGATAAGGGCTGACGGATGCGCTCCGATAGGATTGAAATAGCGGAGAGCTATACCCTTCACCATACCTTTCCTGGCCGCTCCCGGTTCCATTGCATCGTAGCCGGAAGTCGCCTTGACAACATCCCTGAGGATATCCTCGCATATCTGCTTGGTGTTGCCGTACGGAGAAGTCGCCGGCTGGCGCGGAGACTCCTCGGTGACCGGCAGCCTGTCGGTCTCGCCGTATACAGTGGCTGAAGATGAGAACAGGACATTGCAGCCTCCATGCGTCTTAGCCGCCTCGAGAATATTGAGGAAAGAATCCAGATTGTTCCTGTAATATTTTATAGGCTCGGCCACGGATTCCCCGACAGCCTTGAAAGCGGCGAAATGAATCACTGCATCTATCCTGTATTTCGAGAAAAGATCCGTCACAGCCGCATCATCGCAGCAGTCCATTTCAATAAACGGAATGTCATCCCTTCCGGTGATTTTCTTCACTCCCTCAAAACATGTAAGGTCGCAGTTGGACATATTGTCGGCCACGACCACATCATAACCGGCATTGATGAGTTCTACAGTTACGTGACTGCCGATATATCCGGCACCGCCTGATACCAATACTCTTTTCATATTTTATGTTTTTAACAAAATGTCTTCCACATTACGGAAATATCCGCACAATCCTTACAAAGTTATAAAATTAAGCGGTTTTGACAATATGAATTTTATGGATATTTTTGGGAATATTTTCAGGAAGAGCGACACTTTGATATGGACATTCGGAAACAGACAATGAAACATACGGTATCACTGGCAGTCATATGCATACTTATATGCAGCATACCGGCCCTGAAGGCGGAAGCATCGGCCGCTGCAGAGTCCGGCATCCCTGAACCGGAAGGCAGGTCCTGTCAGACGGCAGAGCATATCATGAAGGAGATGCTGAAAAGCAGAGACTTCGAAGGTGCAAGCGTAAGCATACTTGCCATCGACGGAGCCGGGGACACTCTTCTGTGCCACGACAGCGGCAGGCTGCTGATACCAGCCTCCAATATGAAACTGGTCACGACAGCCCTCGCCCTGCACTCTCTCGGCGGAGACTATATGTATGAGACAAGGCTCGGATATTCCGGAAGCATCTCGGACGGGAGACTCGATGGCAATCTCTATATCATCGGCGGAGGAGACCCTACGCTCGGATCGCACAATATGATAGCCGTCCCTCTGGACACCATGTTCTTGCAGTGGGAGAATACCATACGCCAGGCGGGGATATCAGAAATAGACGGATACATAATCGGTGATGGAAGAGCCTTCCAGGGAATGGACGAACACCCTACGTGGGAACTGTGTGACGCGGGGACATATTACGGGACGGGAGCAGGCGGACTGAACTTCTATGAGAATGTGAAGGAACTTATGGTTTCTGCAGGGGCCGCCCCTGGCGATCCGGTCAGCATAAAGCCCGGATATCCTGAAACGCCCTGGCTGCAGACAATGAATTCCGCCGTGACAGGAAAGGCCGGCACGGGCAACACTCTCTATTTCTACCCGAGCGGATTCGCCCCTGTCGGGGAGATGAGGGGGACATTCGCAGTGGACCGCAGGCCGAAGACGGAATATGCAGCCAACAAGTTCCCCGAATATACAATCGCCTGGTACTTTACAAGATATCTGGCAGGGCGCGGGCTCAAATGTACCGGAGGGCCCGGTGATCTGGGACCGGTGTTCCGTCCGTCCACTGATATACCTCCTGCACAGGACAGTCTGAAGATAATAGGGAGCACTATGTCACCGTCCCTCGCAGATATTGTCAGAGTGACGAACACTGACAGCAACAACCTTTACGCCGAGGCCATACTCAAGACCCTCGGCAAGGAATACTGCGGTTCAGGTTGCTATGATTCCGCATATGTAGCCATCAGGGGACTTCTGGAGGAGATATGCGTGACAGACCGCCGTTACCGGATATGTGACGGGAGCGGACTGTCACGGGAAGACCTGCTGAGCGCCGGATTCATATGCTGTCTCCTGGAGAATATGATGGACTCCTATGCATTTGAAGATTTCTTCAATTCACTGCCGTATCCCGGAGGCAGAGGCACGCTCCGGTATTATATGGGGTCTGTCCCGGATGCAACCAGACAGAGAATCAGAATGAAAAGCGGCTCAATGGGAGGGGTGAGATGCTTTTCAGGCTACATAATGCCCGTCTCAGGGACAAGAGATGAGACTGTGATATTCTCGATACTGGTAAACGGCTATACCACTCCCATGGCCAGGATACAGAGGTATCTTTTCCGGATTATAGAAGCTCTCGCCAGCGAATGACACTGACGCGGGTCAGTAGAGGCACCTCAGACATCGCATCGATGAAGGAGATGGCGCACGCAACGGTGCGCAGAGACGCTCTTCGGTAAGCGGACCGCGAACATCGATTTTTTGTAATCCGTTGAGACACAATACAAATTTGACTTGTTCGCGGTCCGCCGTCCCGACCTGAACGAAGCCGTCCCCTTGTCGTCATAGACGAAGCTGCTACCTTGTCACCATAGACGGAGACGGAGACGGAGTGAAGGATCCTGGACAGAGCATTGTCATCCTGAGCGTCTTTTGTCATCCTGAGCGAAGCGAAGGATCTGGAGCAGCCACCGGTTCTCGGTCCCGTACACATCGGGCAGCCACCGGTGATTCCAAAAGAGATATGCTCCCCGATGATGCCACCGGGAGCGTATATTAAGGGTTACCTGCGCATATCTCCAGTCCCCCTTGACCTACGCTGTCTCCGCCTGCATAGGCAAAAGGGAAAAGTCGATGAACTGACATCCTCGTGGAGAATTGTTGTTTTATGCGCAGAGGCGTCAGTCCGGCAACGCCTCTGCGCACAGGGGCCGCAGTTTCGGATGATCTTCGGAACAGATTCTTCGCTTCGCTAGGAACGACAATGTACTGCCGCTCGGAATGACAGAGTACAAGCACTCAGAAGGACAGGGCACCGACGCTCAGAAAGTCAGGCTCCTGTCCGGACGCTGTACTGATCTCCGTTCTATCTTACAACTGACACATAGTTTTACCGGTGATCCGGTTCCGATGGTATGGTGATTCAGAGAGGAATGACCTCCTCCGCCTTGTCCGTATACAGGATTCCATCCAGATGGTCTGTCTCGTGCTGGAAGATCACAGCAGTGAAGCCGGAGACAGTGTCCCTTACTGTCTGCATTGTCCCGATATCGGTATATGAAACGATAATGTCGGGATAACGCAGTACTTTTCCCATCATATCAGGCACAGACAGACATCCTTCCGGGCCGAGGACAGGCTCTCCATACAGACTGTCGACCTTTATATTCGGATACACTTCAAAAGGCTCACCTTCCTTGTCAAACCTCTGCACCGCCACCACCCTTCTGTTCAGGCCTACCTGAGGCGCCGCTATCCCGACTCCATCCTGTTCAGGCGATGTGACGGTAGCGAGCATCAGTTCCGCCAGACGGGCAAAGGTATCAGATTCGAGGTCGGCATCCGAAAGACAGGACGACTTTGCCCTGAGGACCTTGACATCAAGGCTGTCTGCTACGGTCAGCACCCGCATCACGCTGTCCGCCGACTCTACAAGAGCCCTCTCTTCTTCAGTGAATGTCAGCCCTGCCTCCGCCGGTGCTTCTGCCGACGGGCTGTTCGTCAATATGACGACAAGGGCAGTGACGGCAGCCGTCACTGACATGAATGCGACTGAAAGCGCATCAAGATATTTTTCAGGAACCATCATTTATCCGTTATTTTGACCAATCATAATATGTCAGTACATACATCACTGTCGAATCCGGACGGAGGACACTCACCCCTTGAACAGCGAGCGGCACAGAGCCGGCACATCGGCCACCCTGACCACCTCTATATCTCCGGGCATATTCTCCACCGAACCGAAAGAGGATACATAGATCTGCCTGAACCCGAGCCTCCGGGCCTCAAGCACCCTCCTGTCGGTCTGCGCCACAGGCCGTATCTCCCCGCTCAGCCCGACCTCCGCAGCGAAGCACACGTCAGAAGGTATTGCGAAATCGAAATTAGAGGACAGGACAGCGCAGATAACAGCCAGGTCGCAGGCAGGGTCGGACACCCTCAGCCCTCCGGCCATATTCAGGAAGACATCCTTGACCCCGAGCTTGAAACCTGCCCTTTTCTCAAGCACTGCAAGAAGCATATTGAGCCGGCGGACATCAAAGCCTGTAGCTGACCTCTGCGGCGTGCCGTATGCAGCCGTGCTCACAAGGGACTGGACCTCTATGAGAAACGGCCTTGTCCCATCCAGCGTGGCCCCGACAGCCACCCCGCTCAGGTTCTCCCCGTGCATAGGGATCAGCATCTCGGAAGGGTTGCTGACCTCCCTGAGACCCTTTCCCGTCATTTCGAAGACAGCCAGTTCGGAAGTGGAGCCGAACCTGTTCTTTATGCTCCGGAGCAGACGGTACGCCCCCCTGTTGTCCCCTTCGAACTGGAGAACCACATCCACAATATGCTCCAGAATCTTCGGGCCGGCGATACTTCCTTCCTTGGTAATGTGGCCGATCAGAATGACCGGCACTCCTGTCTCCTTGGCAAACCTCAGCAGCTGGGCCGCAGTCTCCTTTATCTGGGAGACTGATCCAGGAGAAGATTCGACGTTCTGGGAATACATAGTCTGGACAGAATCCACCACCATAAGATCCGGCATTATACTCCTGGCCTCGGCGATGATATTCTCCATCAGTGTCTCGCTGTATATAAGGCAGCTGCTGTCATCCCCACCTATCCTTGCAGCGCGCAGCTTCACCTGCCTGGTACTCTCCTCCCCGGTGACATAGAGTGTCTTCATCCCCGGACAGGCAAGCGGGATCTGCAGGGACAGGGTGGATTTCCCGATCCCCGGCTCGCCTCCTATCAGCACTAAGGACCCTTCCACTATGCCTCCGCCGAGCACCCTGTCCAGTTCGGCATTGTTAAGCGACATACGGTTCTCTGTGGACGAGTCTATGGCGGACAACGGGACGGGCTTATTGCCGGAACCAGGGACAGACTGCTCCCGGGAAGATGTCTTCTTTCCAGTGACGACAGTCTCCTCCACCATTGTGTTCCACTCTCCGCACGCAGGACATCTTCCCATCCATTTCGGGCTTTCGTTTCCGCACGACGTGCAGAACCATACGGATTTCACCTTGTTCGCCATAGCATTGTCTTTTTCTAACCGTAAGATATGTCTCCACTGTCCGCCTTCAAAGGGCGGCAAGCTTCTTCCCGAGCTTATACACTTCCATATCGTATATCATAGAATCATCTATATGGAAACGGAGCGCGGTCCTCTCGGTATGGAATCCGTACTGACCGGCAGCTCCAGGATTTATCACCATAAAGCCTCTTTCAGCATCATTCATCACCCTGAGGATATGTGAATGTCCGCACACGAAGATATCAGGCCTGTGCTCCTGTATCAGGGCAAGCGCCCTGCGGTCATAATGTCCGGGATATCCTCCGATATGCGTCATCAGCACCTTCATTCCTCCGCAGCCGAACACCTGATACAACGGATAGTCATATCTCAGATCCTGCCCGTCGCAATTGCCGTATACTCCTTTGAGAGGCTTGAACCCGGCTATCTTCCGTGCTGTCTCGAGCGTCCCGAAATCCCCCGCGTGCCATATCTCATCGACCGGATCCAGAAATTTCATCAACGGGTCATCAAATGTCCCGTGCGTGTCCGATATAAGCCCGATATACATTATTATTCCTCCTGCCGTGCATATTCTTCCTCCGTCTGCCAGCCGCCTCCCAGCGCCTTGTATATGCTGACGACAGCCATATATTCTGCCATCACCGCATCGCTGTACTCGACCTGGGCATCCAGATAGACCCTGTGCGCATCCAGCAGGTCGAGATAGCGGATAGCCCCGTTTATATACTGGATATTGGTCAGGTCGACATATTTCAGGGCCGCGTGCATCAGCTCGTATTTCACATCCGTATTCTTCTGGGCGGACTTATATGTAACCACAGCATCATACACCTCCCGGAAAGCCTGCATCACAGTCTTCTCGTACTCGTACCTCGACTGCTCATACTCAGCAATCGCAGCCTTGAAAGCGGCCTTCCTCTTGCCGAACTGGAAGACAGGCGCCACGACCGATGCCGCGGCATAATAGAACGGGGACTTCAGCACATCAAGAAAAGAATCGCTTTCGAGACCTCCCTGAAGGCTTATGGTCAGAGTCGGGAACCTTTCCGCCTGGGCGACACCCACTTCCGCCGCAGCAGACTGGAGCATGAGCTCCGACTGCCTGATATCAGGACGTCTCCAGAGCAGGTCAGACGGGACTCCGACAGGCATTTCCTTTCTGTAATTCAGCTCCACCAGAGTCCTTGTCCTGTCTATATCCTTTGGATAAGACCCTGTAAGAAATGATATCTCGCTCTCCTTCAATGCAATCCTTCTTTCAAGGTCAGGAATGAGCGCTTCTGTTGTCGCAAGTTCCACCAGAGCCTGCTGATACGGGATCTCATCCGTAAGTCCGCCTTCAAGCCTGAGCTTTGCCTGCGCCACCCCTTCCTTGCGCGTAATAAGGGTACTGCGCACAATTTCAAGTTCATTGTCAAGAGCCTGAAGCTCGAAATAGGCCGTCGCGACATCGGCAATGAGCGTCATCCTCAACGCTCTCTGAGCCTCGACGCTGGCAAGGTACTCCGCCATTCTCGCCTTGCCTGCCCAGCGGAGATGCCCCCACAGGTCGATCTCCCAGGACAGGGAGGCCTTCGACCCTATCTCAGGATCGTGTGAGGGATCATTCCCTCCGTAATTGTTATACTCATCATCCGCGGCGGCATTCACCCTGAGCGATGGCCACAGATCCGCCCGCTGTATCCTGTAACGGAGTTCCAGCTCCTTTACACGCTCCGCCGCTGCAAGCATATCCTTATTGTACTCGAGAGCCTGGCGTATCAGATTCTGCAGCGATGTGTCCGGATAGATATTCCACCACTCTACATCCGCTACAGTCAATGAATCGAGCGGGACCTCATCATTGAAACTCTCCGGCATGTCAAGCTGAGGCTCGGTACAGTATTTCGCCGGAGAACATGACACGGCAAGACCGCCGATGACCGCTACCGCCACTGTCATAAGCATCTTCCCGGAAGTCCCGGTCCTGCTGTCCGTCCGGGCTGCAGCAGACGCATCTCCTGCTACGGATTTCCTCCGTCCGCCTGCCCGTCTGTCACTGAATTTCATTCTCATCTTATATATCCATACAAAGAAGAACGGAACAAAGACGATACCCAGAGTAATGGCCACAAGCATTCCGAAGAACACTCCCGTACCGATATCCTGACGGCTGGCCGATCCTGGACCTGTAGCGAATACGAGAGGAAGCATACCGAGTATGAATGCGAGGGATGTCATCACGATCGGCCTGAAACGCAGCTGTGCAGCCACTACGGCCGCCTCCTCCACAGGCCGCCCCTTCTCGACTTCCTCCTTTGCGAACTCCACGATCAGAATCGCGTTCTTGGCCACAAGCCCCACAAGCATCACAAGCCCGATCTGGAAATAGATGTTGCTCTCATAGCCGAGCACCAGTATTCCCAGATATGCCCCTGCTATGGCTATAGGAAGCGAAAGTATCACCGCTATCGGCACGGACCAGCTCTCATACTGGGCTGCAAGGAAAAGGAACACGAACAGAAGACACAGTCCGAGCACCATCCCTGTCTGGCCTCCCTCTTTCTTCTCCTGATATGACAGACCGCTCCACTCCACTCCGACATTTGAAGGGAGATGCTCATCCACAATCTGTTCAAGTATATCCATCGCCTGTCCCGAGCTGACCCCGTGGGCAGCCTCACCGTTGATGGTAGCGGCATAATACATATTGAACCTCCTGATAGTTCCGGGGCCGGTCGTGTAGGACGTGGTCCCGAGAGCCGACACAGGCACCATCGATCCGCTGGAGCTTCTCACATAGAACAGGTTCAGGTCGGACCGGTCTCCCCTGTACGGGGCATCGGCCTGCAGATACACCCTGTAGACCCTGTTGAACATATTGAAGTCATTGATATACACCGAACCGGTAAAGGCTTTCAATGTAGAGAAGACATCCGACAGCGGCACACCGAGCAGCTGGGTCTTGTCCCTGTCCGCATCGAAATAGAGCTGCGGGATATCCTTCTGCATACCAGTGGAGAGACCTGTAAGCTCCTTCCTCTGCGAAGCATAGTAGAGAAGCGTGTCAGTCGCCGCCTGCAGCTGGGCGTACGAACAGTCGCCCTTGGCCTCGAGCACCATTGAGAAACCTCCCGAAGTACCGAGTCCCGGAATGACGGCAGGAGTGCTGATATAGACCTTGCTTTCCGGAAAGAGGGAAAGACTGTCCCTGACCATCTGCATCGTCCTGTTGATGTTCCTCTCCTTCCTCTCTTTCCACGGTTTCATTATGACCGTGATATAGCTGTTGGACTGGTTCGTCCCGATACGCGGGCTGGATCCGGAGACATCGAGTGCATATTCGACATCCGGCTGCCGCATCAGGAAATCCATAGCCCTGGCCGTGACCACCCTGGTCCTCTCGAGCGTAGCCCCGACAGGAAGTTCAAGCTCCACCGTGAAATACCCCTGGTCCTCCTGAGGCATGAAGCTCTGAGGTACAAGCTGCGACATCACCCATATACCTATACAGGCCACTCCGAAGATGGCAAACATACGCGGAAGATGCCTCAGGCTTGCCCGTACCATACGGGCATAGAAAGAATTGCCGGCCGCCAGACCTTCGTTTATCTTACGGAAGATTATGTTCTTTTTCTCTCCCTCTATATGAGGCTTGAGGAATTTGGAGCACATCACGGGACTGAGGGTCAGGGCCACTATCGTGGAAATGATCACAGACACGGCGATAGTGATAGTGAACTGGCGGAAAAGCTGTCCTGTGATTCCCGAGAGGAAGCTCACCGGCACAAACACGGCGCACAGCACCAGAGACATCGCCACAAGCGCTCCCCCGATCCCGCTCATCGCTTTCTTCGTCGCCTCGTACGGAGACAGATGCTCCTCGGTCATTATCCTGTCCACATTCTCCACGACCACTATGGCATCATCCACCACGATACCTATCGCAAGGATGAGCCCGAGCAGAGTCATCATATTCAGGGAGAACCCGAACACAAGCATGACCCCGAATGTCCCTATCAGGGATATCGGGACCGCTATCGCCGGAATCAGGGTCGCCCTCCAGCTCTGCAGGGACAGGAAGACCACCAGAATCACCAGCAGCAGAGCCTCGAACAGAGTCCTGTAGACATGATGTATGGATTCCGATATATAAGTGGTCATATCGAAAGGGATATTGTATGAAATCCCCTCCGGGAAACTGGCACTTATCTCCTCCATCGTAGCCTTCACGCTCCTGGCGACCTCCATTGCATTCGCCCCAGGAAGCATAAAGACATTCATGACGGCGGCATTGCCCCCGTTGATACCGCTCTCGGTATTATAAGACTGGGCCTCGAGCGAAACCCTGGCCACATCCTTCAGACGGATTATCGCCCCATCATCGCTCGCTCTGATGACAATGTTCTCGAACTGGCTGACCGAAGACAGACGGCCTGTAGCCGTGATCGGGACAGAGATATCCACTCCATCTATAGGCTGCTG
>JADIMI010000041.1 GCA_017694845.1 Candidatus Cryptobacteroides intestinavium
GCCGACCCGTATATGAAGATTGTCCATCTGGACGGCAACGGACATACGATACATAACTTCTTCAGCTCATACGCATCATACCCGAGCTTCTTCGGGGTGCTGTACGGTGAATGCCGCGACATAAGGTTCCTTAACGCACGGATAGACGGAAGCGACACATCATCCAGCGGAGGGATAATCGGCGGTTACATCGGAACATCAGGCAAGCCCGGTCTTGTGGAAAACACATACGTACAGGGAAGCGTATATGCAGTCAACCAGACAGCAAACGGAGGAATCGCCGGCCAGATCAATACGGGAACAGTCCGGAACTGCTACGCTGATGTCACCGTCGAGACCAAAGATGAGTATATGTTCGCAAACTACGGCATCGGAGGCATAGTAGGCGATATGAGGAACAATGCCACAGTGGAGAACTGTTTCGTAACCGGAAAAATCCTCGGCAAATATAATTACAACGCCGGAGGAGTGGCAGGACGCAGCAATGACGGTACTAATGTAATACTCCGCAACAACATATCCTGGGTCACTGAAGTAAACGGCCGTGTTGCAGTCGGCAGCGTGACAGGCCGCTGGCAGACAAAGACAGGCACGGCGGAAAACAATTATTCCAATGCATCTGCCGATGTCACCACCTATGCCAATGATGGGACCGGTGAAGAGATAGGCAATTACGGAGCAGGCAGCACGACCGACTATGCAGACTTCGGCACAACTACAGCCGAGCCTTGCCGGGCGGCCTCCGAACTCGGCTGGGATACCTCAATATGGGATCTCACCGGCGAGACTCCTCAGCTGAAACTGTTCATAGACAGTGATGGTGAATAACTGAAATTATCCGTGAGTGCGTGCCGCTGCCGGCTCTGCCGGAAGATCAGCGGCACCGCTCCCTGGTAAATAAACATTATAAAAATGAAAATAGAAAAAAGATTCATTGCTCTTGCAGGGACGGCACTCATTCTTGCCATATCCTGTGGAAATGCCTACAAGATCGACATTCCTCACTACGACTACGAACAGGAAGAAGAGGAAATCTCTCTACCGGTCACCCCGGATCCAGATGCGCCCAAAGTGCCGACGCTCAACGACCCGACCGGAAAATGGATAACGGAAAAACTCGACAACGGACTCGTCCTCTATACTTTCAGGGGATATGACGATGTCAGCAATGCCAACCAGATCGTGAACGTACTGGAAGTCAACCTCAGCGATCCGAGATATGCCATCAAATTCGTCTACTCTGCACAAGGCACGACCAACTCCAATGCAGTGAAGGCGGAACCGACGGCCATAGCCGGGATAAACGCAGGATACGAAACGGAGGCTATCTATATCAAGATCAACAATGCTATATTGTCCAATGTGACGCTCCAGCCTGGACATCTCCGCTACTGGAAGCACGAGGCCTGCATCTTCTCCGAAGGTGAAAGGACAGTCGGCATCCTGTATGGAGGCAAGGACGGAGAGAAAGCCATCGAAGCCTATAACAGTCTCGAGGCTTCCAACATTATCGCAAGCGCACCTATGCTGGTCAATGACTACGACCCGATAGGGGAAGACTTTATCGGAGGGACGTTTACCGATGAGCAGCTGAACCAGTTCGACTATGAGGACTACCGCCGTCATCAGGGTGTACGCCATCCGCGTACCGTCTATGCCCTCACTGAGGACAATGACCTGCTGCTGATAGCCATCGATGGCAGATGGAGCGGGGCAGCCGAAGGGATGAACGCCGCTGAAGTGACCAGATTCATAGTCAAGTATTTCAACCCTCAGTGGGCGATCAATATGGACGGAGGCGGCTCGACGACCCTGACTGTGAAAGGGCTCGGACATCCGGACACAGGTGTGGTCAACTACCCTACCGATGGAGGGACGCACGACCATACAGGTGAACGCTCTGTCCCCACCCACGTCCTTGTTCTCTATGATGAAGATGCCAAGTGACCTGTACGATACAGTCAAAACCTTATGAAATGACCCGCAAGGGGCCGGCCCGCAGATTTGAGCCGGCCCCTTTGTCGTCCTGAACGAGCCGCTCTTGTCATCCTGAGCGGCAGCGAAGGATCCGGGACACTACACCGGTTTCCGACAATGGCCTTCAACACCAGATTCCTCGCTCTGCTCGGAATGACAGATTGTTGCTCGGAATGACAAGACTCCATCGTTCGGCGTGATATAACAATAATCCGGATTCAACGGACCGCGAACAAGGCGAATTTGTATCTTACAGCAAATCAACGTGTTATAAAATTTCCTTGTTCGTGGTCCCTACTTTTTTGAGGGGACCGCGAACAACGATATTTTGCAACAATCTGTCTTTCAACAAGATACAAATCAGTATTGTTCGCGGTCCGTTGTCCCGGCCTTCTGCTCCAGATTCTTCGCTTCGCTCAGAATGACAATGCAGAAAAGGCTCAGAATGACAGAGAAGCAGCATTCAGAAAGACTGATAAAAGGAGACGAAAAGGCAGTCAACGGAAGACGGACAAGAATGGCCGCGGATCAGCGGGGGACGAGAGGGCAGAAATGCCACAGAACAATCCCTACGGATACAGAGACGTTCAGTGAATGCTTGGAACCGAACTGCGGGATCTCGATGGATATGTCAGAGGCATCGACCACATCCTGGGAGACTCCGGCGACCTCGTTGCCGAATACAAGAGCATATTTCATCCCTGGCTGCGGCCGGAATTCCTGAAGTCTGGTCGAATTCTCCGTCTGCTCTATGCTTACTATCATATAACCCTCCGACCTCAGACGGGCGACCGCCTCCGAAGTATTCTGGAAATGCTCCCAGGCCACACTGTTCTCAGCCCCCAGGGCAGACTTGTGGATCTCGGCAGACGGAGGCACGGCACAGATACCGCACAGAAAGACTCTGTCAGCCTTGAAGGAATCCGCACTCCGGAAAGCGGATCCGACATTATGCGCACTTCTGATATTGTCAAGCACCACCACTATGCCGGAATCAGGCAGGGTGCGGTACTCTTCGGCACTGACACGCCCGAGCTCGATATTCAAAAGTTTACGGTTATGCATAACAGAATTTTTCATAAAAGTTTTCAACACAAAGGTAGTAAAAATAAAAAATAGGGTTACTTTTGTATTCCCTTAAACCATATTGACAATGAAACAGGATCTACAGATTTTCGGCCTGATCAGGAAAGAGGAAGAGAGACAGTCATCCGGACTGGAACTTATAGCATCAGAGAACTACGTCAGCCAGCAGGTGCTCGCTGCGCTCGGCTCGGTATGCACCAACAAATACGCTGAAGGATACCCCGGAGCCAGATATTACGGAGGATGTGAGGTGGTCGACCAGATAGAGCAGCTTGCCATAGACAGGCTGTGCCAGCTGTTCGAGGCCGAATACGCCAATGTCCAGCCTCATTCCGGTGCACAGGCCAATATGGCGGTGCTGATGGCCTGTCTGAAGCCTGGTGACACATTTATGGGGCTCGACCTCTCGCACGGCGGACATCTGACCCACGGCTCTCCGGTCAATATGTCAGGGATACTCTACAACGCAGTGTCATACGGACTGAATGAACAGACAGGCCTGATAGACTATGACAGGATGGAGGAGATCGCCCTCGAAAAAAGGCCGAAGCTCATAATCGGAGGTGCATCCGCCTACTCCCGCGAATGGGACTATGCCAGGATGAGGGAGATCGCGGACAAGGTGGGCGCTATCTTTATGGTGGATATGGCCCATACAGCCGGCCTCATTGCCGCAGGACTGCTGAGCAACCCGGTCAAATATGCACATATAGTGACATCCACCACCCACAAGACCCTCAGAGGACCTCGAGGAGGTGTGATACTTATGGGCAAGGACTTCGACAATCCGTGGGGGCTCACCACTCCAAAAGGTGCAGTGAAGAAGATGTCGCAGATACTCAACTCCAGTGTTTTCCCTGGAGTACAGGGAGGTCCGCTGGAGCACTGCATCGCAGCCAAGGCAGTAGCATTCTACGAGGCTCTCCAGCCTGAATTCAAGGAATATCAGAAACAGGTAGTCGCCAATGCCGCCACTATGGCAGATGCATTCAAGACAAAAGGATACAAGATAGTGTCAGGCGGCACAGACAACCATCTGATGCTGATTGACCTCAGAAGCAAGTTCCCTGACCTCACCGGGAAGGTGGCCGAGAAGGAACTCGGCAAGGCCGATATCACAGTGAACAAGAATATGGTGCCGTTCGACTCCCGCACCCCGTTCCAGACTTCAGGTATCCGTGTCGGGACTCCGGCGGTGACTTCGAGAGGTTTTGTCGAGAAGGATATGGAGACAATCGTCGAATGGATCGACACTATTCTCTCCAATGCCGCCGCTCATCTCGACCTGATAGCAGGCAAGACAGAGGAAGGCAGGGAAGAATACGAGAAAGTGATAGCCGGTGTAAGGAAGCAGGTAAGACAGAGGACATCCGGAATGCCGTTAAACCGCTACTGATTCCATTCAGCATCTGCGCTGACAGCACGTCGTCTGGCCAATGCTGACTATACAGAAAACTTAAATACGAATCATTTATATAGCAATAGAGACCAGCCGTGAAGGTTGGTCTCTATTTTTTCATTGTAATTCGTCCTTTTGTCATTCTGAACGAATATTTGTCATTCTGAACGAAGTGAAGAATCTGGTACAGAACGCCTTCTCTGTCAACTAAGGGAACGAAGTGAAGAATCCGGTGTGAAAAGCCGGAGCCGGGGACCGTTGTGGTGCTTCAGATCCTTCACTTCGCCTGCGGCTCCGTCTATGGTGACAGAAAACAGCTGCGTCTATAGTGACAGAAAACAGCTGCGTCTTTGGTGACAAGAGCGTATGGTTTTCCCGGTGATCCTATATTATCTCCATATCGGAGGAAAGCATCCAGCCCTGGCGTCCATCTGCCAGAGATATGTTGCGCCACTCCCCTACCTCATCCAGGATAGTGACCTTTGTTCCCTCGTGCAGGATAAAGAGATCCGTGGATGCCTCCGATGATGGAGAGCTCTTGACCGATGATACGGGACGCATCACGATTGCACTGTCAGCGCGCTGGTAATCCGACTTCTGCCAGAGAGAAAACCACAGCGTCAGCCCTGCAAGAAGAAGAAAGACAATCGCAGAGAAAAATCCCGTCCTGCGGGCCGCCGTTCTTCCGGACAGAAGGTAAAGCAGAAGCATCGCCAGAAAGATGGCGAAAAGGACTATGCCTGTCACTGCCCAAGCATCAGAATCCAGTATATAACATACATCCCTCGCCCAGCTTTTCAGAAGGAACTCCGGGACCACATCGATTCTGTCCTGAATCTGCTGCGACGCTATCCCGAGATTGTATCTGGCATCTGCATAGGATGGATCAAGTTTCAGCGCCCTCTCGTAATACAGAATAGCCCTCGGATAGTCCTCCATCTTGAAATAGGTGTCACCTATATTGCAGTACAGGGAAGCGGATTCAAGTCCTGCCGCAACTATAGCCGTATAATCCTGTACAGCAGCATCCCACTGTCCTGCGGAATAGGACTCTGTCGCCCTGTTCCAAAGAGAATCTATGTACCCGGTATCTTGGGCAGAGACTGAAGAAGGCAAGGCAAGCAATATCGCCGCCACTACAGCCGCCCCTGCCGCCTTTCTGTTTCCGGATGACCTGCCGGAATCCGATGGACGCTTTCCTTTCATATTGGATTCTATTGATGATATGACCTTGACCGCTGTCTGATAATGGGCCTCCATTGCACTGTGGCCGGCATCCGGAGAATATCTCGCGAACTCACAGGCATCTATCAGTCCCACGAACTCACCGGCCAGATCCCCGGTGATCCCGTTTTCTGCAAGCTGCTGGGCAACCGTATCCTTGGAGAAATCCGCCACCGCTATGTTCAGCTTGTCGGACACATACCCTACCAGAGCCTTGTGAAGTTCCTCGTAGAATGCCGTATACAGATTCTGCTTCAGGAACTCACCTGCCTGACGCAGTCTTCTGACCGCTATCTTGCTTGCCTTTCTTGTCCTGGTTCCCGCCACATCCGCTCTCCTGGCGGCCATTTTCCTGAAAGCGAGCCATATAAGGACAGCCATAACGGAAAGGGCGGCAAGCAATATCCAGTAAGCTGATGAAAAGACGAAGAAATCCCCCTTCGCCGAAAACGAAGGCAGCTTGGTGGCAATGAAACGTATATCTTCGTTAAGGCTCTTCACCCCGCTCCTGCTCACTCCGGGGACAACGGCATTGCCAGCTGCCGATGGATCTTCCTTCCCCTTCTCCACGTGGTAGCGGATCGGCCTGGTGCTCAACGTCACGTACCTGCCTGCGTTTATATCATAGTAGCTGTACCTTATGGCAGGGATCTCGAAATCCCCGTGACTCCTCGGGATGAACGGATATTCATATATCTTGCTTCCGGAAGTGCCGCCTGTGCTCTTGTCGGTCTTTTCGGAGACTTTCATATCATAGACCTCCATATCAGGAGGGAAGGACACATCCGGGGCTTCGAGGAGCGAGACATTGCCCTTACCCTTTATGGTCACTGTCAGGGATGCCGCCTCGTGGGTCATAAGGGAATCCTTGCTCAATGCGGCAGAGATGGAGAAATCCCCCACCCCTCCTCCGAATGTGGCAGGCGCTCCTGCCGGAAGCGGAGATACATTGACTGTATATGGTTCTGTCAGAACCCTTTTGCGGATAGTCCTCTGATCCTCGAAGAAACTGTCGAATATGCTCGCCCCGGCCGACGGTGTCATCCTCACATTGACGACACACACCAGTTCGGCAGGATCAATGGTTATCTGCCCCGACTGCTGAGGGATCAGCACGTATTTCCTCAGCACAGCGGAATAATAGATATTGCCATCCACATTCTCTCTCTGGAACTCTATGTTGGTCGGAGCTTCCACCTCCTGGCTCCAGAAGCCGTTGAATGTAGGGAAACGCGCATCCTCGAACCCTGCAATGTTCACCCTCTGGTACAGTTTCAGCGTAGCCACGACAGGCTCTCCGACAACGACATTACGTCTGCTGAAAGTAAACCTCATAAAGAGGTCATCATCCGAGATGACACCGACCGAAGACCCTGAAGATGGATTCCCTCCGGTACTGCCTCCGCCTGAAGATGAGGAACCGCTGTTGGCGACGACCTCCACTGTCGCAGTACCCGAAGATATCTGTCTGCCTCCCTTGAGTTTCGCCACAGCCTCCGGGATAGTGAATTTTCCGGTCTTCCTGGGCATCAATATATATGTATAGGTAAACTGGGACGACCTGGTAGTCTTGCCGTTAATGATCTGTACGCTTGTCGAGCGCCCCTGCTGAGGCCCCCAGACAAGCTGGAAATCATCTCCATGGTTCCACGAGAAATCCTTGGGATTCTCATCTCCCTCTATAATGAAAGTGACGTTGAACTGCTCATCGGCAGCCACCACGTTAGGTACATCCACCCTCATTGTCGTCTGTGCAGACAATACGACAGACTGCACAGCAATAGATATCAGCAGCAATAATCTTTTCATCTGTCCCGTTTTTACCAATTCTTTTCCTTCTGCCTTGATTTCATTATGGCAGCCTTCTCCTTGTTGACCTTCTCCTGTGTCTCCTTCTCCTTTGCCTGAATGGCCTTGAGCATCTGCTGGGCAGCCTGCGGAGTTATCTTCGGCTGCTCTCCCTGTCCGCTGCCATTCCGGTCATCATTGTTCTGTCCATTCTGATTCTGATTCTGATCCTGATCTTGATTCTGATTCCCGTCATTATTCCGGTCCTGGCTGTCATTGTTCTGATTGTCCTGATCGTTCTTGTCCTGGTCATTCTGATCATTATTCTGGTCCTGGTCATTCTGCCCGCCGCCGTTCTGCTGGTCCTTCAGCTTCCCTCTGGCATAGACATAGTTCTCCTTCGCATCCATATCGCCGGGATTCCTGAGCAGAGACTGCGCGTATGCATCGACCGCAGCCTGCCAGTCTTCCATAGCGGCAGCCGCATTCCCGAGATTGTAATAATAATCCGCCCCGTACTGTGAAACGGCAGCCGCATCCTTCAGGGTCTCATAGCTCTTGCGCGCCTGCTCCATATCACCGTTCCTGTAGAGAGTATTGCCGAGATTGTAGCTGGCCGCGAATGATGTGGAATCCTTGACAAGCGCGCGTCTGTAATCGATCTCAGCCTCGCTGAAATTCTCTTTTCTGAAATCCCTGTTGCCCCTGCGCACCTCCCTGCGGTCCGTCTGGGCATACAATGCAGCACCTGACAGCATTGCGACAGCCAGGCACAGTATGATATTTCTGACAAGTCCCATATCAAAATCAGTTGAAAAGTCTTCTCTTCGCCCTTCTCTCCCCTATCAGCATCTCTATCACAAAAAACACCAGAGCTATGGCGAAGAAATACATATACTGTTCATCAAATTCCTCGAAGACCACGGAGCTGAAAGCCTCCTCATCCATCTTCTTTATATTGTCTATGATCGGATTGAGACCGAACTCGCTGTTCTCCGCCCTGACATACAGTCCGCCGCCGGCATCCGCGATCTTTCTCAGCATCTCCTCGTCAAGCCTTGTCACCACTATCTCCCCGTTCTTGTCCTTGAGCAGTTCCCCGTTCATAGGTATAGGCTCGCCCTCGGCTGAGCCCACCCCGACTGTAAAGACCCTTATCCCCATCTCTGCAGCCTGCCTGGCGGCAGCCACCGGATCATCTTCGTGGTTCTCTCCATCAGTGATCACAATGATAGCCCTGCTCTTCTCGCTCTGTACGCTGAAACTCCTGATAGCGGTATTGATTGCATCCCCTATCGCCGTACCCTGTACCGGTACCGATTCAGTGGAAATGGAGTTGAGGAACATCTTGGCGGATACATAGTCTGTCGTTATGGGCAGCTGCACGAACGAACTGCCGGCAAAGACGATAAGTCCGATCCTGTCGTCCCTGAGACGGTCCACCAGCTTGGATATCGCCAGTTTCGCCCTCTCCAGCCTGTCGGGAGAATAGTCCTCTGCCAGCATCGAGTTCGAGACATCAAGGGCAAGCATAATCTCCACGCCCTTGGTCTGGTGTTCCTTCAGCTTCGCTCCTATCTGCGGACGCGACATCCCGATCGTAAAGAAAAAGAACGCTATCGCAAAGAGCGTCACCTTCACCCAGCCCTTTGATCTCGAATACGACGGCATTATCTCCCTGACAAGCGCCTCATCCCCGAAACGTCTGATCCTTCTTTTCCTGAACCTCAGCATCACCGCATAGAAGACAAAGAACAGCGGTATCAGCAGAAGCATCAGAAGATATTGTGCCTGTGCAAAATTCACCATAATTATACTGTTTTAAGGCAGTCTCCTTATTACAAAAAACCTGAGTATGAGCTCAAGCAGCAGGGCGGCGAGAGCCACAATCGCATATCCCGGAAACAGTTCCTTGTATACAGGGAAACTGTCCACGCTGATCCTGGCCTTCTCCATCTGGTTGATCTCGTTATAGATCTCCATCAGCTTCGTATTGTCCGTAGCCCTGAAATATCGTCCCCCGGTAGATGACGCGATCTCGGAAAGCAGGTCTTCGTCTATCTCCACCTGGACCTTCTGTATATCCACACCCCACGGGGTCATCACAGGATATGGAGCCATACCGTTGGCCCCGACCCCTATGGTATAGACCCTGATCCCGTATGTCTTCGCTATCTCTGAAGCCATCTGGGGAGTGATCTCCCCCCTGTTGTTGACTCCATCCGTGAGAAGGATGATAACACGGCTCTTGGCATCCGAATCCTTCATCCTCGCCACTGCAGTCGCAAGACCGTTCCCGATAGCGGTACCATCCTCGATGAGGTCGGTGCTGATCTCCTTCATCAGATTTATCAGGGTGGCCCTGTCGGTGGTGAGAGGGCACTGTGTATAGCTCTCTCCGGCGAATACGACTATGCCCATCCTGTCATAGGGACGCTGGGATATGAACTCTATCGCGATATCCTTCGCCGCGCTTATCCTGTCCGGTGTGAAATCCCTGGCGAGCATACTGGTGGATACATCCATCGCCAGCATTATGTCTATACCTTCGGTGTCCACCCGGTCCATCTGCTCCGATGATCTCGGACGCGCTATGGCAAGGATTATCATCACAAGAGCGAGAGTCCTGAGCAGGAACGGGAAATGTCTTATGATGTTCATCAGTCCCCTGCCGGTTCTCATCCATGGAGCGACAGTGGATACCCTCAGATGAGGGTTCCTTTCCTTCAGCTCCAGATACAGGTAGTGCAATACCAGCAGTACCGGTATCACTTCCAGCCATAATAGTCTTGGATATTCGAAAAACATAGTCAATTCTCCTTTTTGTCTGAGGCTTCAATGACCGGCTGCTCCTCCGGGACGGCGGCCGGCGCAGATCCTTCACTCCGCATAGACTGACCGGAAAGAGGCCCCTGCTGACCGGAAAGAGGCTCTGTACTGTCGGCATTGACCTCCGACTGATATGTGGAGGTTACAAACCGCACCGCAAGAGGCACGGCCGCGGCATTCTCGTCATCCGTCGCCACGTACTTGGCGAATTTAACGTAATCCGCCCTCTCGAAAAGTTCCTTCAGTTCAGGATAGATATCCGCCGG
Organism: Candidatus Cryptobacteroides intestinavium; assembly: GCA_017694845.1. Lineage (GTDB taxonomy): Bacteria > Bacteroidota > Bacteroidia > Bacteroidales > UBA932 > Cryptobacteroides > Cryptobacteroides intestinavium. The sequence goes on from JADIMI010000041.1 coordinate 10,570, forward strand.
CACATCCGTTCCCTTCAGGCCATCGAATATCTCCTTGGTGGTCATCTCCATCGCGGATATCCCGTAACGGGCGACAATATATTCCCTCAGCGCATCCGTCACTCCTGAATAGAAGGTCTTCTGCTTCTCCGGAGCCCATAGCCTGCTGCCCCTGAAGCCATCGAGCTTGCGCAGGGCGACGATATGTGCGGGATCCCGGTGCATCTCCTCGTAGATCTTTTTTCTCCTTGCCATCATGATCAGGCATACAGCCAGGATAACGAGCACGGCAAGAAGCTGGAATCCGAGGATATACGGAAGCACCTCCCTGAATGTCAACGGATAGCGTATCTGTCCCTTGATATCGTGGATCTGAAATGATGTCGTGTCGATCAGCACGGGTGACACATTGAAGGTCAGCGGGGCGAACTCAAGCGTATCCACTTTCCCTTCCGGGCTGTGTCTCTCCACCGACAGAGGAGGCAGTTGATATTCACCTTCGACAAAAGATGTCAGGACAAAGCCTGCACGTATGTCATAAAGACGCGGCAGCCCTTTCTTCTGTCTTTTCACATCCAGAGTGTCGACCTGCCAGTCCGACAGCACCATCACTCCCCCTTCTTCAGGAGACTTCTGCTGTATTTCAGGAAAATACAGCCTGGTGCCTTCAGGCACATCCTTTATCTCGACCCCATAAAGCATCTGGTCGGCTATCAGGACCGTGTCCCTCCCCTCCTGTAGAGGTGCAAGGAATACACCTTCCATCGGGACCACCGTCAGGAATATGGATAACAAGCAAGTGTTCATCTCCTATCTCTTTTGAAAGAAAGTCATCAGCTTTTTCACATAGTCATCATCCGTGGATATGCTGACATTGTCGATATTGTATTTCATCAGCATCTTCGATGTGGATTCGGTCATCGCAGTGAACCATTCCGCATAGGCCCGTCTCATCTTCTTCGAGGAGGTGTCCACCCAGGCGCAGCGTCCCGTCTCGGAATCCTTCACGTGCACGAGTCCTACATCCGGAACCGTCCTCTCCCTCGGGTCGGATACCATAATGACAGACAGGTCATGTCTGTTGACCGCAACCTTGAGCGCATCCTCATAGACAGGGGATCCATCCGCATCGACGTCAAGCATATCGGACAGCAGGAAAGCCGTGCATCTCTTCTTGATCGCATTGGTAAGATAGCGCAGGGCTTCGCTTATGTCAGTCCCATCCGAAGACGGCTGGAACTCGATGATCTCCCTGATTATATGGAGCAGATGGCTGCGGCCCTTTTTCGGAGGGATGAACTTCTCCACCTTCTCGCTGAAGAAAAGGGCGCCTACCTTGTCATTGTTGATGATTGCAGAGAAAGAAAGCACGGCGGCGATCTCGGCTATCAGATCCCTCTTTATCTGGCCGGATGTCCCGAAAAGACGGGACCGGCTCGCATCTATCAGAAGGACCACCGTCAGCTCTCTCTCCTCTTCGAAGACCTTCACGTACGGTGCACGGAGCCTTGCAGTGACATTCCAGTCCATATTGCGGACATCGTCACCGTACTGGTACTCCCTTACCTCGCTGAAAGCCATACCACGGCCCTTGAACGCCGAATGGTATTCGCCTGCAAATATCTGATGAGAGAGTGCCCGGGTCTTGATCTCGATCTTCCTGACCTTCCTGAGAAGGTCGTTTGCACTCATACTCTCCATTACGGCACCTCTACAGCATTGATTATCTCGGAAATGATATTCTCCGTGGTGACATTCTCGGCCTCCGCCTCATAAGTGAGCCCGATCCTGTGGCGGAGCACCTCGTTGCAGACAGCCCTCACATCCTCGGGGATCACGTATCCTCTCCTCTTTATGAAGGCATACGCCTTGGAGGCCATTGAAAGAGAAATACTTGCACGCGGGGAAGCCCCGTATGATATCAGGCTTGACAGCTTGCCGAGACCGTAGTCATCCGGGGTCCTGGTAGCATAGACGATATCCACGATGTAACGCTCGATCTTCTCATCCATATATACATCCCTGACCACCGAACGTGCACGGACGATGTCCTCCGGCTTCATCACAGGGGATGCCTTCGGGAACTCACCGGAATTGTTCATCCTTATGATGAGCTTCTCCTCCTCCTTCTTCGGATAGGTCACCACCACCTTGAGCATGAAACGGTCGACCTGCGCCTCGGGAAGAGGATAGGTACCCTCCTGCTCGATAGGGTTCTGCGTCGCCATCACAAGGAACGGCTCCGGCAGCTTGAATGTCTGGTCGCCGATTGTCACCTGCCTCTCCTGCATAGCCTCCAGCAAGGCAGACTGCACCTTTGCAGGGGAACGGTTGATCTCATCAGCCAGCACGAAATTGGCGAAGACAGGACCCTTGCGGATCTGGAACTGCTCGCTCTTCTGGGAATATATCATCGTACCGATGACATCGGCCGGAAGGAGGTCAGGGGTAAACTGGATTCTGCTGAACCTGGCATCCACCGCAGATGCAAGCGTATTGATCGCCAGCGTCTTTGCCAGTCCCGGGACTCCTTCGAGAAGGATGTGTCCGTTGGCGAGAAGACCGATCAGCAGGTTCTCCACCAGATGCTTCTGCCCCACAATAACCTTGTTCATCTCCATTGTAAGGATGTCCACGAAGGAGCTTTCGCGCTGAATGCGGTCATTCAATTCTTTAATGTTAACGCTCTCCATAAAAAATTAAGTATTTTTGATAATTTTGCATTCTCAACAGCAGAAGCCGGCCCGCAAGGACAGCTTCACAAGACACAAAGGCCAATGCGATACAGAATCCGCCTATCCTATAACGGTTCGACCCTGAACGGCTGGCAGAAGCAGGTCAACGCCCCTTCTGTCCAGCAGGAACTTTCCAGAGCCCTGTCTGTGCTGCTTCAGGAAGACACTGAAGTCACAGGAGCGGGACGGACAGATGCCAAAGTCAACGCCATCAACTACATTGCGCATTTTGACACGGCACATCAGATTCCTCTTGACGCAACGGATTTTGTATACAAAATAAATGCCATCCTGCCAAGATGCATTACAGTTCATCAAATATCCCCTTGCAGAGATGACTTCCACGCCCGTTTCTCAGCCACATCACGTGAATACCATTACTTTATTCACCGCTGCAAGGATCCGTTCGCGGAAAGTTTCTCATACCTGTGCCGCTACCCCCTGGATCTGGATCTGATGAACAGGGCTGCGGCCAGCCTGCTGGGGACGCACGATTTCAGCTGCTTCGAGAAGGCCGGCGGTGGCAACAGGACATCCATATGCACGGTATTCGAGGCGGAATGGAAGACATATACCCCTGCACACGTGTCTGTAACGGGTTTTCCGGCCGGTCCTGAAGACTACATAATGTTCCGCATCCGGGCCGACCGTTTCCTCCGCAACATGGTCAGGGCCATAGTCGGCTCCCTGGTCGATGTAGGACGCGGAAGACGGACTCCCGAATGGTTCGCCTCCATTATAGGGACAGGGACAAGGTCGGACGCCGGAGAGTCAGTTCCAGGCAACGCACTTTTCCTTAACAAGGTGACATATCCTCCCGAAGATTGAAAAAAATCCTTATCTTTGCGGCTTGATTTTAAACACAACTGTAGATAGAAATGCTTACCACTCTTTTACAATCAGGGCTGGACTCGGCTGTAGAGGCTGTCGAGACAGTCGCGCAGCCACAGGAGATGACAATGTCGCTTTTTGACCTCTTCCTTAAGGGAGGTGCCCTTATGTGGGTCCTGCTCGCGCTTTCCATCATCGCGATCTATATCTTCGGGAAAAAGTGGTGGATCATACGCAAGGCAGGAAAGACAGACAGCAATTTCATAAAAGAGATCCGCAGCCTGATGTATGACGGGAAGGCGAGGTCAGCCATAAATCTCTGCCGCAGATACGACACTCCTGTCGCTCGTATGGTAGAGAAAGGCATTGAAAGGACGGGGAGGCCTCTCGCGGATGTCCAGACCGCCATCGAGAACACCGCCAACATCGAGGTCGCAAGACTGGAGAGGGGGCTGCCGACTCTCGCCACCATAGCGGGAGGCGCACCTATGATCGGTTTCCTCGGGACAGTCATCGGTATGGTGCAGGCCTTCTTCAACATGGCGTCTGCAGGAAGCAACATCGACATAACCCTGCTCTCGGGAGGCATCTACGTAGCAATGATAACCACCGTCGGAGGTCTTATCGTAGGCATTATCGCCTATTTCGGCTACAACTATCTGACATCCCAGATATCCGACCTTGTGTTCAAGATGGAAAGCACTACAATCGATTTCATTGATATGTTGAACGGCCCGGCAGCCGACAGCGCCAGCGCCCCGGCGGCCGACAAACAGCAGGCATAATGGCTATCAAGAGAACAACAAAGGTGGAACCGGGCTTCTCGATGTCGTCAATGACAGACATCGTGTTCCTCCTGCTCATATTCTTCCTTGTGACATCGACCCTGATCAACCCGAATGCACTGAAACTGCTGCTTCCTAAAAGCACCGGGCAGGTGTCGGCCAAGGCCACAGTGAGCGTGTCGATCAAGGACCTCCACAACGACACATATTCATACCATATCAACGGAGAGATGAAGCCAGTGCCTTTCAAAGAAGTGGAGGATGCCCTGATAGGCGAGCTGCAGTCGGAAGAAGACCCGACATTCGTGATATATGCGGACGAGACCGTGCCGATCAAGGAAGTGGTGCAGGTCATGAACATTGCGAAACGCAATCATTACAAGGTGATAATGGCTACATCTCCGGAATAGGAGCGGAGGCTTAAAGGCAGTGGAATATGGCAGGATCCTACAGGAACGGGAAGGACAGGATGGAGAGGGACTCCAGCGTCACCGGCATCGTGCTGACGGTGGCGGTTCATCTGTGTATCCTGGGGGCAGGCCTGTCAGGCGGTCTGACATACATCTATCCTCCTCCTGAAGAGGAGTCTATCCTGCTGGATTTCAGTGAAGACATTGAATCTCCGGTAATCAGGGAGATGTCGGGAGAGGAGCCGCGCGCGGTAAAGCCGGACCCGCAGAGGGAGGTGGAGCTGGTACAGAGGTCCGAAGGCCAGGTGGAAGGACACAAGGCAAACGAGGCGATGGAGGCCACCACCGGAGATGATGGGGATGTGGAAGTACCTGAGCCTCCGAGGAAGAAGGAGATCAACAGAAGGGCTCTCTTCCACGCCGCCAACAACAGGGCGCAGAAAGACACGCTGGCACCACAGACTGCCGCAGAGCCGACGGACGAGCTGAAGTCAGGCCACGCATCCGGGACAGCAGAGAATGGCAAGGAAATTGGAGTACCGAAGGCCCGCCTGAAAGGCAGGTCACCGGTCAACGGCTACCTGCCGGCTCCTGAATATCCGGTACAGAAAGCCGGGACAGTGGTCGTCAATATAAAAGTGGACAACTACGGGAATGTGACGGGGCAGCCTTCCATAAATATGGAGGAGACCAATGTGACCGACCAGGAGCTCTGGCAGGCGGCGATAAATGCCGCGAAGAAGACGAAGTTCAACAGGACATTGGATGCCCCTCCTCTGCAGGAGGGAACTATAACATACATATTCAGGCTGAAATAGGGCCTGACGGAAAACGACAGATTTTTATTATAACAACAAGTATCCCAATTTAAAACGCCCGGGAGGGCACAGCTACAGTTACAATGGAAGATTTCAAGAAAGGCGGCTACAGCCGCAGACCGGCAGAAGGCCGTAGAGAGTACGGCAGCCGTTCATTCAGGAACAATGGAGGGCAGGGAAGGTCATTCGGAGAACATTCCGACAGACCGCGCAGATCATTCGGGGACCGTTCCGACAGGCCAGGAAGGTCATTCGGAGAGGGTTCCGACAGGCCAGGAAGGTCATTCGGAGAATATTCTGACAGACCGCGCAGATCATTCGGGGACAGCTCCGACAGACCGAGAAAATCATTCGGAGAACATTCAGACAGGCCGCGCAGACCGTTCGGGGACAGCTCCGACAGACCGCGCAGGTCATTCGGTGAAGGAAATACCAGACCGCGCAGGCCGTTCGGAGAGCATTCCGACAGGCCGAGGAGAAGCAGCGGACCTCGTTTTCAGGACAGCGGATTCCCGGCAAGGAGCGCAAGCGGGGCAAGACTCAGACCGCGCAAGAACAGAATGCCGGCAGAATCGGCAGCCGAGCAGGGTATCAACAGGATGATCAGCCGTAACCCGCAGATAGATGACACCCTGTATTCAGACAATGACTATGTGAACATTCCTGTAAAAGAGACAGTACGCCTGAACAAGTTCATTGCAAATTCAGGAATATGCTCCCGCAGGGAAGCCGACAACTTCATTCAGGCCGGAGTGGTGACAGTGAACGGAGAAGTGGTCACAGAACTCGGCACGAAAGTCAACATCAACACCGACGATGTGAGGTTCAACGGGGAAAGGCTCAGAGGAGAATCAAAGGTATATATCATTATGAACAAGCCCAAGGGATATGTCACCACGGCAAGCGACCCCCACGCCGACAAGACAGTGATGGATCTGATCAAAGGCTGCCCGGCACGTGTATTCCCTGTAGGAAGGCTCGACAAGAACACCACAGGAGTGCTGATGTTCACCAATGATGGAGAAATGGCCGAGAAGCTGACGCACCCATCATATCAGAAGAAGAAGATATACCAGGTATCCCTCTCAAGCAAGCTGACGCAGGAGGACTATGACAAGATAATGGAAGGCATCTCCCTCAGCGATGGCGAGATCAAGGCCGATGCCCTGGAATATATCGATGATGAAGACCACAGGAAGATAGGTATCGAGATCCATTCCGGCAAGAACAGGATCGTCCGCCGCATATTCGAGTCTCTCGGATATGATGTCAAGGCTCTTGACAGGGTATATTTCGCAGGCCTTACAAAGAAAGGCATCAAGCGCGGAGGCTGGAGATACCTTACCGAAGGAGAGATCAACGTCCTCAAGATGGGAGCATACAACTGATTATGAAGAATCACAAGGCAGGGTTTGTCAACATAATAGGAAACCCCAATGTCGGTAAATCGACTCTGATGAACGCACTGGTGGGGGAAAAGCTGTCGATTGTGACGGCCAAGGCCCAGACCACAAGACACAGGATAATGGGGATAGTGAACGGAGAAGACTGGCAGATAGTCTACTCCGACACTCCCGGCATCCTTAAACCGAACTACAGACTGCAGCAGAATATGCTGAATTTTGTGGACACTGCGATCGGGGATGCCGACATAATCCTTTATGTGACAGATACTGTAGAGAAAGCGGACAAGAACGAGGAGTACATACAGAAGCTCCGGAATATAGAATGTCCGGTGATACTGGTCATCAACAAGATCGACATCAGTTCGCAGGAAGATGTGATGAAGCTGATGGCCTGGTGGCAGGAGCAGCTGCCAGGGGCAGTCATCTATCCTGCATCCGCAAAGGAGAGGTTCAATCTGGAGAACATTTTCGACGCCATACTGGAAAGACTTCCGGAAGCCCCGGCCTGGTACGACAAGGATGTGTTCACGGACAGGAACCTGAGGTTCTTCGCTTCCGAGATAATAAGGGAGAAAATCTTTCTCAACTACAGCCAGGAGATACCTTACTGCTGCGAGGTGAGCATAGAAGAGTTCAGGGAAGGCAAGGAAAGGTATGACATCAGCGCTGTCATATATGTAATGCGTGACAGCCAGAAAGGCATTATAATAGGCAAGGGGGGAAAGTCCCTGAAGAAGGTCGGCACCGAGGCAAGGATCGATATGGAGGATTTCTTCCAGAAGAAGGTGTTCCTGAGCCTGTTCGTGAAGGTCGACCCTGACTGGAGAGAAAGCAAGAAGGAGCTGAAACGCTTCGGATACGAATATTAAAAACTGAATTATATGAGTATAGATGACATCGACCTTCCGGAAGGGATAGACGATGATGACCTCAACGAACCGCCTGTAGACGAGACTGCAGACGATGGGGCAGGGAAATATGACAGGCTTCTGAACGAGAACAGCAAGAAGTTCAGGCTGTCAGGAATGTTCAAGGACTGGTTCCTTGACTATTCATCATACGTCATTCTCTACAGGGCCGTGCCCCATATCATAGATGGGCTCAAACCGGTTCAGCGAAGGGTGCTGCACGCAATGCACAGGATCGATGATGGCAGTCTGACCAAGGTCGCCAACATCGTCGGACAGGCGATGCAGTTCCATCCGCACGGTGATGCATCCATACTCGGGGCTCTTGTCACCCTCGGGCAGAAAGGGCTTCTGATAGACTGCCAGGGAAACTGGGGGAACATACTGACAGGCGACCCGAATGCAGCGCCGCGATATATCGAGGCCAGACTCTCGAAATTCGCGAAAGAGGTGATGTTCAATCCGAAGACCACAGTCTGGATGACATCCTACGATGGACGCAACCAGGAACCGGTCAACCTTCCTGTCAAATTTCCTCTGCTGCTGGCCCAGGGAGCGGATGGGATTGCTGTCGGACTTGCATCCAAGATCCTTCCCCATAACTTCAATGAACTGATCGATGCATCCATCGACATTCTCGAAGGCAGGGAATTCGAACTTTATCCTGACTTCCCTACCGGAGGTTTCGCCGACTGCACGAGATACAACAGAGGACAGAGAGGAGGGACGGTCAAGGTAAGGGCCAGGATCGAGAAGATCGACAAGAGCACCCTGTCCATCACGGAAATCCCTTACGGACAGACTACCGACAGGCTGATAGAGTCGATACTCAAGGCCAAGGACAAGGGAAAGATAAAGATCAAGAAGATAGCCGACCTCACCACAGGCCAGGCTAACATAATGATATATCTTCCTAATGATGTATCACCTGACAAGACCATAGATGCGCTCTACGCATTCACGGACTGCGAAGTGTCCATATCCCCGAACGCCTGTGTCATCATAGATGACAAGCCTCAGTTCCTGAGCATCGATGACATATTGAGGTTCAACACCAGGCACACCGAGGATCTTCTCGGGCAGGAGCTCCGGATCAGGCTTGATGAGCTCGAGGCAGACTGGCACTACAGCTCGCTTGAGAAAGTGTTCTTCGAGAACAGGGTCTACAAGCTGCTTGAAGCCGATTCCAGGACCTGGGAAGACCAGCTGGATGAAGTGTTCCGGGCTATGAAACAGTACCAGGGACTGTTCAAGAAGGAGATAGTCATGGACGACATCCTGAAGCTGGTGGAGAAGCCTGTCAGGAAGATATCAAAATTCGACACCAAGGCCGTGGATGAGAAGATCAGGGGCATAGAGGATGAGATAGATGAGGTGCGCAACCATCTCGAGCACCTTACCGAGTTTACCGTGAACTACTACCGCAACCTGAAGAAGAAATACGGAAAGGACTGTGTCAGACATACCGAGATCACAAGTTTCCAGAACATCGCCGTGACCAGAGTGGTGAGCAACAATGCCAAGCTGTACGCAAGCTATACGGATGGCTTTGTCGGCATAGCCCTCAAGAAAGAAGACAATGCGGAGTATATATGCGACTGCTCCGATATGTCCGAAATCATCGTCTTCAATAAAAACGGGAAATACCGGGTCACGAAAGTTAGCGACAAGGCATTTTTCGGGCCGGACATCATATATGCAGGGCTGTTTGACCGCAATGACCAGAGGACCACATACAATGTGATCTACAGGGATGGCAGGAACGGGCCGTGCTACGCGAAGAGGTTCGTTGTCGGAGGTGTCACCAGGGACAAGGAATACGATATCACGCAGGGGACGGAAGGGTCCTCTATCCTGTGGTTCACCGCCAACGGCAACGGAGAGGCAGAGACAGTGAAGATCTATCTCAGGCCAAGGCTCAAGCTCAAGAAGCTGATACTGGAATACGACTTCTCGCAGCTTCTCATAAAGGGACGTGCATCCAGAGGCAACCTTGTGACAAAGAACCCGGTGCAGAAGATCCTCCTCAAGAGCAAGGGCATATCCACGATAGGAGGCAAGGACCTCTGGTTCGATACCGACATACAGAGGCTCAACGAGGATTCCAGAGGAGAATATCTCGGCCAGTTCAGCGGGACCGACCATATACTCGCCATATTCAGGGATGGTACATATTACACTACTTCCACTGACCTGAGCAACAGATATCAGGGAGAACTTCTGAAGATAGAGAAACTGGACAATGCCAGGACATATACCGCACTGTATTACGATGGTGAGGTGAAAGCGTTCTATATCAAGAGGTTCAGTTTTGACATCAGTGACAATACCCCTGTATCCTTCATCTCGGATGCCAAGGGTTCGTATCTTGTGGAGCTGAACGATGACAGACATCCACAGGTGGAGGTCACTTTCGGCGGGAAGAATGCCCACAGGCCGGAAGAAACCATAGATGCGGAAGAGTTCATATCCAAGAAGGGCATCGCTGCAAAAGGCAAGAAGGTCAGCCAGTACGAAGTCCAGGCCGTAAGGTTCATCGAGCCTCTGCACAAGCCGGAAGATGACATTGAAGAGGAGAGCCGGTACGGCACCCCGGAAGCAGACCAGTCACCGGAAGACGACAGCACGCATAGTATACAGCAGAGCGGGGAGGAAGAATACAGCGATGATGACCAGCCTACCCTCTTCTGATATGATAATATCACTTACAGGATTTATGGGTTGCGGGAAAAGCAGTGTGGGGCGGGAGCTCTCCGCACTGCTTTCCTGCCCTCTTGTGGATCTTGATACATATATTGAATCCGGCTCGGGAAGGACAATCCCTGAAATCTTCGCATCGGAGGGGGAAGCCGCATTCAGGACAATGGAACTGACTGCACTGAAGGAACTGCTTCCTGCCGATATGAAACAGCCTATGCACAGCCCGGAGATGGTCCTCTCTCTCGGAGGAGGGACTCTCACTACGTATGAATGCGCTGACCTTGTACACCGCTACACTACGTGTATCTACCTCAGGGCCACCACAGATACTCTTTTCAACAACCTGAAGGACGATTCGTCCGGCCGGCCGATGCTGTCAGGGGAACAGGAGACATTCAGGCAGAGGATAGAAAGCCTTATGGAATCCAGAGGTCCGGTCTACGAATCCACAGCCCATATCATCATAGACATTGATGGCAGATCCTTCACATCCATAGCAGCCGGGATAGAATCGATGCTCCGGACTGGAGCCGCCACCTTGTTACCATAGACGCAGCCGTTTCCTGTCACCATAGACGGAGCCGTTTCCTGTCACCATAGACGCAGCCGCAGGCGGAGTGAAGGATCTGAAGCACTACAACAGTCCCCCTGCTCCAGATTTTCACACCAGATTCTTCGCTGCGCTCAGAATGACAAGGATAACCGGGAAAAGTATGTGTTCTTGACTCTGTTGCCGCGGACGGGTTGATGCCTCGTGCGCAGAGGCGTCCTTCGGTAAAGGGACCACGAACATCCGATTTTTGTAATCCATTGAGATACAACACAATGTAAAATAACCTTGTTCGCGGTCCCCTCGAAAAAGTGGGGACCGCGAACAACCGATTTTCATAACGCTCTGGCATTCAGTAAAATACGAAAATGCCATATTCGTGGTCCGTCACATATCGGACAGCCGCCGGTGATTCCAAAGGAGATATGCACCCCGAAGATGCCACTGAAGGCGTATACCGAGGGGTGACGGTACATATCTCGGCAATTTCGTGGAGATATGCACCATAATGATGCCACAGGAAGCGTATATTGAGGGTTGCTGGTGCATATCTCCGGGACACAGATTCTTCGCTGCACTCAGAATGACAGGAAAGACGTTCTGCTTCAGATTCTTCGCTACGCTCCCTTAGATTTGCACAAAGGAAAGAAATACGGCTGGAATGTTTACTTTTGTTGTATTAAAGAGACAGGCCAGCCAACCGTAAAGTAAACCATCATCGCTCTAGAGGCACTCTATATTCTGTTTTGG
>JADIMI010000042.1 GCA_017694845.1 Candidatus Cryptobacteroides intestinavium
TTGTGGATCACTCCGATCTTTGCAAGCTTGTCAATCATTGCATAGACCTTAGGTGCATTGGCTTCCGCCTCTCCCTTGTCTGTAGTGTTCCTCAGCGCTCTGATGGCGTTTCTTGTAGTCTTTGCATAATACCTGTTATGCAACCTGCGTCTTTCGCTCTGGCGATAACGCTTGTCTGCTGATGCGTGGTTTGCCATTATTTCTATTTTTTATATTTTTCGTAGTGGGTAGGGGAATCGAACCCCTATTGCAAGAATGAAAATCTTGAGTACTAACCGTTATACGAACCCACCGGATCCTCCCTCCATAGCTTATTATGCCGTAAGGGAGTGCAAAGGTATGTAATATTTTTTTTACGACAAAATATTTTTGTCAAGATTATGGAAAAATATGCACTCTTTCAGTCCTTCTTGTCTGTCCCTGCCCATTCGAAAGAATACATTATGGATTCTACTTCCCTTACGTAGTGCCTCTTGTCGTATCTCGGGGCATATACAAAACCATCGAGGACAATGATGTCCTTGCCGTCCCTGCTGTAGAAGGAGTGCGACACGAACGGCCCTCCCATATAGTCGTTGTGCACTTCCCAGTATCCTCTGACCTCGGCGAAGTCCCTGCCTTTGTATCTGACGTATTCAAGTCCCGGAACAGTCACATCGCTGGTGACCATATATGTATTCTCAAACATTCCCGGCACGTTGTTCTTCAGGAATTCGTTGCGTCTGGCCACGATGTTCTCTATCTTGAAGTCATCCTCTGTCCCGCTGGCAGGGTATCTGTATACGAAGATCCCTTTCGTGACGTATGTCGTCTCGTATTCGATCCATATGAAGTCGGATGTCTGCTTCTTGAGCGAATATCCTGTCGGAAAATGCGGGGATCCACCGGCGAGCTTTGTCACTACCGGTGCAAGCGACCGTTCTTCATATTGAATGGAATTCGCTATTATCCTGTCCCTTTCCGCCTGTTCGATCGTATTCAGGATCATTTCACTGTTGTCCTTGATGAGCTGCAGTGCGGAGTCGCTGTCGACGGCATTCACTCCGATTACGCACTGCGGTTTCGCCCATACATCCTGCCTGTAGATTACACCTGGTTCGGTGACATCATTGCCGATACGTATTACGATAATGTTCCTATGGATCTGGAATATATTGGTGAAAGCCGAAGGGGTGATGTCTATCAGGGAATAGAGCGGTTCCTTCTGCGGCAGGAACGGGCAGTCACTTGCCAGCAGCTCCCTCAGTTCGGAACCTATGGCACCTTCCCAGTCTGCCTTGTCTATCACAACGATGACTTCACCGGCCTTGCCGCTTATCGTCGGTAGCAGGGCCTTCTTTGGGGAGCAGCTGCAGGATATGGCAGCGATGCCAGCCGCCAGGATTGTCAGGAGTGAGAGTATCCGTTTCATAGCTAATATGGTTTTATCTTGTAGTCATTGTCTGCTGTGGATATCATCTTATGAGTCTGCCTATGTCGTTCCCGAACGCCAGTATCAGCAGCCCGAACAGAAGGGTCATCCCTATCACCTGGGCGACCGTCAGGAACCTGTCGCTCGGTTTGTGCCCGGTGATCATCTCGTACAGGGTGAACACTATGTGCCCGCCATCGAGAGCAGGGATAGGAAGGAGGTTCATGACTCCGAGCATTATCGAGAGCAGGGCCAGGATATTGATGAACCGGAACCAGTCCCAGCTTCCGGGGAATATCTGTCCCATTGCGATGAAGCTTCCTACCGACTTGTATGCTTCCGTGCTCGGGGTGAACACGAGCTTCAGATCCTGGAGATACCCTCCGATTGTGTCGTATGCAAGTCTGAATCCTGCCGGAACGGCTTCAAAGACGGAATATTCCTTGGTCTTCACTCCTGGAAGCTGTGTGTAGACTCCAAGCCTTCCCAGAGTGTCCACCTGGAGCGTCATAATGGAAGTGTCCCTGTCGCGGAGGACAGTCACGGGGACGGCCATCCCCGAAAGATCCGCGAGCAGCCGTCTGGAGTCCTGCAGATATGTCACGGGCTGGCCGTTGATCGAGATGATCCTGTCCCCTTTAAGAAGTCCTGACGCAGCGTTAGGCGATTCCGGGGCGACGGACTCTATGACAAAAGGTATCGCGAGATCGAACATTCCCGGGGTGTTCAGTATATCCCCGATCATATTGTGGTCGATATATATGTCGACAGTGTCCCCGTCCCTGAGGACTGTGGCCTTTCTGGCCGTCTGCCGCGCAAGGTCGGCCTGGAGCATCGCGAATTTCTCAGGGACATAGTCATCGAACTTCAGGATCTGGTCCCCGTTCCTGAATCCCATTTCGTATGCCAGGTCGTTGACGTATATGCTGTTGCCCTGGTTGGCGATATAGCTTTCCCCCCAGCCTGCCAGTATACCTATATATAATATAATGGCGAATATGAAATTGAACAGCACTCCTCCGAACATCACCAGCAGGCGCTGCCAGGCTGGCTTGGTGCGGAATTCCCATGGCTGAGGCTCCTGTTTCAGCGACTCGGTGTCCATTGATTCATCGATCATTCCCGCGATCTTGCAGTAGCCTCCAAGAGGCAGCCAGCCTATGCCGTATTCGGTATCCGACCCCCTGGGCTTGAACTTGAAGAGGGAGAATCCTCCAATGTCGAAAAACAGATAGAATTTATCAACTCTTATCCTGAACAGCTTTGCAAAAAGGAAATGCCCCAGCTCGTGTATCAGCACAAGTATCGAGAGGGCAAGAAAAAGCTGCAGTATTTTCATCAGAACAATCATAGTCTCCTTAAAATAATTTCTCTGGCCTTTCTTCTGGCAACGTCGTTGGTTTCGTAAATGTCGTCAAGCGTCGGCCTCTCCACAAAATCCACACCAGCCATGCATTCAGCAACGACATCGGTTATCCCGTAGAAACTTATCATACCGTCAAGGAATGCGGCCACGGCCTCCTCGTTGGCGGCGTTCATAATGCAGGCCATATTGCCTCCCCTGACCAGAGCCTCGCGTGCCAGGGCAAGGGCGGGGAATCTTTCTTCATCGGGAGCCGAGAATGTCAGGGATGCAAGTTCGGCGAAGTCGAGTCTCCTGTTGTCGAGTGGCAGCCGTTCAGGGTATCCAATGGCATACTGTATGGGCTCCCTCATATCCGGATATCCGAGCTGGGCGATGACGGCCCCATCCGCGAATTCCACCATCGAATGTATTACCGACTGCGGGTGGACTACTACATTGATCCTGTCCTGGTCTACTCCGAACAGCCATTTGGCCTCTATGATCTCCAGGCCTTTGTTCATCATTGTAGCCGAATCGATGGTGATCTTGTTACCCATATTCCATTTCGGGTGTTTCAGCGCCATCTCTTTTGTCGCGGAGGCTATTTTCTCTCTGGACCATTCCCTGAAAGGTCCGCCTGATGCGGTCAGATGTATCTTCTCGATTTCCGCTCCGTTCGCGCCCTGCAGGCACTGGAATATGGCTGAATGTTCCGAGTCTACAGGCAGGATGGCGGCGTGGTGCTCTGCGGCCAGCTTCATTACGGTCTCTCCGGCCGCCACGAGTGTCTCCTTGTTGGCCAGGGCTATGGCCTTTCCTGCCTTGATGGCGGCGACAGTGGACTGCAGCCCGCTGAATCCCACCATCGCTGTGACTACCATATCGATATTGTCTCCGGCGACAAGCCCGCATATTGACTCCATCCCGGTAAACACCTTGATATAGTGTGGCTCAAGTGCATCTGCCACCTCCCTGTACTTGCTTTCATCTCTGATGACGACACTGTTTGCATTGAAACGGACAGCCTGTTCCACCAGAAGGTCGCTGCTTGTGTTGGCGGTAAGAAGCTCCACTTCGAACAGGTCGGGATGCTGGCTGACAACATCCAGTGTCTGTCTTCCGATTGATCCTGTGGATCCGAGTATGGCTAATCTTCTTTTCTTCATCAGAAATTGATGTATTTTGTCGGGTCCACCGGCTCCCCTCTGTACCAGAGCTCGAAATGCAGGTGCTCTCCAGTGCTTATCGAGCCTGTCCCTCCTACGAGGGCGACAGGGGTTCCCGCCGTGACCTTCTCCCCTGTGCTTTTGAGGAGCTTGTTGTTATGCTTGTATATGGATACTATGTCGTTTTCGTGCTGGATGCAGATGGTGTATCCGACATCATCGCTCCAGCCAGCGGAAATGACGGTGCCATCCAGAACCGCGGCGACGACAGAGTTCGCGGGCGCGGTGATGTCAATGAAAGGATGTATGACCTTGTCGTAGCCCTGGGAGATGACCCCCTTGAGCGGGGTGAAAAAATGCTTGCCTTCTATCGGGAGATTCCTGTGCCCGCTGTTGCTTAGGCCGAACTGTTCTTCGTTCCTCACATTCTCCCTCAGGAGGGAGTCTCTTTTCTGCAGCTCCTCTCTTGTCTTGGCGTATCCGGCATTTCCCGATCTCATTATGCTGTCTATCCTGACGGGATCCTCCCCTTCGATGACGCGTCTCAGGTTTTCCGAATACAGTTCCCATCTCGAGATTATCTTCTCCAGGGAATCGGCTCTTATGGCATTCTGGATCGCCGCTCTTTTGGATGATTCATCGGGGTAGCCCGGAATTGCACGTCTGAGAGGGGTGAATGCGAAAAGCGCAAAGAAGACGAAAATGATGAAGACAACAGAAGCGACGGCGCTGACAATGAATCCTACACGTGAGAACCGGATGCACCACAGTTGTTTGTGCGTGCGGTCATCTACGAGGTCCAGCCTGAAATCATCGACTTTTTTATTTTGTCTTGACATACTTTAATGTTAACTTTGCATCCAGATGGACAGGATAGTCGGCATAGATTACGGCAGGAAACGGGTCGGAGTCGCGGTGAGCGACCCGCTCGGGATCTTTGCGTCTGCACTGGATACAGTCCAGTCTGCAAAGATAATAGAATATCTGGAATTATATTCCCGAAAAGAGACAGTCGCGTGTTTTGTAGTGGGGTATCCGATCAATATGGATGGGGCTCCGTCAGAGGCGGCGAAGGATGTGGACGTGTTTCTCAAGCGTCTGGCCAAGGCTTTCCCGCACATACCTGTCGAGCTTGAGGATGAGCGCTTTACATCCGTCCTGGCGCACAGGGCTATGATAGATGGGGGGATGAAGAAGAAAGACAGGATGGACAAAAGCTCGGTGGACAGGATAAGTGCAGCGATAATCCTGCAGAGCTATCTTGACAGGAAGAACAGTGGAACAGATAAAAAATAACGGAAGAAAATGAAATTACCGATCTATCTATACGGGTCAGAAGTCCTGAGGCGGCCTGCAGAAGAGGCGGACCTCAACGACAGGGAGGGCCTGACATCCCTTCTGGAGGATATGAAGGAGACGCTCAGGAGCGCTGATGGCTGCGGGCTTGCCGCTCCGCAGGTCGGAAAGAGCCTCAGGGTGCTGATAGTGGACGGGACAGTTGTGTCGGATGTATATGACTACCTCAAGGATTTCAGGAGGACAATGATAAACCCTGTCCTTCTGGAGGAGAGCCGTGAGACGCGGGAGTATTCCGAGGGCTGTCTCAGCGTTCCCGGGATCTATGCAGATGTACGCAGGCCGGAGAGGATAAAGGTGGAATATTACAACGAGAACTTCGAGAAAGTGACGGAGGAGTTCGACAGATTTGCATGCAGAATGATCCAGCACGAGATGGAGCATCTGGACGGACATCTTTTCGTGGATGATGTCGCGCCTATCCGCCGCAAGATGATCGCCCGCAAGCTGCAGAGCATCGCAAAGGGCAGGATCGCCACGAGATACAAGAGCAGGCTGGAATAGAAGGCCTTCCGGTAATATGTCAGAATAGAAAAACGATGATATGGGAGCATTTCACGCATATGACATCCGCGGTGTCTACGGAGTCGACTTTGATGGGGATACTGCCTATAAGGTGGGGTATTTCCTCCCGGAGCTGCTTTCTGCAGGAAAGGTGCTTGTGGGGAGGGACTGCAGGGTCTCTTCCGATGAGATCCATTCAAGGCTGATTGAAGGCATTACCGATGCCGGGGCCGATGTCTATGACATAGGCCTGGCTACTACTCCGATGGTGTATTTCGGTACTGCCCGCTATGGCTTCGGTGCATCCGTGCAGATCACGGCATCCCATAATCCTGCGCAGTATAACGGGATGAAGGTCTCCCGTGAAAACGCACTTCCGGTCGGTCTGGACAACGGTCTCGGGCAGATAAGGGACTGGATAGCGGCCGGAAGGGAATGTCCGGTGGCACCGGTCAGGGGCAAGGTGCATAAGTTCGATATACATAAGGACTATCTGGATTTTCTCCTGAAGTACAGAGGCGACTACAGCGGAATGAAGATAGCGATGGATCTTTCCAACGGAATGGCCGGTCTGTATGCAAGGGAGATTTTCGGTGATTCCCCTTCATATATATTCGATGGACTGGATGGCAGATTCCCGAATCACGAGCCGAATCCGCTGGTGCCGGCCAATGTCGAGGCGCTGAAGGAACTTGTCCGCAGGACAGGAGCGGATGTCGGAGTGATATATGATGGTGATGCGGACAGGGTGATGTTTGTCGACGAGAAGTCGCGCTTCATTTCACCGGACCTTATGATAGCCGTGCTCGGACATTATTTTCTTGAAGAGAGGGGAGAGAAAGGCATCGTGCTCCAGGATATCCGCAGTTCCAAGGCTGTAGGGGAGTATCTTGCGCCGATGGGAGCGGAGATGCATACCTGGAAGGTCGGCAGGGCCTTCGCCGCCCGCAAGCTCAGGGAGCTGGATGGAGTGTATGGGGGAGAGCTTGCAGGACATTATTATTTCAGGGATTTCTTCTATTCGGACAGCGGGCTTCTGGCATCTCTGCTCATTCTCAATGTGATAGCGAAGAAGAAATCGGAAGGCATATCTTTGAGCCGGCTGATCGATACGATAGCAGGGTACTTTAATTCCGGAGAGATAAACTTCAGGGTAGAGGACAAGGCAGGGGCGATGGATGCCGTACGTGATATGTTCATGTCGAATGAGAAGTCCACTGCATATATGGATTTCGATGGATACAGGGTGGAATTCCCGAAGTGGTGGTTCAATATCCGTCCATCCAATACGGAGCCGTACCTGAGGTTTATATGCGAGGCGGTGACGGATGATCTTCTCCGGCAGAAGGTGGATGCCGTGAGGCGGCTGCTCGAGGAGAGATTCGGGGCGACAACAGACTGATATTATATGGTAAAGGGAGTAGTATCGTATATGATAAGGCGGGCGATGTCTGCCATTCCGGCTCTGCTGTGCGGTGTATCTGTACTGTCGGCAGCTCCGTCGGACCGTGACCCTGATGATACTCTCTCCTCCAGGAGGTCTCTTCCGCTTCCCGTCTCCCGGGCGGAAGTCATTCTTCCGAGGCCCGCGCTCCAGCCTGTCAAGTCTTTTGTCCCTACAAGTGCGGAGCCGATCGACACCCTTGATACCCAGGTATGGTATATAAAGGTGATTCTTTACGGAGACAATACATGGATGTATGCCAAGGATCCTGCGTACATCGAGGATTCCAGTATATATACGGAATATTGGGACGGAACGGCATCCAATCCATACAATATGCCTCTGGACAGTCTTCCGGAAGTGTGGACGGTATGGATGGTCGACAGCCTGTCACAGTACCATTGCCCTTATCAGGGCAAGGTGAACCCGCGCGGGAAGTTCGGGATACGCAGAGGTAGAAGACACCAGGGCGTCGACCTGCCCCTTGTGTCCGGTTCCCCCGTCTATGCCGCATTTGATGGAAGGGTGAGGGTGTCCAGATATGTCAGCGGTTTCGGCAATCTGGTCGTGATAAGGCATGAGAACGGACTCGAGACTTTCTATGCCCATCTCAACAGACGTGATGTCGAACGGAATGACTGGGTGTCCGCAGGGGATGTCATCGGACTGGGAGGTTCCACGGGACGCTCGACCGGACCTCACCTGCATTTCGAGACGAGATACAAGGGATTTGCGTTTGACCCGCAGTGGCTTATAAATTTCGATACCGGGGATCTCCGGCACAGGTTCTTCAGCCTCAAGCGCAGCTATTTCACTCCATACAGCAGCTATGAGCAGGATTTCGAGGATGAGTTCCGTAACCAGGAGGAGGATCTCAAGGAGGATGCGGAGAAGGCGGCGATGAAATATGTCACTGTAAAGGCTGGCGACTCCCTGAGCAAGATAGCCCAGGCTAACGGCACGACAGTGGCGCGGCTCTGCAGCCTGAACGGAATCACGGTTGACACAGTCCTGCAGATCGGGCGCAGGCTGAGAGTGAGATAGTCTTTGTCGTTTAGAATTAGTTATTTCCGTTTATTTTTTTTAATTTGCGCTGAATGCAGATTTGAAGTTTATAACCATATATAACAATGAACGTAATCCCCAGATTCATTTCCAGGATTATGCTGTCAGCAG
The DNA here is from genome assembly GCA_017694845.1 of Candidatus Cryptobacteroides intestinavium. Lineage (GTDB taxonomy): Bacteria > Bacteroidota > Bacteroidia > Bacteroidales > UBA932 > Cryptobacteroides > Cryptobacteroides intestinavium. The sequence goes on from JADIMI010000042.1 coordinate 8,403, forward strand.
CAGTCCTGTTGTTCCCTGCAAGCGGTTTTTCCGCAGAGTCAGCCTCTGCAGCAGACCAGCCGGACGGGAAGGTCGTAATTACAGGTACCGTCACCGATGATCAGGGGCAGCCTCTTGTCGGCGCCGCAGTGATTGAAGAAGGAGTCAACGGTACGGTTACTAATGGTGACGGACAGTTCTCCATAAGTGTGGCAGATACTTCAGTGCCGCTGCATATCAGCTATCTCGGTTATGTCTCCCAGGAGATTGTCCCGGGCACGAGGACCCGTCTTGATATCGTGCTTCTTCCGGATGAGAATTATCTCGATGATGTGGTGGTGATCGGTTACGGCACGCGTGACCGCAGAAGCATCACGACCTCGATAGCTTCAGTGAGATCCGATGAGATAGAAGTGCTGGCTCCGGTAGCCACATCTGTCCAGGATCTGCTCGGAGGTGCGGCCAAGGGAGTCCTTGTGACACAGAATTCCGGAGCTCCGGGAGCGGTGTCCAGCATTAATATAAGAGGTATCACATCCCCTTATCCGAATTTCAACACGGGAATAGCGAACAACGCCCCTCTGTATGTGATTGACGGTGTCGCCCAGTTTGTGGATGACACCCAGGCGATCAACCCGCTGCAGAGTCTGTCACCCAATGAGATAGAGTCGATCGATATCCTCAAGGATGCTTCAGCCACTGCAATCTACGGCTCGCGCGGTGCCAACGGTGTGATTATCGTCAATACCAAGAAAGGCCGTCAGGGGGACAGGATTTCGGTGGAGTTCGGATATTCTGTCAGCATAGCCAATCCTGTGAAGACATACGACCCGCTTGACAATGAAGAGTACCTCAATGTCCAGGCAGAGTCACTGCAGGGCTCGGCTGCCGCGATACAGGAGACGCTGAACGGTTATAATTATCTTCTGGATACGTATACCGCATCCGTGCTGGTTCCGTACGGTCTTGACCAGTCGACGTTTGAATATACCGGACTGAACCGGTCTATGTACGGGACGGCGAGCACAGACTGGGACAGTCTTGTGCGTAACAGGAACGCTATGAGCCATACATATTATCTTGCTGTCAGGGGGGGCACCCGGAAAAGTGACTATTCCGTATCGTTCAACGGCATCAATCAGGAAGGCCTTTATCTCCAGGACAATATGCAGACCTATAACGGCCGCGTATCGGTGAATACACAGATAAGTCCTGCCATAAAGTTCGGAGCCCTTATGAACTATTCATATTCAAGGAGGGACAACTCGCAGATGGATGAGCTGTACGGGCCGACGCGCAACTATAAGTTCGCTCCTGACATTGACCCTTACGGAGAGGACGGAGAGCCGAACAGGATCGATGTCTCTGTACCTAATATGATGGAAGGGACCACGACGGCTTCCCCTCTCGGCCTGCTGGCTGTCAGGAATTCAGATGAAGCGACCCAGGTCTCGTTCTCCGCATATACTGATATAAGGCTGATGCAGAGACAGTATCACGAACTCAAGCTGCACGCTGACATTAGCGCCAACATATATTCATCGGACAACAGCAGCTTCATTCCGGCCTCCACCCAGCTTACATATCCGGATTATCTCGGAGTGAACATACCTACCAATCTCTCGGTGTCGGAAGGCAGGACAGTCAACACTTCCATCAATTTCAGGCTCGACTATGACTTCAACAGGGATGATCACAGCCTGAACGCCATCCTCGGATATTCATCAGACAGGAACAGTTCCGTATACAGTATGCAGATGTATACCGGCTTCCCTGATGACAAGGTCCTTACGCAGCCGTCAGCGGCCCAGGCTTATGCCGGAGGCAGCGACAGTGTCTACAGAGGTGGATTGAATTCCGTATTTGCCAGGGCATCATACAATTATGCCGGGAGGTATTTCGCTGACCTGAGCCTCAGGGCGGACCAGTCGTCCAAGTTCGGCCCGAACAACAGGTGGGCCGTGCTTCCGGCCGTGTCTGCGGGCTGGATGATAAGCGAGGAGTCGTTCATGGAGAATGCCTATTGGGTCAATATGCTGAAACTCAGGCTTGGCTGGGGACGGTCAGGCTCCACTAACGTGCCGGACTTCTCCTATATCCAGTATTATGAGGTCAACACGGGTGAAGGCGGAAACATATACGGGGACAATTCTGCGGTAGTGCTGAGGAATCTGCTTCCTAACCCGGACCTTAGATGGGAGGTCACTGACGAATGGAACGTCGGTCTCGACTTCTCTCTCCTGGATGACAGACTCTACGGCTCGGTGGACGCATATTACAGATATACCGATGGAGCGCTCGCCCCTGCTCCGCATTCACTCGAATCCGGAATATCGATGTACTATGACAATGTGATAGATATGAGCAACCGCGGTGTGGAGATCTCTCTCGGTGGCGATATAGTGCGTACAAGGGATTTCACATTCTCCTCTACCATCAATCTGTCCCTTAACAGGAACAGGGTGGAGTCGCTCAATTCCGCCCAGCTTGACGAGACATATCAGGATCTGATAGTCGTAGGCCAGCCTACGGGAGTGGTCAAAGGATATGTGGTCGACCATATAGCCCAGAATGTGGAGGAGATTCAGGAACTCGATGCAGAAGCCCAGGAGGCAGGGTTCTCTTCGTACCAGAGTATGCAGATAGGTGTCGGGGACTATATAATGAAAGACACGAACGGCGATGGACACATAACATCGGATGACAGGGTGGTGATCGCAAGTCCGGAGCCGAAGTTCTTCGGCGGCTGGAACAACCGTTTCACCTGGAAGAACCTGACTCTGTCCGTTCTTTTCCAGTACTCTGTCGGTTCCAAGGCGGTATATTCTGCAGTGCAGAACGACCTTGCATCATCCTTCCAGGAAAGCATCAGCAGGGAGGTCTACGGAAACACCTGGACTCCTGAGCGGACAGATGCCCGGTATCCACGTCTCGCCGCTATGGTCTATAACTATAACAGCGCGACCTGCGACAGGTTTGTTTTCGATGCCTCCTATTTCAGGCTCAAGAACCTTACTCTCGGGTATACTCTGCCGGACAGATGGACCAAGGCTCTGCATGCCTCCAGCCTGTCAGTCTTCTTCACTGCCACCAACCTGTTCACCGTCACCCCGTGGCCGGGCATCGACCCGGAGACCATAGGCTCAATGGTGGTGGATATGGGTATCAACAATGACCCTTATCCTCTTGCACGGTCATTCACATTCGGAGTAAACCTCAAGTTCTAAAATTGAAAAAGATGAAAACACACGGATATATATCAGCGGCTGCCGGGATTGCCCTCGCCTTCACATCGTGCTCTTTGATGGGGCCTCTGGATGATCTCAAGATAGACTATGTATATACGGATGAGACAGTCATTCAGGATGCTGCATCCGCCGAGAACGCCCTTGCCGGTATCTATGCATCCTGGAAGAGTTTCGGGAACTGTGCATTCTTCACGAACCAGGCTCTGCGTGCAGGGACGATCAGCTATGCCAATATCATAGGGTATGATGAGTTCCAGATAAACCAGCTTACTGATGAGAACGCATCTGTGAAGCAGTTCTATACCGGACAGTATTTCATAATAAACGGGGCTAATTCGTTCATAGAAGCCCTCTGTGACGGCAGACAGATTACGGGACTTTCGGATGAGCGGAAAGAGGAGATGCTTTCCGAGGCATATTTTCTCAAGGCTCTGTCCGAGCACTACCTGCTGTGCACTTTCGGTCAGTTCTATGACCAGACATCGGAATACGGTATAGTGATACCGGATGGACCTGTACGCGAAAGCATAACCAAGGCCCGTTCCACGGTGGCGGACTCTTACGATGTCATCCTGTCTGACCTGGACAAGGCGGTGAATGCTCCGGAATATCCTGCTGTCGGTCATGCGGGACGCTATGCGGTGATGCTCCTGCGTGCAAAGGTGCTTTTGAATGCAGGCCGCTATCAGGATGCAGCCTTGACAGCAGGTAATCTTATACAGGCCAAGGATGCGGATCTTGCCGGGAGTTTCCTGGAGCCGTTCGCAGCCCCGTATGAGTCTTCGGAGATATTGTTCGACCTGTACTGTACATATCCGGAGAGCACACTGGGCAGTGACTCCTACAGCTATTATTACAGTTCTCCGGGAGATGTCCTGACAGATCTGGCAGACAGTATCGATGGAGTCCCTGGAGATGGTGCAACCTCTTCCGTCTCGAATGAAGATGTCGCGGCCTGGCTGGCTGAGGGGACCAACGAGCAGGATATCATAGCGTACATAAATGAAATGAATATGGGATTTACCAGCTATACATCATTCCAGGATATCGTGGATGAATATGTCAGCTATGGCTTTTCTGAAGCTGAGGCGTATGAATATGCTATCCAGGATATCATATCCTATGCCGAGCTGATGGGAGTGGAATTCGAAGGGTCAGGCTGGACCGGTTATGACAGCAGATATATCCAGACCTATTCCAACCCTCAGGGTTCCAACGGCATAAGCAAATATATCTATACGCAGTTCGTTTCCGGCCCATCCAATACCATATTCCTTTTGCGTCTGGCTGATGCATACTATATCAAGGCGGAGGCAGAGGCAAGACAGGGTGCGTCCCGTTATGATGCAGCGAGGGATGCTCTTGCAAGGGTGATAGAGAGAGCGGGCTATGACAGGGCTTATGTGGATGGAATACCCGATGAAGATCTTGTCAGGACCATAATGCAGCACAGGTTCATGGAGAATTTCACCGAGAATATGGATGATTACTACGATCAGGTGCGGGCACTGATGCTTGATGGAGAGAACTTCTGCTCAAATGATGGCTGTGTCTCTATGGCCAATACCCTGATCGCCCCTGTGCCGAGAGAGGCCCTGGCGGGAAACAACCTTCTGGAGCAGCTCCCGTATAGACAGGAATCAAGTTCAACATTTAACTGAATTCTATTATGAGAAAGACAATGTTGCTGCCTGTGATTGTTCTGGCGGCGTCTGTCTGGTCCTGTTCAGGACCGGGTTTTGAGATAAAGGGCAGTATCGCGAATGCCGATGGGGCGAAGGTGGTGCTTTACGAGCAGCAGCTCTGGGGAATGTATCCTGTTGACAGCGCAGTGGTGAAAAACGGGAGTTTCTCTCTTTCAGGAAAGCTGGAATCCCCGACACAGTGCCGGATGCTGGTGTTCCTCGATGCTGATGGCGACATAGCTGCGTCCGGAAATGAGGCGGAGGCGCTTACCGCCACGGTGTATATGGACAATTCACGTATGACCTTCTCCGCGGATGCCAATACAATGGCGACATATTACTGGTCCGAGAACAAGGATGTCGTGCCTCCGGTGATAACAGGATCCGTGCAGCAGGATCTCAAGGATGAGCTGGACAGCAGGCTTGCGGCTGTCACTGATTCCCTGTCCTCTGTCGGCAGGCGTCTTGCGGAAGTGTACTATGAACCGATGCTTGAAAACGAATTCCCTGAGGAAGGGGCGGATCTCGCGTCACGGGAGATGGCTCTGCTTAAGGAAAGGCATGCGATCACGATGGATTTCGTGCGTGAACATCCGGCGGCCGCCGTATCGTATGATGAGGTGGCATATCTTTTCGGAGATGGCAGTATGAGTCCGTATACTGCAGAGGAGATTGCGCAGTTCGTGGCGATACTTGAACCGGAATGGAAAGGAACACGTCGTTTTTCCGCTCTGGAAGAGGCGGCAGAAAATGCTTCAAGGCTTGCGGTAGGGGAAAAGTATGTGGATGCGGAATTCTATGACCTGGATGGCAACAAGGTGATGCTCTCGTCTCTTGTCCCTGAGGGCAGGATCACTATGCTGGAGTTCTGGGCTTCCTGGTGCGGCCCGTGCAGGGGAGAGATACCCCATCTGAAACATATCCACAAGAAATACCCTGAATTCGATATCATCAGCATTTCAGTGGATGACAGTGTGGATGAATGGAAGAAGGCTGTCAGGGAGGAGAATATGGACTGGATCCAGCTCAGGGATGTATCGATGATGGATGGCAACGCGATGAAGCTGTACGGTGTAATGGGTATACCGTGCTGCATAATCCTCGATGAACAGGGCCGTTTCTTCAAGACCAATATGCGGGGAGCCTATCTCGATGCCTTCCTCCGTGACTACTACGGGCGTTGACATCCGTAAATACATAGAAGCCGGTTCTCTGTCACCATAGACGGAGCCGGTTCTTTGTCATCATAGACGGAGCCGATTCTTTGTCACCATAGACGTAGCCGATTCTTTGTCATCCTGAACGTAGCCGTCAGGCGGAGTGAAGGATCTGGAGCACCAGACCGGTTCGCGGTCCGTCACACATCGGGCAGCCGCCGGTGATTTGAGACAACGACTTCTCTACAACATCTCCGGAGATATGCGCAGCCATGATTCCTCTGAGAGCGTATATTGAGGGTCGGCCGCGCATATCTCGCTGTACCAGATTCTTCGCTTCGCTCAGAATGACAATGTACTTCGTTCAGAATGACAGTGTACAAGCGTAGGGGAGGTCAGACTGAGCCTTGATCCGAGATGATGAGGGCCTGTGCCTGTATCATACAACGAGGCCGGCCCAAAATAACTTTGAGCCGGCCTCGTCCATATTTTTCAGCGAGTCTGCGGACTGTTAAAGGTCTGACATCGCTTTCTTGAATTCTTCCATCGGGGCTACGAGAATCTCCTGGAATTCTTTCTGGCCTGTACCTGCCGGGATAGCGTGTCCGCAGATGACATTTTCCTTAAGACCTTCAAGAGTATCCACACGGCCACGGATTGCGGCTTCGCTGAGTACCTTGGTCGTCTCCTGGAACGATGCGGCGGAAATGAAGCTGTTGGTCTTCAACGCGGCCCTTGTGATACCCTGGAGAACCTGGCTTGCTGTCGCTGGCTTTGCCTCGCGCAGTACCATCATTTTGAGACCCTGCCTTTCGAGAGATGAATTTTCACTCCTCATCTCGCGGGCTGTGATAATGTCCCCTTCTTCGTAGTTCTGCGAGTCGCCGGCATCCATCACATAGTACTTGCCGTAGATCCTGTCGTTGGTGTCCATAAACTGCCACTTGTCGACAAGCTCCTCCTGCAGGAACTCAGTGTCACCCGGATCGTTGATCTGCACCTTCCTCATCATCTGGCGTACGATGATCTCGAAATGCTTGTCGTTGATCTTCACACCCTGGAGTCTGTAGACTTCCTGGATCTCGTTGACAATGTATTCCTGAACCTTGATCGGACCGAGTATATTGAGGATGTCAGTAGGTGATACCGCTCCATCGGACAGGCTCATTCCTGCCTTTACATAGTCGTTCTCCTGTACAAGGATCTGCTTTGTAAGAGGTACGAGATAACGTTTCTCCTGTCCGGATTTGTTCCTGACGATGATTTCACGGTTACCCCTCTTGATCTTGCCCATTATGACTTCACCGTTGATCTCGGACACGATTGCCGGATTGGATGGGTTGCGTGCCTCGAACAGCTCTGTCACACGTGGCAGACCTCCTGTGATATCGCTTGCCTTGCCGATCGCACGAGGGATCTTGATTATGATGTCTCCGATCTTTACATCATCGCCATCATTGATCATAATATGGGCGCCTACAGGCAGGTTGTACTGTTTCTTGGTCTCTCCGTTCTCATCCACTATCAGGATTGACGGGTTCTTGGTCTTGTCCCTGGATTCGATGACTACCTTGTCCCTGTTGAGAGAGTATTCGTCAGCCATCTCCTCGCGGAAGGTCACACCATCGATCATACTGTCGAAACGGGCCTTTCCTGCAGTCTCGATAATCGTGATTGCGTTATATGCATCCCATTCGCAGATAAGATCCCCTTTGACGACCTTGTCTCCATCTTTCTTGTAGAGAATGGAGCCGTAAGGTACATCGTACTGGGAGAATGTTATGCCGGTATTCTCATCCACGATACGGACTTCTGTGGTACGGCTGACAACGACATCGTTCTTCGTCCCGTCCGCATTGATCCTTTCGATGGTCCTGAGTTCCTCGAACTCGAGCTTTCCATCGTACTTGGAGCTGATGGAACTTTCAGTGGCTGTACCCGATGCTGTACCTCCGACGTGGAATGTACGGAGTGTAAGCTGCGTCCCAGGCTCTCCGATCGACTGTGCCGCAATGACACCGACGACTTCCCCTTTCTCGACCATTCTTCCGGAGGCGAGGTTACGTCCGTAGCATTTCGCGCACACTCCTTTGCGGGATTCGCATGTGAGCACTGAACGTATTTCAACCTGTTCGATCGGAAGAGACTCGATCTGAGCTGCAATGTCTTCCGTGATCTCTTCTCCTGCAGGAAGAATAAGCTCTCCTGTGAGAGGGTTGAATATGTCGTGGACGGATGTCCTTCCGAGGATTCTCTCTCCGAGTGATTCTACAATCTCGTCCTTGCTCTTGATTGCAGTTGCAATAAGTCCTCTGAGCGTACCGCAGTCCTCCTCGTTGATGATGACATCATGTGACACATCCACCAGACGGCGGGTCAGATAACCGGCGTCGGCTGTCTTCAGCGCCGTATCTGCAAGTCCTTTACGGGCGCCGTGAGTACCGATGAAGTATTCCAGCACTGACATTCCCTCCTTAAGGTTGGAGATGACAGGGTTTTCGATGATCTCGTTTCCTGCAGATCCGGATTTCTGAGGTTTCGCCATAAGTCCACGCATACCGCAGAGCTGCTTGATCTGCTGTGTCGAACCGCGGGCTCCGGAATCAAGCATCATATATACAGGATTGAATCCATCCTGGTCGCTTGAAATCTGCTTCTCGACAATGCCGGTGATCTGGTTGTCTATCGATGTCCAGAGGTCGATCACCTTGTTGTAGCGCTCGTTGTTGGTTATGAATCCCATCGCGAAGTTGTTCTTGATCTCCTCGACGGTCTTGTATCCGTTTTCGATGAGGGCTTTCTTCTCTTCCGGGATGATGACATCCCCGAGGTTGAATGAAAGGCCTCCTCTGAACGCCATTGTATAACCGAGGTTCTTGATGTCATCGAGGAACTGTGCCGTGCGGGCGACTCCGGTGTTCTTGATCACTACCGATATGATCTTCCTGAGTGATTTCTTTCCGAGAACTTCGTTGATGTATGGCACTTCCTGCGGTGCATACTGGTTCACGATTATCCTACCTGGAGTAGTCTCTACCATCTGGTAGCCCTTTGACAGGTCCATCTTGTCTATCGGCAGCCTTACATTGATTCTGGCGTGGATGTCGATGGCCTTTTCATTCAGGGCAATGATGACTTCCTTAGGTCCGTAGAACCTCATCCCTTCTCCTTTGACTGCCGGACGGGCCTTTGTAATGTAGTAGAGTCCGAGCACCATGTCCTGTGATGGCACGGTGATAGGAGTTCCGTTGGCAGGGTTCAGGATGTTGTGTGATCCGAGCATAAGAAGCTGTGCCTCAAGTATTGCAGCATTGCCGAGCGGAAGGTGCACAGCCATCTGGTCACCATCGAAGTCGGCGTTGAATGCCGTACATGCGAGAGGGTGCAGCTGGATTGCCTTTCCTTCTATCATCTTAGGCTGGAATGCCCGGATACCGAGACGGTGGAGGGTCGGTGCACGGTTCAGGAGCACAGGATGTCCTTTCATCACATTCTCGAGAATGTCCCAGATGACGGCATCTTTTCTGTCCACTATCTTCTTGGCTGACTTCACTGTCTTTACAATGCCCCTCTCGATCAGTTTCCTGATGATGAACGGCTTGTAGAGTTCTGCCGCCATAAGCTTCGGAAGTCCGCATTCGTGCATCTTGAGCTCTGGGCCGACAACGATGACTGAACGGGCGGAGTAGTCCACACGTTTTCCGAGCAGGTTCTGACGGAAACGTCCCTGCTTTCCTTTCAGGCTGTCTGACAGTGACTTGAGTGTCCTGTTAGCCTCGCTCTTCACAGCGTTTGACTTCTTTGAATTGTCGAACAGTGAGTCCACCGCTTCCTGGAGCATACGTTTCTCGTTGCGGAGGATCACTTCAGGAGCCTTGATCTCGATAAGTCTCTTCAGACGGTTGTTCCTGATGATCACCCTTCTGTATAGGTCGTTGAGGTCGGATGTAGCAAACCGGCCTCCATCGAGCGGAACCAGAGGCCTGAGGTCAGGAGGCGTCACAGGGATGACCTTGAGGATCATCCATTCAGGACGGTTGATCCCCTTGGACTCCTGGAACCACTTTACAATGCTGAGCCTCTTGAGGGCCTCCGCCCTTCTCTGCTGGGAAGTCTCCTTGAGCATCTTCTGCCTGAGCTCCTTTGCAAGTGCATCTACATCGATCTCCTTGAGCAGTTCATATATAGCCTCAGCACCCATTCCAGCCCTGAACTTGTCCGGATCGTCGTCCGGAAGGTTCTGGTTGTCCGGCATGCTGTCCATCAGGTCGAGGTATTCCTCTTCCGACAGAAGTTCCATCTTCTCCCTTCCTGTCGTTCCCGGATTGATCACTATGTATTTTTCATAGTATATGACAGCCTCGAGTTTCTTGGCTGCGAGCCCGAGCATGGCGGCTATCTTGTTCGGGGCGGACTTGAAGTACCAGATGTGAGCGACAGGGACAGTCAGTTCGATATGTCCCATCCTTTCCCTGCGGACTTTCTTCTCGGTGACTTCCACACCGCATCTGTCGCAGACTATACCGCGGTACCTGATCCTCTTGTACTTGCCGCAGTGGCACTCGTAGTCCTTGGTAGGTCCGAAGATCTTCTCGCAGAAAAGTCCATCCCTTTCAGGCTTGTATGTCCTGTAGTTGACGGTCTCCGGCTTGAGCACCTCTCCCGAGGATCTCAGCTTGATGTCTTCAGGAGATGCGAGCGATATGCTGATTCTTTCGAAATTGCTCTTTACCTTGTTTTCTTTATTAAAAGTAGGCATATTCCTTAAAATTCAAGTTTTCAGTAAATTAATCCAGTGTCACCTTGAGCCCGAGACCCCTGAGTTCGTGCAGGAGGACGTTGAGGGATTCCGGAATGCCCGGCGTCGGCATAAGGTCGCCTTTGACGATAGCCTCGTATGCCTTGGATCTTCCGGTGACATCATCCGACTTGACGGTAAGTATCTCCTGAAGAACGTTTGCCGCACCGAATGCTTCGAGTGCCCATACCTCCATCTCTCCGAACCTCTGGCCTCCGAACTGTGCCTTACCTCCGAGAGGCTGCTGGGTGATGAGGGAATAAGGTCCGATCGACCTGGCGTGCATCTTGTCGTCCACCATATGGCCGAGCTTGATCATATAGATGACACCTACGGTCGCCGGCTGGTCAAACCAGTCTCCTGTACCTCCATCCCTCAGGTAGGTCTTACCGAATCTCGGAAGTCCTGCCTTGTCTGTGTACTCGCAGATCTGGTCGATGCTTGCACCATCGAAGATAGGCGTACTGAATTTCAGCCCGAGCACATCTCCTGCCCATCCGAGCACCGTCTCGTATATCTGTCCGAGGTTCATTCGGGATGGCACACCGAGAGGGTTGAGGACTATGTCCACCGGAGTACCGTCAGAGAGGAACGGCATATCTTCGTCCCTGACAACCTTTGCCACAATACCCTTGTTACCATGGCGGCCGGCCATCTTGTCTCCTACGGTTATCTTCCTCTTCTTCGCGACATATACCTTGGCAAGCTGCATTACTCCGTTCGGAAGTTCATCCCCGACCTTTATCTTGTCGACAGCCCTTCTGTACTTCGCTGCAGCCTCCTTGTAGGCGATACAGTAATTGTTTATCAGTTCCCTGATGAGAATATTGCTGTTCTTGTCGTTCGTCCATTTGCTGGAGTTGATGTCCTCGTACTGCTTGATGGACTGTATGTCCTCTATGGTTATGTCCTTGCCCTTAGGGATGATCTCGACTCCGAAGAGGTCGCTTACACCTGCACTCTTCTTGCCTTCTACCAGAACGGCAAGCTTGCTGATGAATTTATCCCTCAGAGCATCGGCTTTTTTGTTGAACTCCTCTTCCGCCATGTCGAGCTTGGCTTTCTGGTCAGCCTTGGCTCCTCTCTTGTTGCCTTCCTTGGCGACTTTCGAGTAGAGTGCCGTGCCTATCACCGTACCGCTCAGGGAAGGGGTGGCCTTCAGGGATGCATCCTTCACATCCCCTGCCTTGTCTCCGAAGATGGCGCGCAGGAGCTTCTCTTCTGGAGAAGGATCGCTCTCTCCCTTAGGAGTGATCTTTCCGATCATAATGTCCCCCGGCTCGATATGCGCTCCGATCCTGATGATACCGTTCTCATCCAGGTTTCTGGTTGCATCCTCGCTTACGTTAGGGATATCAGAGGTGAGCTCCTCCATTCCTCTCTTGGTATCGCGGACTTCTGTCAGATATTCATCCACGTGTACCGAGGTGAGGATATCCCAGCGGATCATCCTTTCAGAAAGCACGATGGCGTCCTCGTAGTTGTATCCTTTCCAAGGCATGAACGCTACCTTGAGGTTCCTTCCGAGTGCCAGCTCGCCGTTCTGGGTGGCGTAGCCTTCTGTCATTATCTGTCCTGCCTCCACCTTGTCTCCCTTGCGTACTGTCGGCTTGAGGAGAATGGTCGTGCTCTGGTTTGTCCTCCTGTATATAGGAAGCTTGTAGACAGTCACATCCGGAGAGAAGCTGACGAATTTCTCGTCTTCGGTACGGTCGTATTTCACGTGGATCTCGTTGGCATCCACATAGACAACCTCTCCGCTTCTTTCGGCGATGACCTGTGTCCTTGAATCCATGCATACCCTTTCTTCAAGTCCGGTTCCGACGATAGGGGATTCCGGATTGAGGAGAGGCACTGCCTGGCGCATCATGTTCGCTCCCATCAGCGCCCTGTGGGCATCATCATGCTCCAGGAACGGGATCAGGGAGGCTGCGACTGACGCTATCTGGTTAGGCGCGACGTCCATATAGTTCACCTCATCCTTGGTGACTACAGGGAAGTCTGCTCCGTAGCGGCACTGGATTCTCTCGTCAAGAATGTTGCCTTCATCATCCATCTTGACATTTGCGAGAGATACCATCTGGTCTTCCTCCTCCTCCGCACTCATATACTGCCAGCCGGTCTCGCTAAGGTCTACCTTTCCGTTCTCCACTTTCCGGTAAGGTGTCTCGATGAATCCGAGAGAATTTATCCTTGCGTAGACGCAGAGTGATGATATGAGTCCGATGTTAGGTCCTTCAGGTGTCTCGATAGGGCAGAGACGTCCATAGTGGGTGTAGTGCACGTCCCTGACTTCGAATCCTGCCCTGTCTCGTGACAGACCGCCTGGACCGAGGGCGGAAAGACGCCTCTTGTGTGTCATTTCTGACAGCGGGTTCGTCTGGTCCATGAACTGTGACAGCTGGCTGGTCCCGAAGAACGAGTTGATAACGGAAGACAGTGTCTTTGCGTTGATCAGGTCGATAGGGGAGAACTGCTCGCTGTCGCGTACATTCATCCTTTCGCGGATAGTCCTTGCCATTCTTGACAGCCCGACGCTGAACTGGTTGGCAAGCTGCTCTCCGACTGTTCTGATACGGCGGTTGCTCAGGTGGTCGATGTCGTCCACCGCGGCCTTTGAGTTGATGAGCTGTATCAGGTATTTTATTATCTCGATAATATCCGTGTTGGTCAGTACCCTCACATCATCGGATATGGTGAGATTAAGCTTCTTGTTGAGACGGTATCTTCCCACGTCCCCGAGATCGTATCTTTTCTCCGAGAAGAACAGCTTGTCGATCACATCTCTCGCTGTAGCCTCATCAGGCGGTTCGGAGTTACGGAGCTGTTTGTAGATATAGTTGATGGCTTCCGTCTCTGTGTTTGTAGGGTCTTTCTGAAGGGTGTTGTAGATTATGGCGTACTCATTGACGTTTGCCTCCTCTTTCTGGAGCAGGATAGTCTTGACATCCGTTTCGGAAAGTTTCTTTATCGTGTCTTCGTTGAGGATTTCACCGCGTTCCACGATCGGCATTGTCCTTTCGACAGGGATCACCTCTCCCGTGTCCTCATCAACGAAGTCCTCTATCCATGTCTTGAGCACCTTCGCTGCAAGTTTCCTTCCTTCGTTCTCCTTCAGGTTCTCTTCGGTGGCCTCGATCTCATCCGCGAGCCCGAAGATATCGATTATATCCTTGTCCCCGTTGAAGCCTATCGCCCTGAGCAGTGTGGTGACAGGAAGTTTCTTCTTACGGTCGATATATGCGTACATCACATTGTTGATGTCAGTGGCGAACTCTATCCACGAGCCCTTGAACGGGATGATCCTTGCAGAATAGAGCTTGGTGCCGTTGGCGTGGACGCTCTGTCCGAAGAAAACGCCGGGCGACCTGTGGAGCTGCGAGACTATGATGCGCTCCGATCCGTTGATGACAAAAGTCCCTCCCGGGGTCATATACGGAATGTTCCCGAGATAGACATCCTGCACTTCAGTGTCGAAGTCTTCGTGCTCCGGATCGCTGCATGACAGCCGGAGTTTGGCTTTAAGAGGCACATTGTAGGTCAGACCTCTTTCCAGGCATTCATCGATCGTATACTGCGGCGGATCGATGAAATAGTCGATAAACTCGAGCTTGTAGTTGTTTCTTGTATCTTCAATCGGGAAAATCTCCTGGAAGACCTGATACAGTCCCTCGTTCCGCCTGTTTTCAGGGGTGGTATCCAGCTGGAAGAAGTCCCTGAACGATTTCAGCTGGACTTCGAGGAGGTCAGGATACTCCAGAAGTATTTTAGATGATGCGAAAGAAATTCGCTGCGTCTTGGTCTGGTTTGACATCTTACTGTCTTTATATGGAGAAAAACTTAAATACGACAAAAAGGTTTAGGGCCGTATTTGACCCTAAACCTGAATCTTAGGCCCTTGCGGGAGCGGACAGCTTATTTAAGCTCAACTTCCGCACCGTGCTCCTCAAGAGCTGCCTTTACCTGCTCAGCCTCTGCCTTGGAAACTTTCTCCTTGATGATTGCATCCGGAGCCTTGTCTACAAGATCCTTAGCCTCTTTGAGGCCGAGGCCTGTGATATCCTTCACAGCCTTGACTACCTGAAGTTTAGCCTGGCCGGCTGACTTAAGGATAACGTTGAACTCTGTCTGCTCGGCAGCTGCAGCGCCTTCTGCGGCTCCTGCTGCAGGTCCTGCTACTGCTACCGCAGCAGCTGCAGGCTCAATACCATACTCCTCCTTGAGGATGTTAGCGAGTTCCTGAACATCTTTTACAGAAAGGTTAACCAACTCTTCTGCAAGTGCTTTAATATCTGCCATAATTGTAGTTATTTAAATTGTTTTTAGTTTTGTTCTCTTTCCGAAAGTGTCTTGACGATGCCTGCAAGCTTGCCACCAGCTGACTGGAGAGCAGATACGACATTGCGGGCAGGTGACTGGAGCAGACCGATGATATCTCCGATGAGTTCCTCGCGGGACTTGATATTGCAGAGTTCATCAAGCTTGTCTGCACCAATGAAGGCACACTCCTGAACGTAAGCACTTTTCAGAGCCGGCTTCTCTGCACCGTCATCAGCGTATTTCTTGATGAGCTTTGCAGGAGCGTTAGGAGTCTCGCAGTACATAACTGCCGTAGGTCCCTCAAGAGTAGGATAGAGCTGTGCCATCTCCTCGCTTCCGAGAGACTCGAGAGCCTTGTGAAGGAGGGTGTTCTTGGTCACTACCAGACGTATCCCTTTCTCAAAGCAGTCACGACGGAGTTTTGTAGTCTGTTCAGCATTTAGTCCAGAGATATCAGTAATGTAGAAGTTCGGAGTCTCCTGGATCTGTGCTGCAATCGATTCAATTATCTGGGCTTTTTCTTCTTTTCTCATAGCATTGAATTTTATTATTCAGCACCGCTTACTGATTTGATATCTACATGTATACCTGGACTCATAGTAGAGCAGATGGAAATGCTTTTCAGATATGTGCCTTTGAGAGACTGCGGTTTCAGCTTGATTATAGCTGAAATGAGCTCCTGGGCATTCTCGCATATCTGGGCTCCGGTAAATGATACCTTTCCGATAGCTGCGTGAACTATACCTGTCTTGTCCACCTTGAAGTCGATCTTACCGGCCTTGACTTCCCTGACAGCGTTCCCGATCTCCATAGTGACGGTTCCTGTCTTAGGGTTAGGCATAAGGCCTCTAGGACCGAGGATTCTTCCGAGTGCTCCGACTTTACCCATTACAGAAGGAGTACAGATGATCACATCTACATCTGTCCAGCCTCCCTTGATCTTCTCTACATACTCGTCAAGTCCGACATAGTCTGCTCCGGCTTCCTTGGCTTCATTCTCCTTGTCCGCAGTACAGAGGACGAGAACTCTCGTCTCCTTTCCGGTACCGTGCGGAAGTGTAACCACACCGCGCACCATCTGATTGGCCTTACGTGGGTCAACGCCAAGGTTGATTGCAAGTTCCACTGATGCATCGAATTTTGTGAAAGTCACTTCCTTCACGAGATCACAGGCTTCAGCCAACTTATATTCCTTGGTGGCATCGAATTTCTCTGCCACTGCCTTCTGGTTCTTTGTAAGTTTACTCATTTCGCGTGTGATTTTTAGATGTCAGCTGGGAATTCTCCCTCGACTTTGATACCCATACTTCTTGCCGTCCCGGCAACCATTGTCATTGCAGATTTCAGAGTGAACGCGTTCATATCCGGCATCTTAGATGCTGCAATTGCCTTTACCTGCTCCCAGGTAATCGTAGCGACCTTCTTTCTGTTAGGCTCTGCCGAACCTGCTGAAATCTTCGCTGCTTCCTTGAGCTGTACTGCTACAGGCGGCTGCTTTACCTCGAAAGAGAAAGATTTGTCGCTGTAGACTGTGATGACAACCGGCAACACCTTACCTGCCTGATCCTGTGTGCGGGCATTGAACTGCTTGCAGAAATCCATTATGTTCAGACCCTTGGAACCGAGAGCCGGTCCTACTGGAGGGGATGGATTGGCTGCGCCACCTTTGATCTGGAGTTTAATAAACCCGGTAACTTCTTTTGCCATAATGTTTTATTCTTTAGTTACTTGAGTAAAGTTGAGCTCGAGCAGAGTCTTTCTGCCGAATATCATAACCATAACCTTAAGCTTGCTCCTGTCTTCCACGATCTCCTCTACTGTTCCGTCGAATCCGCTGAACGGACCGTCCGTAATCTTCACTGCCTCACCGACAGTGTAGTCTACTACGGTCTCTCCATCGCTGACAGCGACTTCATCCTGTTCTCCGAGAATCCTCTTGACTTCAGACTCCCTGAGCGGAACCGGAACCTTTTCTTCTGCGCCTTTGCCTGATTCACGCTTTTCGGTAAGGAAACCCGACATATGCGGCACTTCGTTTCTGATGATATACTGGAGTTCACCAGTAAGCTCAGCCTCGATGAGCACATAGCCAGGATAGAAAAGTCTTTCGTAACTCTTCCTTTTACCGTTGACTATCTTGTAGACTTTTTCGCTTGGAACCAGAACCTGAGAAACCAGATCCTGAAGGCCATACCTTTCTATCTCCTTCTCGAGATACTCTTTGGCTTTCTTCTCTTTTCCTCCTGCAGCGCGCAGAACATACCACTTCTTGTTGTTTTCACTCATAGTGACCTGGTATTACAAAGTGTAGATTGCACGCATCAGATGGTCGAAAGCAAAATCCATTGCGAAGATGACAACGGCAAAAATCACTGACGCTATCATAACGAGCAATGCAGAACTCTGCAGCTCCTTCCAGGTAGGCCACGAGACTTTCTTTGTCAGCTCCGTGTAGGATTCTTTAAGATAGTTTATGAACTTTCTCATCTTTACATTTAAAGGACACTGCAGGTTGGAAGCTTAGTGCAATGTCAGTTAAACTTTATCAAATCGTAACCTTTGATATTGCAGGGGAAGCAGGATTCGAACCCACATCGACGGTTTTGGAGACCGCTGAACTACCCTTGTTCTATTCCCCTATAAAAGAGGGTGTCATACGGCACCCTCCTGAATATGATAAGTAGCTTGTATTACTCAAGGATCTTGGTAACCTGTCCTGCACCGACTGTACGTCCACCTTCGCGGATAGCGAAACGGAGACCTTCGTTAAGTGCAACCGGATAGATAAGGTCAACAGTGATTGTGACGTTATCTCCAGGCATTACCATTTCAATTCCCTCCGGAAGAGTGATCTCTCCTGTGATATCCAGTGTACGGATGAAGAACTGAGGACGGTAGTGGTTGTGGAATGGAGTATGACGACCACCTTCGTCTTTCTTCAGAACGTAGATCTCAGCCTGGAATTTCTGGTGAGGATGGATAGTGCCAGGTTTAGCAAGTACCTGTCCTCTCTTGATCTCCTTCTTGTCGATACCGCGGAGGAGAAGTCCTACGTTGTCTCCAGCCTCTCCCTCATCGAGGATCTTGCGGAACATCTCGACACCTGTCACGGTAGTCTTCTTAGGCTCCTCGCCAAGACCTACGATCTCAACCTCGTCTCCAGTGTGGATAACTCCGGTCTCGACACGGCCTGTTGCTACAGTACCACGACCTGTGATAGAGAAGATGTCCTCGATAGGCATAAGGAACGGTTTCTCGTTGTCACGTGGAGGGATAGGGATGTACTCATCAACTGCATCCATCAGCTCCATAATCTTTGCCTCGTACTGAGGGTCACCGTTGAGTGCACCGAGTGCAGATCCACGGATAACTGGAGCGTTGTCACCGTCGAAGTTGTAGAATGAAAGAAGGTCACGAACCTCCATCTCTACGAGGTCAAGCATCTCAGGATCGTCTACAAGGTCAACCTTGTTAAGGAAAACGACGATTCTAGGGACGTTCACCTGACGGGCGAGCAGGATGTGCTCACGAGTCTGAGGCATAGGACCATCGGTAGCTGCAACTACGAGGATTGCACCATCCATCTGAGCGGCACCTGTAACCATGTTCTTCACATAGTCGGCGTGGCCCGGGCAGTCAACGTGAGCATAGTGACGTTTTGCAGTCTGATACTCTACGTGTGCGGTGTTGATAGTGATACCTCTTTCCTTCTCCTCAGGAGCGTTGTCGATAGAGTCGAAAGAACGTACATCTGAAAGACCCTGCTTTGCAAGTACTGTAGTGATTGCAGCGGTCAGAGTAGTCTTACCGTGGTCAACGTGGCCGATTGTACCAATGTTAACGTGCGGCTTGTCTCTTTTAAAGGTTTCTTTAGCCATAATTTTATCTTTTAATGAGTATTATATACAAAAAAAGCAGAGCCGGTGGAGAGATTTGAACTCTCGACCTCTTCCTTACCAAGGAAGCGCTCTACCCCTGAGCTACACTGGCGTAGTTTGAGCGGAAGACGAGGTTCGAACCCGCGACCCTTAGCTTGGAAGGCTAATGCTCTACCAACTGAGCTACTTCCGC
>JADIMI010000009.1 GCA_017694845.1 Candidatus Cryptobacteroides intestinavium
CTCGTCGATGACCGGACGCACAAACAGCTGTGGTGCATGAGGTTTTCCCGTATAGGATTCATAGTCAGCGTCATCTCCGCCATAGTGCTCATAATTTTCATCTTCTACGCCATCTTTGCATTCTCTCCGCTCCGCAGGACAATCCCAGGCTATCCGGATGAATCCTCCAAGAAGGAGGCGATACGGAACGCCATCAGGGTCGACTCCCTTGAAAAGATAATATCCAGATGGGAACTGTATTCGGAAAACCTCCGGAGGGTCGTAGATGGAGAGGATCCGGTCAAGATAGACAGCATTATGAGGTCCGGGGACACCGGCTACGCGAAATCGAGGGAAGAGCTGGAAAAGACAGACTCCCTGCTGCGGGAAAACGTTATGAACGAGGAACAGTTCGGGCTTACGAACCGCGGGCACAGGAACCTTCCTATCGAGGGAAAACATTTCTTCACCCCTCTCAAAGGAGTGATATCCCAGGGATACGACAGACTCATCCATCCGTTCATAGACATCACCGCCCCGGCCAACTCCGTGGTCGCCGCCGTCCTTGACGGGACAGTGATTTCCGCCGGGTGGAACGATGATGCCGGATACACCATCTGCATCCAGCACGAAAGCGATATCGTGTCTATATACAAGCATAACAACAAGCTTCTCAAAAGCACGGGAGACAAGGTGACGGCCGGCACTCCGATAGCCCTCGTCGGAGGGACAGGGACAATCAGCACCGGCGAACACCTCCATTTCGAGCTGTGGTATAGAGGAGAGGCAGTTGATCCATCAAAATACATCAATTTCTGATGGAGAAGAGAAGACTGGCAATACTCGGGTCGACCGGGTCGATAGGAAGACAGACTCTGGATGTGGTCAGACAGCATCCGGACCTGTTCGAGGTGGAGCTGCTCACCGCCAATACAAGCAGCGACCTGCTGATAGAGCAGGCAATCCGTTTCAATGCCAACTGCGTGGTCATCCGCGATGAAAGCCGGTACCGGGAGGTGGCGGATGCATTGGCGCCCCATTATATAAAGGTGTTCACCGGCATGGATTCGATATGCGATCTCGTGGCGGGAGACAATATCGACATGGTGGTCACGGCAATGGTCGGATTCAGCGGGCTGGAATCCACTGTGGCGGCCATCCGGGCAGGAAAGACGATCGCACTTGCCAACAAGGAGACCCTGGTGGCTGCAGGCGGTATCGTAATGGGCCTGGCCGCAGAGCATCATGCGGCAATACTGCCGGTGGATTCGGAGCATTCCGCGATATTCCAGTGCCTGCAGGGTGCGCGCGGGGCCGATATAGAGAAGATACATCTCACTGCCTCTGGAGGGCCGTTCAGGGAATGGCCGAAAGAACGGATAGCCGCGGCGACGAAAGAGATGGCTCTGAGACATCCCAAATGGAAGATGGGCAGCAAGATAACCATCGACTCGGCCACAATGATGAACAAGGGTCTCGAAATCATAGAGGCCAAGTGGCTGTTCGGAGTGGACCCCGGAAGAATCAACGTGGTCGTACATCCGCAGTCCATCATCCACTCGATGGTGGAATTCGCCGATGGGGCCATAATGGCGCAGATGGGACATCCGGACATGAGAGAACCCATACAGTACGCCCTCGGATATCCGCACAGGCTGCCGCTCGACAACCGCAAGCTCGATTTCGCCGAACTGGCGGGACTGTCGTTCTTCGCCCCCGATCCTGAAAGGTTCCCCGCGCTCGGACTCGCATACGAGGCGCTCGGCAAGGGAGGCAACATGGCCTGCATAATGAACGCCGCCAACGAGGAGGCGGTCGCCGCATACCTCAGGGATGAGACAGGCTTCTACGGGATAACGGACATCGTGGCGGACTGCATGGCTGGTGTGGATTTTGTGGAGAGGCCGACGCTCGATGACATTTACGCTACAAACGAAATTGCCAGACGCAAGGCAAGGGAAATTATTTTAAGGAGACTATGATCGTTCTGATGAAAATACTGCAGCTTGTGCTGGCTCTGTCCGTGCTCGTGCTGGTACATGAACTCGGACATTTCCTGTTCGCGAAGCTGTTCAGGATACGGGTGGACAAGTTCTACCTTTTCTTCGATGCCGGCGGTTTCTCGCTGCTGAAATTCAAACCGAAAGGTTCGGACACCGAATACGGCATAGGGTGGCTGCCCCTTGGAGGCTACTGCAAGATTGCGGGAATGATAGACGAATCCATGGATACGGAATCCCTCAAAAAGGAACCGCAGCCATGGGAATTCCGGACAAAACCGGCATGGCAGAGGCTTTTGGTCATGTTCGGAGGCGTACTGTTCAACTTCATATTCGCAATCCTGCTGTATATCGGCATACTCGCCGGATGGGGAGAAAGCTATATCGCCAACCGGGGCAACAGCATCTATGTCAATGACCTCGCATACGAGATGGGATTCAGGAACGGGGACCAGATCCTCAGGTTCGATGACTATACTCCCGAAAAGTTCTACATGCTGCAGGCAGACCTGGCAAGACAGACCGCACGGAAGGCCACGGTGCTCAGGGATGGGGATACCTTGGACATATACATAGACCAGAACATGATCGGAGATGTGCTCAACACTCCCGGCATGTTCGACCTCGCCGTACCTTTTGTCATAGAATCGGTAGCCCCCGACTCGCCAAATGCATCAGCCGGGCTGCAGAAAGGCGACAGGATAGTTGAAATCGCGGGACAGCCGATAACGTACCTGCAGGATTCGAGACGGCTTCTCGCTGATATGTCCGGGACACAGGTGCCGGTGACAATGATAAGGGAGAGCGACACTGTCAGGATGTCCCTTCAGGTGGACACTCTTGGCAGAATAGGAGTGTACACGCAGCTCCCCGGGCTCAAAACCAGGGAATATTCCGTAGCCGAGGCCATTCCTGCCGGATTCAGACTGGCATTTGACACTGTCGGGGGATATCTGCAGGATCTCAAGCTCGTATTCACCCCGAGTACGGAAGCCTACAAGTCGGTAGGTAGCTTCATCGCAATGGGGCAGATATTTCCCGGAGCATGGGACTGGTACAGGTTCATAAACATCCTCGCCCTGCTGTCCATTATGCTCGGAGTGATGAACCTGCTTCCTATCCCTGCGCTTGACGGAGGCCACATAGTGTTCACCCTGTACGAAATGATCACAGGCCGCAAGCCGAGCGACAGGTTCCTGACCATCGCCCAGGCAATCGGGATGATACTGCTGTTCGGACTGCTGATCCTGGCTTTCGGCAACGACATAGGAAGGCTGCTGAGATAAGGAGCCAGGGCATACGGATTACAATAAAACCTGATATAAAGACATGACCATGAAACGGATATTCTCATTGCTGACAGTTGCCGCTGCGGCCATTGCCGCCGTATCGTGTACCTGTTCCCCGAAGAAAGCCCTGCTGCCTACGATAAGCGGAAAGGCGGGCGAAGTCGTCATAGTAATCGACAAGACAGACTGGGAAGGCGCAGTCGGTACCGAACTCAGGGACCTGCTCGCCAGCGACTGCCCTTTCCTGCCACAGAAAGAGCCGCTGTACACGCTTGTAGACATCGTTCCATCCGCATTCACCAATATATTCCAGATACACAGGAACATAATCATCGTGAACATCGGCAATGACGTGACCGAGCCAGGGATAATATACAGGCAGGATGTCTGGGCACAGCCGCAGTGCGTAATCGGGGTGAACGCCATTGACAGCGACTCCGCCCTGCAGCTGATTGCAGACAACAGGGAAATGATACTGAATACGATAGAACAGGCGGAAAGGGACAGGATCATCGCCAATTCGATCAGATATGAAGAGAGATCCATTGCCCCTGTAGTAAGGGGATTCATCGGAGGTTCGCCGCATTTCCCTACAGGATATTCGATCAAGAAACAGACATCCGACTTCATCTGGATAGAATATGCGACAACATACGTCACACAGGGATTCTTCGTCTACAGGTATCCGGCCTCGGGCACGGCGGATGATTTCCAGGTCGGGAACATAGTGGCGAAACGGGATGAATTCCTGAAGGACAACGTGCCCGGAATGTTCGAGAACACATACATGACTACCAGCGACATCACCACTCCGGGTCTCGAATACATAAGGTACAAGGGCAGGGACTTCGCCGAAGTCAGGGGATACTGGGAAGTCCACAACGACTATATGGGAGGTCCGTTCATCTCGCATTCATTCTACAGCAGGGACGGGAAGGACATTATCGTCCTCGAAGGCTTCGTCTACGCGCCGAGGTACGACAAGCGGCACTATATGAGGGAGGTAGAGTCCATCCTGTACTCGTTCGAATGGGATGATACGGAAGACTGACAAGATTTTTCATTCCATACTGCAAAAATATTTTGTCGGAAAGAAAATATTGCATACCTTTGCACTCCCTTTCGGTATATCATGCCTTCAGGGAGGATCCGGTGGGTTCGTATAACGGTTAGTACTCAAGATTTTCATTCTTGCAATAGGGGTTCGATTCCCCTACCCACTACGAAAAAATATAAAAAATAAAATAATGGCAAACCACGCATCAGCAGAAAAGCGTTATCGCCAGAGCGAAAGACGCCGGTTGCATAACAGGTATTATGCAAAGACTACAAGAAACGCCATCCGGGCGCTGAGGAACACCACAGACAAGGGTGAGGCAGCAGCGAATGCACCCAAGGTCTATGCAATGATCGACAAGCTCGCAAAGATCGGAGTGATCCACAAGAACAAGGCAGCGAACCTCAAGAGCGGAATTGCAGTCTATATCAACAAACTTTCGTAACGAAAGCCGCCCTTTTGAGGGTTTCTTATAGCTAGAGAAGCTGTCTTCCCAATGGCAGCTTCTTTTAATTTGACGGGATGTAGCGCAGTTGGTAGCGCACTACGTTCGGGACGTAGGGGTCGGGCGTTCGAGTCGCCTCATCCCGACCAAAAGCCTCGCAAAGAACTGGATTTCAGTCTTTTGCGAGGCTTTTGCAATTTCAGCCGGGACAGAAACGAAACCGCCGCACGGATTGAGGTATGTTTGGATCACCGGGATGCCCCGTGCACAGAGATGCTCTACGGACCGCGAACATCAACTTTTTGTAATCCACTGAGACACAATGGAATGCAAAATAACCCTGTTCGCGGTCCCCTCAAAAAGGCGGGGACCAGGAACAACGACTTTTTACAAGTCACTGAAAGTCAGTTGAATACAAAATTTGCTTGTTCGCGGTCCGTTGTCTCGCCCTTCTTCTCCAGATTCTTCGCTGCGCTCAGAAGGACAGAAAAACGGCTGCACTGTCGAGAGACACTGCAGCCGTTTTCATACATCCATTCCTTTTCAGGCAATTATTTCTGCGACAATATCTTCCAGCAGGAACGGAATGACTCCCACATACATTACCCCGTCCTCATCCGACCAGAGCCTGCGGCTGCCGTCGAGTACGACGATTTTCCGGAAGAAGTCCCCGGTGTTTCTCAGCGAGAAGGTTTCCTGCGCCTTCTTTTCGGGAGTGTCGACATTCAGTGCCGACTGAATATATACCTTGTCATTTCCCAGATTGACAACGAAGTCTATCTCGTATTGAGACATTTTCCGCTTGCCCTCGCTCACGCGTGTAAGTTCTACAATGCCGACATCAACGGAGTAACCCCTGCGTATCAGATCATTGTATATCAGATTCTCCATCAGGTGGGACCGTTCCTGCTGCCGGAAATTCAGTCTGGCGTTCCTGAGCCCGAGGTCAGTTGCATAGTATTTCTGGATACTGTCGAAATATTTGCGCCCCTTCACATCCCATCGCCTTGCAGTCTGGAAGAGGTATGCATCCTCGAGATAGTCCAGATAGTTCTTGATGGTATTATGAGATGGGGATTTTCCCATAAGGGACCCGGCCGTATTGGCGAGTCTGTTCGGATTGGTCAGCGATCCGACCGATGATGATAGGGCATTCACAAGTGCACTGAGAATGCTGTCATCCTTCAGATTGTAGCGCTCGACGATATCCTTTATGTATACATTCGAAAAGAGCCCCTGCAGATATTTCCGTTTCTCTTTCTCATCCGGTTCAAGGACAGCCAGAGGCATGCCTCCGTACATTATGTATTCTTCCAGTGCATCCGCTTTCTCCTGTCCTGCCACTTGAAGGTATTCGGCAAAGGACAGCGGATAGACCTTTATCTCGGAACCCCGGTCGCGGAAATTTGTCACGATATCTTTAGACAGCATCTTGGAATTTGATCCCGTTACATATATGTCAAGGTTCGGACGAGCCATCAGATCGTTCAGGATGTCGTAAAAGGTGGTATAGAGCAGTTCCCTGTCCTCTTCCGGAACCGCTGACCCATCCGTATCATCGTCCATAACTTTATATGACAGCTGGATCTCGTCTATGAATACATAGAATTTCCTGCCGGTATCCTTTGTGCGCTCTATTATGTAGCTGTACAGAAGGTTGGGATTACGGTATCTGATGTCCGTTTTTCTGTCGAGGGCGATTTCAATGAAATCATCCTCTTCTGCCCCTTCCCCGAGCAGCCGTTTCTTGTATAGAACGGAAAGCAGAAAAGATTTGCCCGAACGTCTTATCCCGGTTATTATCTTTACTTTGCCGTTCCATCTTTTGGCGAGCAGCCGGTCTACATATTCATCTCTGTTGATCACCATAATCTGCACAGTCTTGTCGTTGAAATTCCGGTCGCACATTACGACCATTTTGTCAGTGCAAAAATACTCTTTTTCTTCTTGCTGACAAAATCCCGCGGCAGTTACTTCACGGCGTCGTTATCACAATGTGGAATAATCAGGCTGTGCCGCTATCTGTCCACATTATTACAGAATCATTGTAAATCAATCTGTTGACTTAATTCACAAACAGTTACGGTCTGGCCGTCATCCACCGCTTGCATACAAATTACTTGCTGTCGAGCTCGATGAGCAGGTGCGCCTTTTCCAGACGGTCCTGATATGCGGCTCCGGTAAGATAATTCTCCGTTATGACAAGGTTGGAATGGCCAAGACTTTCGGATATGTACGAAATGTCCGCACCGTTCCATTTGAGGACTGTAGCGAATGAATGCCTCGCAGAATAGGTGGTGAACCTGGGGATCCCTATCTCATGCGCAATCCTGGCAAGCGCCCTGTTGCACTGGGCGACGACCTTCCTGACCTTGGCTGCCACATCGAACGCATCATCGGATGCCGAGGCATATCTGAACAGATACGTATCCCTGTTTCCATCATACACATTGCCCCAGCGGGCCACAATCATACGCATTTCCGGAGTGAACGCTGCCTTGATCTGCTTTCCGCCCGATGCCGAGTATCTGGTCTTGGACCTGACATACCATATCTCCTCCCCGACTACATTACTGTATTTAAGATACAGCATATCCTTGAAATTGATACCGTTGCACAGATATGAGAAAAGCCACATATCCCTGAATTTCTCAAGCCTGGCGTCTCCCCTGTACTGGATTATCTTTTTTATCGAGCTTTTGGACAGGGCGAGCTTCCTCCCTGCCCCGGACCGGATCACATACTTCCTGTATCCGTACGGGAACATTCCGGAAGATATCAAACCATCATCCAGAGCCTGTTTCATTACCGCCTTGAGCGTTTTCATATATATGCTGACAGTCGTCTGGCTCTTGCCTTCGTCCAGCCAGAACTTCTCGCACCTTTTCAGCCACTCCACAGTGATATTCTCCAGAGGGATATCCGTTCCCGCAAACCTGACTACGCTTTTCAGGGTGGACCTGTACCTGTAGAATGAATTCACCTTGTCCTCATCCCTGAACTGTTCCATCATCACTGACAGCATCCTGTCGACAGTCCTGCGTCCTGATCTGCCCAGACGGGATTCAAGTACAGGAAACGAGAAATTTCCGTTTCTGACAAGCGCATCCACTTCAGTCCTTACACGATAGAAAGCATCTTCTATCATCTCTACAGAAACGGCATCAGCCCCTCCGGGAAACCGCTCCCACTCCTCCTCCGAAACATCCTGGCCTGTAGGGTAATATTTCTGCATCCTCCTGTAAACCACTTCTATCTTTACCGGGAACAGTCCTGACTTCTTCATTCTTCTCCTGTCCAGGACGATGAACACTGAAATTCCGTTTTTCGAATACTTGAACATATCTTTATCTGTTAAAATTTACATACAATGTACATACAAAACTTCTTGCTGGGCGACACGCGTACTGTATCGGCCGGCATCTTCGCAGATGGGACAGATGATGGATCATCGGAAAAAGCGAGTGTTTTTAATTTTGTTGCCGAGGACGGACTGATACCCTGTGCGCAGAGGCGTTCTTCGGTCTTCTTCTCCAGATTCTTCGCTTCGCTCCAGAATGACAGGGAGGCGCTCAGAATGACAGGGAGGGGAGGTTCAGAATGACAGCGGAAGACCCGGCCCACGGCTCACGACAATATCATCATCGAAAGGCAGGACCGGAAATCGAAAGCCGGAACCGGAAACTATGTACGGGGAAGAGAGGTCAGATGCTGTCTATCGGAGTGAGGCTTTGCCCTTTGAGCCCCCGGAATGCAGATGGGGAGATGCCGGTGACTGACTTGAACTGGGAACTGAGGTGAGCTACGCTGGAATAATGGAGTCTGTCTGCAATCTCGCTGACACTGAGCTCTCCGTAGAAAAGGAGCTCCTTGACATATTCGACTTTCTGGAGGATGCAGTATCTCTCGATCGTCATCCCTTTCACTTCAGTGAACAACTTGCTCAGGGAGCTGTATTCTTTCAGACATCTGTCCTGGATATATTCGGACAGCTTCCGGCTTCCACAGATCTCCGGATCACGTACATACTCTATCACACCGGTTCTTATACGCTCCACTGTCTGCATTCTCCGGTCATCTATCATCTCGAATCCGTACTCCTCGAGCTGGCGTCTTATCATATCCAGAACCGCATCAAGGGAGTCTTCAGTCATATCAGTTTCCTGTCTCCTGCCTCCTGGGCCGCTCATCAGGCCGGAAGGCACAGCTATAGAGACCACCCCGAGCTGAACGTCCTCAGGCTCTATCCCGTTCCTGCGGAATATCTCCCTTACGGACATTATGCACCGGGGGCAGACCATATTCTTGATATATATCTTCCTGTCTGCCATTGTCCAGATTCCTGTAGCACGCAAATTTAACAAATTCCGCTACCGCCGGCAATATTCCACCGTCATATATAAATCAAATCCATAATAATGTAACTGCAGATACGGCCTTGCCTGTACCTTTGCAGAGACCTTCACAATAAAACAGGAATATGGAAAAGAAAAGGAATTTCCCGGTCACGGGTCTCGGCTGCGCAGCCTGTGCAGCAAGGGTAGGCAAGATACTGAACGGACTTCCCGGTGTCAAGGAAGCCAATGTGAATTTTGCATCATCGACAGCCTATGTAGTCTATGACACCGACAAATGCTCGCCGGAGACAATGAAGGCGGCAGTGCAGGCAGGAGGATATGACATACTCATAGATGACAGTGCAGATGCGGAAGAAGATGCCGAGGAAGAAAGGGCGAGACAATACGGACTGCTGAAACGGCAGGCCATAGGTGCTGCTGTCATAGCGGTGCCCGTGGCTGTACTGAGCATGGTCTTTATGGACGAGAGATGGGCCGGATACGTCTCATGCGCACTGGCTACGGCGGCTGTCTTCATTTTCGGAAGAAGATTCTATGTCAATGCCTGGAAACAGATGAAACACAGGACCGCGAATATGGACACACTGGTGGCTGTCAGTACCGGCATCGCCTATCTGTTCAGCCTGTTCAACCTGTTCTTCCCCCGGTTCTGGCTTTCCAGAGGCATCGAGCCGCACCTGTATTTCGAGGCTGCAAGCGTAATCATTGCATTCATCCTCATCGGAAGGCTGCTTGAAGAAAGGGCGAAGAGAAAGACTACCGGAGCGATCCGTAAACTCGCCGGACTGCAGCCGGCCACGGTGACCGTACTCAGGAAGCCGGGAAATGCATGCGGCACAGGGACATCTGCGGCGGATGAACTCACGGAGATGACGATCCCTATCGAACAGGCCATACCAGGAGACACCATCATCGTCAAGCCCGGAGAAAGGGTGGCACTGGATGGCACGGTCAGCGAGGGAGAATCCTACGTAGATGAAAGTATGCTCACCGGGGAGCCTGTGCCTGCATTCAAATCCGCCGGAGACAAGGTATATGCCGGTTCCATAAACCAGAAAGGGACGTTTATATTCATAGCGGAGAAGACCGGGAAGAATACTGTCCTGTCGCAGATCATCAGGATGGTCTATGATGCCCAGGGGAGCAAGGCGCCCGTACAGAACCTTGTGGACAAGGTCGCCGGGATATTCGTACCAGTCATAATCGGCATAGCTGTCCTTGTCTTTGCCTGCTGGTGGATATTCGCTCCTGAAGAGGGGTTCATCCACGGACTTCTGTCCATGGTTACAGTACTCATCATTGCCTGCCCGTGCGCCCTGGGACTGGCAACACCTACAGCCATCACGGTCGGGATCGGCAAAGGGGCGGAATACGGGATACTCATCAAGGATGCTGCCAGCCTTGAGGTCGCGAAGAAAGTGGATGTTATCGTACTGGACAAGACCGGGACAGTCACGGAAGGCCATCCGGTGGTCACGGACCAGTGCTGGAAAAAATATTCAAAGGCAGATATGAACATACTGTACAGTATGGAGAAACTTTCGGAACATCCTCTCGCCGAAGCTGTCGTGTCGGCACTTGAAGACAGCGCGGATGCAGCGGAATATGCAGGTATCACAGGGTTCGAGAGCATACCCGGCAAGGGGATCAGAGGGACAGTCAAGGAGGGATTCCCGGAAGCCGGCAGGACCTATCTGGCAGGAACGGCCGCATTTCTGGAAGAGAACGGGATACGGATTGACAGGGATCTGCTGGAACATACCGCTGTCTGGCAGAAAGATACCAGGACGGTGATATGGTTTGCAGACAGCGAATCCGCACTGGCGGCTATGGCCGTAACCGACAGACTGAAAGAAAGCTCCGCTGAAGCTATCTCGAAA
Organism: Candidatus Cryptobacteroides intestinavium; assembly: GCA_017694845.1. Taxonomy (GTDB): domain Bacteria; phylum Bacteroidota; class Bacteroidia; order Bacteroidales; family UBA932; genus Cryptobacteroides; species Cryptobacteroides intestinavium. The sequence goes on from JADIMI010000009.1 coordinate 11,009, forward strand.
CTGCACGGTATGGGAGTGGATATATGGATGCTTACCGGAGATAACAGCGAATCCGCCGCCGCTGTCGCGCGACAGGCCGGGATATCACATTTCAAGGCAGGAATGCTGCCTCATGACAAGGCGGAATTCATAAAGCATCTGCAGTCAGAAGGCCATACCGTAGGAATGGTCGGGGACGGGATCAACGACAGCGCGGCACTTGCCCAGGCCGACCTCAGCATCGCAATGGGAAAAGGCAGCGACATAGCCATGGATACGGCAATGGTCACTATCCTGTCATCCGACCTGCAGAAGATACCGCAGGCCATAAGGCTGTCCCAGCTGACAATACGGACGATCAGGCAGAACCTGTTCTGGGCGTTCATATACAACATCATAGCCGTACCGATTGCAGCAGGGATACTCTATCCCGTGAACGGATTTCTGCTCAACCCTATGATCGGAGGCGCGGCAATGGCATTCAGCAGCGTGAGCGTCGTATCCAACAGCCTGAGACTCCGCGGCCGGAGACTTGAATGATGTCTCATCCGGACACGCTGTCATAGCCGCCGGCGCTGTATTCGGATGGAGAGACCCCGAATTTCTCCTTGAAGCATTTGGAGAAATATGATGCAGTGGTGAAACCCACCTTGTACATCACTTCAGTTACAGACAGCTTTCCCTGCGCCAGATAGAGGGATGCCTTGCGCAGTCTGGTGTCACGTATAAACTCCACAATGCTCATCCCTGTCAGCTGCTTTATCTTGCGGTAGACCTGCTTGCTGCCATACCGGCTCTCTTCGCAGAGGGCCGCTGCGGTAAAAGACGGATCCTCCAGATGCCTGGAGACGATCTCGACCACATCCTGCAGGAACCTCTCGTCATAAGACTTCTCGTTCTCCACGGCTTCAGGTTCAAGCATCTTCTGCTGCCTGATACGCGCCAGATACTGCTCATGCTTGATCAGAAGCTGTATTATGCGGTTGTTAAGATAGTTAAGGCTGAACGGCTTTGAGATGAAGGCATCCGCATATTCAAATGACTTTATCTCAGTCTGCTCGTCATTCTTCCCGGTGAGAATTATTATCGGCAGGAATGTCGTCTCCAGGGAACTGCGTATCATACGGCTCATAGTCAGCCCATCCATTCCCGGCATTGCGATATCGGTTATCACAAGGTCTATCTTCTCTTTCGACAGGAGGTCGAGCCCTGCCTGCCCCTCATCCGCAAGGAGGAAGACATAGTCCTTCCCGAGAGATGCTGCAATGAGATCCCGGATGTCGGCATTGTCCTCGACAAGAAGTATGATCGGCTTGCGGTCGTGCTGCCACACATTGGAAAGGTTATGCAGGGAATACTCCTCCCTGCCGGCAGACTGCAATATGAAAGAATCGGCCTTCATCGTAGACAGCCTCACTGTGAACACAGAACCTCTGCCCGGCTCCGACTCCGCCCACACCTTACCCTTGTGCATCTCCACTATCTCCTTGACGAGCGCGAGCCCGATCCCCGAGCCTGCGACACTGTCTTTCTGGGCGGATGCCCTGTAATACCGGTTGAATATCAGCGGAAGTTCATCCGGAGCTATCCCACAGCCGGTATCCTCGACCCGTATGTCGGCATAGACCATATCCTTTGTCTCTCTGCCCACAGAGACGCTCATCAGCACGCTCCCGCCGGATGGGGTGAATTTCAATGCGTTCGACAGCAGATTCTGAAGGACCGACTCCATTTTCAGCCTGTCGACCATAAAGACATACCCTATATCATCAGCTATGAAACGGGAATTTATGCCCTTCTGGGCGAAAGCATCCGCATAGCGGTCATATACCGAACCCGCCAGCTCCTTGATCGAGACAGCCGCAGGAATGAAAAGGGATGTCCCGCCGTTCTCGTTGAACTGCACCATCTGATCCAGAAGGAGATGGATTTTCTCCGCATTCTGCTGTATCGTATTGAGCTCCCTTGAGCGTATGGCATCAGACTCCGAGGAAAGCATCCTGCCCACAAAGCCGAGTATAATGCTCAGAGGGCTCTTGAACTCATGGGATACATTGGCAAGGAACTCTGTCTTCATATCAGCCATTTTCAGCGCCCTGTCTCTCTCCAGATGCTCTATCTGGAGCTGATGACGCATCCTCACGTAATAAATGACTGCAGCACAGATGCCGGCCGCCAGCAGCAGATACGCCATATATGCAAGCGGAGATGCATACCATACCGGACGGACACGGACAGGAAGGGACACTGCCCGGGACGCCTGACGTCCATCTGCGGTTGCCAGGGCCACCTCGAACACATATCTGCCTCCGGGGACATTGATGAACACAGCCCGGTTCTCGGAAGTGAGCTGCCAGCTCTCATCCAGCCCTGCAAGACGGTAGACAAACCTCCTGTCCCCTCCCGAGAAATCAAATGCGGAATATTCAAGCGCGAAAGAATTCTGGCTGTTCTTCAGTTCGATACCATCTGTAAGATCATGATTCCTGTCTATGATTATGTTCCCGTCATATTCCTGCCCCGGCCTGACCCTGACATTGTCAAGATAAAGCGCCGTGACCGATACATTACGGCACCTCGGACGCTTCTGCATCTTTTCCTTGTCGAACACGAAATATCCGTCAGCGGTGCCCAGCAGCACAGTGCCGTCTTTTCCCGCAATGACGCAGAACAGAGGACTGTCTCCAAAAGATGCGGATGTCCAGCTGCAGCCGGGGACATTGTAGATATATACATTGCTCCCGCTGATGACAAAGATATCATCACCGCTTACAGCAAGCGACTCCACCGGAAGGCTGAACCCGCCGGTCATGGAAGCCTTCCCGTCCGGGGAGAGCCGGAACAGGCCGTCGCTGGTACCTATCCATATACAGTCCGCATCGGCCGCCAGGGCTGTCGCATACAGATCCGGAGGCAGGTCGACATACGAGATTGTCCCGGACGTTATGTCAATGAAATCCACGGTCCCGTTCGATATGGCCGCACCGAAACTCTCCGAGAAGGCTATATCCATCGTCGCGTTTCCGGAAAGCGCCGGACTGGTCGAGAGGTTGTACTGGCCGTCAGCGACATAAGGGCCGCCGGTCTGCGACAGGAGCCGGTCCTTGTCATCTATCCTCAGCAGTCCATCGTATGTCCCTAACCACAGCCTCCCTTCGGCATCCTCCGCCACACTGTACATCCAGGTGGAAAGATATTCCCCGGAAATACCCGTGATATCGAAATGACGCACTCTTCCCGTACGGCAGTCTATCATATCGAGTCCTCCATCCGAAACCGCCAGCAGTCCTTCTCCATCATCGTAGATATCCCTGATCTTGTTATGAGAGAGCCGCATCCCCGCCGCTCCGGTGTCCGACCTGTACCATCTTCCGCCCTTGCCGCCGGGCTGCATTATAAGTCCGTTCATTCCTCCGAGCCACAGACTGCCGCAGGAATCGTAGGACATTGTACCGACATTCAGCCCATCCATACTTCCCGTTATGGAAGACAGCGGGACGAAAGTTCTGTCAGGGGACAGTCTGGGAAGGACTATCCCGTTGTCCGTACATATGAAGATATCGTCTTCTCTGTCCCGGAATATATACCACACCACATTGTCCGGCAACGAACTGCTGTTCCTGGCTTCGTGCCGGAAACGGAAGATGCCGTCCGCATCCCTTATGAACAGCCCGCTGTCGGTCCCTATCCACAGCCGGCCATCATCCATATACATAAAATTCTTGATAGGTATATTCTCAAGATATGTGGCAGCAGCACCCTGGCCGGGGACATACATTACAAGCCCCTGCTCAGTGCCGAGCCACAGAGATGACCGTCCATCAGACACAGGAGCGATATCCAGGACAAGTTTTCTGACAGTCCCCAGCGAGTGCATTACAAAACCCGTCTCCCTGCTGTAGCTGTAGAAGCCATCATAGGTCCCGAAAAAGACGCCATCACCGGTCTTTCTTGCACAGGCGATATAGACCGGCGGCACCGGGACGGTGCTGTCCGGCTTCATATCCGGGCGTATTCCATCTGAAATGTCAAAGCACAGCAGCCCCTCGGCAGTCCCGACCCAGAGCACATCCCCATCCCTGAGCAGAGTCTTCACCTGCCTGTATCCGCAGGCTTCGAGACGGGAGAAGCTGTCGCTGGAGAAATCGTATATCGACACCCCGGTATCAGTGCCTGCAATCAGACTGCCGTAATCGTGACAATACACCAGAGAGCTTACATGATTGTTGCACAGCGACCGGCTGTCATCCGGACTGAACCGGTAAGGGAGGATGCCGTATCCGTCATATTTCAGCAGCCCCGACTCTGTACCTATCCAGATGAACCTGCTGCTGTCCTGCACTGCCGCATAGACAGGATACTGACATTCCTTCAGGCCTTCGGGGCGATAGAATCCGAAAGGATATGAGGAAGGGATGTCAGCATGGAGACTGCAGACCGGAGCAAGCGCCACAAGGCAGAAGACACGGACCAGACGGGACAGATTTCGCATAACGGCAGTATTCATTTGCCCAAAGTTAGCAATAATGTCCGATTTGATTCAGAAGTTGTCCGATTTGTTGTAACAGCGGATAGGACATCCGGATAACTTTGCAGGCAGTTCCGGACAGTGTCCGGACAGTATGAAGATAACATTAAAACAATAACTGTATGAAACAATCGTTTTCAAGGGCTGCCGGCACGGTGCTGCTTGTCCTGTCATCCCTCCTTTTCCCATATGCAGTATGGGGTCAGGGGCACAAGGTGACAGGGACAGTGACGGATGAGACGGGAGCCACAATGATCGGTATGACGGTCATTGTCAAAGGAACAACTGTCGGCGCGACGACGGACATTGACGGACATTACGAGATAGATGTCCCTGCAGACGGGATCCTTTCATTCTCCTATCTCGGCTACCAGTCGCAGGAAATACCGGTGGACGGGCGCACGGTGATAGACATCCAGATGCAGCCGGACACAGAGATGCTGACAGATGCGATAGTGATCGGATACGGCACCACTACAAAGAGGGATATGACAGGCTCCCTGTCATCCGTCAGTACCAAGGACTTCAATGAGGGCCTGATATCTTCACCGGAACAGCTCATCAACGGAAAGGTCTCCGGAGTGCAGATTCTGTCATCCGGAGGCTCCCCTACAAGCGGAAGTACCATAAGGATCAGGGGAGGGGCTTCGCTGAACGCATCAAACGACCCTCTGATTGTCCTTGATGGTGTCCCGCTTGAAAGCGGCGGAGTCAGCGGGATGGGCACCAACTTCCTTTCACTGATCAACCCTAACGACATAGAGTCCATGACCGTGCTGAAAGATGCCTCCTCCACCGCCATCTACGGCTCGCGTGCATCAAACGGTGTCGTCATAATCACCACAAAGAAAGGCCGGAGCGACAGGCTCTCGGTAAGCTTCAACACCACCCTGTCCCTCCAGAACAAGATCAGGACACCGTCAATGCTGGCTCCGGAACAGTTCGTAGACATAGCCACCGCACAGGAATACGGCGACCTGCTGGGTGACTGGCAGACCGACGGGTTCACTGACTGGAACGACCAGATATACCAGACAGCTTTCGGCACGGACAACAACCTGAGCCTTGCAGGCCAGTTCTCGCGGAACTTCCCTTTCCGCGTATCCCTCGGATACTATAACCAGGACGGTATCGTCAAGACAGACAACGCCACAAGATACACCGGAAACATAAACCTCAACCCTTCATTCTTCGACGGCCTGCTCCAGATCAACTTCAGTGCAAAGGGAGCAATCAACAGGAACAGGTACGCTCCGAGCGGGTCAGCGATATACAACGCCACCACCGGGGATCCGACCAGACCGGTCTATTCAGGCTCCGATGCCTTCGGAGGCTATTCCGAGATCATTTCCGGAGGAGTACCTATGGGGTCCGCCCTCAACCCTCTCGGCCTGCTTATGCAGACTGACAGCCGGGAAAGGATGAACCGCATCATCACAAATCTCGACATCGACTACAAGATGCATTTCCTGCCCGAGCTGAAGCTCCATATAACCGGAGGCTACGACTATGCATCCGGAAGGAGCGAAGTGTATGTGCCGGCCACGGCTGCAGAGCACTATCTCAATGAGGGTCTGTACACTCCATCCGGACCCAACACTGCAGAGAACAGGCTCCTGACAGTATACCTCAACTACAACAAGGAGATCCGCTCACTGAAATCACGGATCGATGCCACAGTGGGATACGACTACCAGTACTGGAGATCCTACGTATCGGCAGGCGACAGCTACAGGGCGGACAAGGTCACCAGCCTCAATTCCGCCTGGACGGCGAACGACCAGAGGCACGTACTGCTTTCATATTATGCCAGGCTCAACTGGTCCATCGATGGAAGGTATATGCTGACGGCCACCATCAGACGTGACGGCTCATCCCGTTTCGCCCCGGACCAGAGATGGGGCACCTTCCCTTCCGTAGCCCTTGCCTGGAACATCGCCGAGGAAAAGTTCCTGAAAGACAACGGAGTGCTCAACAATCTCAAGCTCAGGGCATCCTACGGCATCACAGGCCAGCAGGACGGCATAGGGAACTACGGATATATGGGGATATACTATCTCTCTGGCTCCAACTCACAGTATGTGACAGGGACCGGCCCATCAGGGAATATCCTTCACAACATATACTACCAGCCAGGTGCATACGTATCCGACCTGACCTGGGAGACGACAGAGTCCTGGAACTTCGGACTTGACTTCGGTTTTCTGGATGACAGGATTTCCGGAAGCATCGACTACTATACGAGGGACACCCGTGACCTGCTCGCCACAGTGCCGGCCGCTGCAGGCACCAATTTCACCAGGACAATCACGACAAACGTCGGAAATGTCTACAGCCAGGGAGTGGAGGTGAACATAAACGCCACCCCGATAGACACCAGGGACTGGACGTGGAACCTGGCAGCCAACCTTACCTGGCAGCAGGTGAAGATCACCAACCTCTCGCTCATCGAGGAGGCAAGCGTGGCACCGACTCTGGTAGGATCCTATATCGATGCCCAGCAGGTGCAGGCTTTCGCCGAAGGCCAGACCCCGTACTCATTCTATGTCTACAAACAGCTGTATGACACTTCCGGCAAACCGATCGAAGGAGGGTATGCGGATCTGAACGGAGACGGGGCGATCACTACCGAAGACCGTTACTTCTACCATTCCCCTACTCCGGACTATATGCTCGGCTTCAGCACATCCCTCAGATGGAAGAACCTGACGCTCAGCACATCCCTCAGGGCAAACATCGGCAACTACGCATACAATGCCACAGCATCCAACAACGGTGCCCTCGAGACTATGAAATATGTGGATGATGCCCTGTTCAATCTTTCCACGAGCTATCTCCAGACAGGATTCCGGACCAGACAGCTTCTCTCGGACTACTACGTCGAGAATGCATCCTTCCTGAAGATGGACAACATCACGGTCAACTACAACTTCGGAAAGATCCGTGACATCGTAGGGCTGAACCTGTCATTCATGATACAGAACGTATTCACAATCACGAAATATTCCGGGATAGACCCTGAGATCTATCTCGGAGTGGACCAGAACTTCTATCCGCGTCCACGCATCTACTCTCTCGGGATCGGACTTACCTTCTAAAGAACATCTCTATATGAAAAAGATAATATATATTGTATCGGCACTGGTCCTGATGGCCGGAAGCACATCATGTATCGGAGATCTGGACCAGTATCCGCATTCGACATACACGGCAAACGATGTCTTTACCTCCGCTGACGGATACCAGCAGGTACTGGGCGGGATCTATGCCGCCTTTATCCAGAGGATAAGCAGCGTGTCCACAGAGGCCCGAAGCCAGAACTATCTGAGGACGCTGATAATGTTCCAGGACTGCTCGACAGACTCATGCGACCCTATCTGGCTCTCCGGAGAGACACTTACGGATGTGAACGGGCTGGCATGGACAGCCAGCAATCCCTGGTGTTCTGCAATGTACTATCACATCTACAATATCGTGGCCATGTGCAATGACTTCATACGGAACGCATCTGACGAAAACCTGCTGTCAAGGCTGGATGAGGCGGGAAGGGCACGCGTAGAGAAATACAGGGCGGAGGCAAGGTTCCTCAGGGCATACGCATATTCGCACGCCATAGATTTCTACAACAGAATGCCTTTCGTCACGGAAAACGACGGAGTCGGAGCCTATATACCGGTCACATACGACAGGAAGCAGATGCTTGACTTCCTTACCGCAGAACTGACCGGAATCGCAGAGACCCTTGATGTCACAAGCTACGGCCACGCGACGAGAGGGGCGGCATACGCCCTGCTTGCAAGGCTCTGCCTCAACGCCGGGACCTGGACAGGAGAGGACCGCTACACCGAATGCATCAGCGCCTGCAAGGAAGTATTCAAGGATGGCTACACTCTTGAGTCTGACTACCGCAAGCTGTTCAACGGAGACAACCACCTCAGGGCAATGGGAGGCAGCGAAATCATTTTCGCCTTCGCCTGCGACGGGACCAAGACGACCACCTGGGATGCAACAACATTCCTGGTATGCGGACAGGTCCTGGACGGATTCGCGGATGCAGTGAACATCTGGGGCAACGACGGGGCCAATGCCTGGAACAACCTCCGCGCCCGTCCCCAGCTTGTCGACGTTTTCGAATACGGTGACACAAGGAACCTCATACTGGACTATAACAGGGAGTCTGACGGAGACGGGACATACACCGAGACACAGAGAAGCAAGGACATAACCGCCCACGATGATGCCACTACCGGATACCGTATATGCAAATGGACCAATGTGACCGATGACGGGAAGGCAGCAAGCTTCTGCGGAGAAGGAGGCGGCGCCAATACCGACTTCCCGGTATTCAGGCTTGCAGATGTATATCTGATGCTGGCCGAAGCTGTAGTGAGGGGAGGATCAGGAGCCACCAGAGCCGAAGCCCTGGGGTATGTCAACGCAGTGAGGGAGAGGGCGTTCGGATCGGCTGCCGGTAATATCGGAGATGATGACCTTGACCTCGATTTCCTCTGCGATGAAAGGCTCAGGGAATTCTATCTGGAATGCATCCGGCGCACCGATCTCATCAGGTTCGACAGATATACCTCCGGATACAACTGGCAATGGAAGGCAAATACTCGGGATGGGGCTGACGTGGACAGCAGATTCCGTTTCCTCGCCATACCGGAAGCCGAATATTCCGTGAACCCCGGGACTCAGACAATAAACAATGAACTCGGATTCTGACAGAAAGAATGCCGGGAAGGCACTGACACCGGACAATAAAAAGTTACATACTATGAAAAGAACAATATATGCAATAATGGCAGCCATCTCCATAATGGCAGTCTCTTGTTCGAAAGACGGAGAAACACTCATCGCCACTGTCACCGGAGACGGCACTCAGATCGGAAGCATAAATGACGACATAGTCCTGGATATCGATCATCCGGCATCCCTGGCTCTCACCATCTGGTGGGACGAGCTCGGCAACGCCTCTTTGAGCAACCCGGATGCCCAGTTCGCCGATAATTTTGTAGTGAATGCGATCCAGTTCTCGGCGACTGAAGATTTCGCAGACCCTGTCGAGACGGTCGTTGACAATGACGCTGCTGCAGTACAGTTCACCACAGCCCAGCTCAACAGTATCGTGACAAGCCTCGGGATAGAGAGCGGCACGAGCGGGACTGTCTATATCAGGATGCGCACATCCCTGGGCACAGGAGCCGGAGCCGAGGAGACTTTCGGCAATTCCATCAGCATCACTGTGACCCCTTATTTCATCGATATGAGTTTCATAACCCTCGCCGGGACTGACGGCACTTCAGTGACGATAAACGCCGCTCCCGAAGAAGGCACCTACGCAGGATTCGCCTCCATACCATCCGGCTGGTGGAATTTCTTCTTCAACGAAGGAGACGGCACCATCTGGGGGACGGTTCCTGATGCCGGGGCGTTCGTCCTCGAAGAGAAATCCGATATGTCCAGCTGGAACAGCTGGTTCCCGGAACCGTCTGGATGCTACTACATAACCATGAGCACGGCAGATGCCACATGGAGCGCGACAGCCATAACCGGGGCGACAGCTACACTTTCAGGAAGTGAAGCTGTCTCTATGGAGTACTCTTCCGCCCACAATGCCTATACAGCAGTGCTCAATCCTGCATCCGGTGACATATCCATCTATGTAGACCTGGAAGGGACGCTCTACGACAGCACCAACGGGGATGGACTGGGGACATCGATGTCACTTGTCGCTTCCGGGAGCAGCCTTGCCGTAGGCGAAGCAGGGACGGCCTCGGGCATAAGTTCGACAGCCGCAGGGACATATACCATAATACTGTATCTTTCCGATATGACGTGGGAGCTCGCTGAAGGAGAAGTGGATATCGATGGAGGCAGTGAAGATCCTGGAATCTGGCCGGAAGATCCTGACTATACAGTCGCCTCATCCGATTTCCTGTACCTGTTCAACCTCGTCGATGGCGACCCTGCATCTGTCGCCGGCAGGCTCGGCAGAACTTCAGATGGGGTATATGAAGGTTTCCAGTACCTCGGAAGCTGGCAGAACTTCAAGTTTGGGGACAGCGAAGACCCTGCCGCCGCAAAGATCTACGGCTCGGTCCCTGCAAATGATGCCGGAGCCCTCTACAGGCTGTACTGCGGAGAGGATATGTTCAACATCTGGTATGACAGCGCGGATGCCGCCTGCCTCTATTTAACCGCCGACCTGAACGAGAGAAGCTGGAGCAGTACCGTAATTTCTTCAATAAGCCTTGTCGGTGACTTCAATGACTGGGATGCCTCCGCCGATGTGCTCACATTCGACCCAGACCGCAGGACCTGGTCGGCTGTAGTGACTCCGGGATCGTGGGGAGAATACGGCATCCAGTTCTACATCAACGGCAGCTGGGAATGGAAATACTCGCCGGATGGCAATGGAAGACTTGTACGTGCAGAGAATTCAGCCGTCCCTGAAGTCCCTGTCGAGGAGGGCAGGTCATACACCGTCACTCTCGACCTCAATGATCCAGCCGGGATGACCTACACCATCGAGGAATACAAGGGAAGCACCGGAGATGAATACAATGAATTCTTCTATATGTTCTACAGCTGGACGACAGAAGGGTACTGGCAGGAAAGGCTTGCCTCTACACTATGGTCTCCCGGACAGGATGGAGTCTACACAGGCTTCTTCTCTACGGCCGATTCCTGGGATGCACCTTATGCCCAGTTTACATTCGGATCTGTCGCAGAGCCTAACAGCGGCACGAAATATGGCCTTGACAACAATACCGCGATCGTAGAGGGAGGCGGGTCAAACGGCTGGACGGACAATCTGGGACTTTACGAGATCACGGCAAGCCTGGCCGATATGACAATGTCACAGAGATATCTCGGGAAACCCGCTGTGGATACAGGCTCAGGGAACCGTGTCCAGATGGCCTTCAACATGACCGGATTTGTCTGGGAAGCCACATGTACCTTCAATGCCGGAGATTCATTCACGATAACGGCCGGCAATGACGGAAAAACATATACCTTTGGAGGATCCGACGGGGTGCTCACAGATGGAGGGACCGGCATAGCCGTCGCTGCCGCCGGAACCTATCTTGTACAGGTCGACCTGGGCAATGCTTCACATCTGACCTACACAATGACTTTACAATAATGCCCATATACAAAAGGAAATAATATGAAACCGAATAATATATACAATATGTTAATGTCAATACTTGCCGCAGCGGCAATTTCTGCCGGCTGCACTGCGGAACCCAATCCCACTTATACACCTCCGGCAGAGGAAGAGCAGACTGCAGCGAGCACAGGTTTCGCACTGGGGGCCGATATCAGCTGGGTCACTGAACTTGAATCCGAAGGGGAAGTGTTCTATAACGCTGAGGGGGACAATATGGAATGTACCGCACTGATGAAAGAGATCGGAATGAACGCCATCCGCCTGCGTGTATGGGTCGATCCCGAAGAAGGCTGGTCTTCCGCATCGGATGTACTTGCCAAGGCGCTCCGGGCCAGGAAACTTGGAATGAGGATAATGATAGATTTCCACTATAGCGACACCTGGGCCGACCCGGGCAAGCAGGTAATCCCTGCCGCCTGGCTGGACTTTGCGTCCGACAACGGCAGACTTGCAGAAGCAGTTTCGGAACATACCACAGAAGTCCTCACTCTGCTGAAAGACAACGGCATCGATGTGACCTGGGTGCAGGTGGGCAATGAGACCACCAACGGAATGCTCTATACAGAAGGAGCCGCTGATGACGGCAGCTGGATAGATTTTGAAAACGGAGGAGGAAGCGTGTGGGATCATCCGGAGAACTATGCGGCCCTGACGGAAGCAGGCTGCAAGGCTGTGAAAGCCGTATATCCGGATGCCAGGACGATTGTCCACGTGGACCAGGGGCATAACATAGACAGAGGGGCTGGCGTATTCCAGGCCCTGGAGGACAACGATGTGGACTATGACATCATCGGGCTGTCCCTCTATCCGAACGGAGCCGCAGGACGCATAGGGGAATGCGTCGCAAACATAACCGCTCTGAACGAAAGGTACGGGCGGGATATAATGATATGTGAAGTCGGGATGGCATACGATGATCCTGATGCCGCATACAGCCAGCTCAAGGAACTGATTGACGGCGCAAAGGACAGCGGGCACTGCCTCGGGGTATTCTACTGGGAGCCGGAAGCTCCGGCAGGATATAACGGAGGCTACAATATGGGAGCGTTCGAGAACGGAGCGCCGACCCGTGCCCTCGATGCATTCACTGAAGCCGCTGCAGAATAACCCGTCCCTCATCCCGAATGAAACAATGTCATCCTGAATATAACATCATCCTGGACATAACAATGTCATCCTGAGCATAGCAATGTCATCCTGAGCAACGCGAAGGATCTGAAACAAAACCCTACAAACCATGACAAAAAAGAACCTCACAATAATCACCATCCTGCTGTCATCCATATCTGTCACCGGATATGGATACAGCGGGCCATGGCACACTGATATATCCCCGGACAGCCCCCGCACCATACAGGACGAGGCCAGGTCAGAGCAGCTGCTGACGGAATGGGAATTCCGCCGCGACCACAATACGTCTGCTTCAGACGGGTGGGAAACTGTATCCATCCCTCACGACTGGGCTATCTTCGGCCCGTTCGACAGGAACAACGACCTGCAGGAGGTTGCCATCATCCAGAACGGAGAGGAAGTAGCGACAGTCAAGACCGGACGTTCAGGCGGACTGCCGTATATGGGCAAGGGCTGCTACAGAAGGTCCGTAGAAATATCCGGAGAGGCCCTTGCAGACAGCTGCCGGTATATCCTTCTGTTCGATGGGGCTATGAGCGAAGCCCGTATATCTGTCAACGGCAGGGAGGTATGCTTCTGGCCATACGGATACAACTCATTCCACTGCGACATAACGGATGCCGTACATCCTGGAGAGAACAGGATTGACGTACTGCTCGAGAACAGGCCGCAGTCATCAAGATGGTATCCGGGAGCAGGGCTGTACCGCAAGGTCAGGCTGCTGTGTGTCCCCGCAGTCCACATACCGGTTTGGGGCACATATATCACCACTCCGTATGTCGGGAAGGACTATGCCTGCGTCAATGTAAAGACAGAGGTGAAAGGCCTTGATCCGGGCACACCTGTGACAGTCAGGACAATATTGCGGAATGCGGAAGGTGCTGCGGTGGCATCCTCCACCGATACCGGACCGGTCCTTGAGGGAATGCCGTTCGAGCAGCAGCTGACAGTGAATGACCCTGACCTGTGGTCTCCTGAATCCCCGGCTCTCTACACCGCACACACCGAGATCCTGACCGGAGGCAGCATCGAGACAGACTGGAGCGGAAGGCACAGGATCAGTGTCATGGACGGCACCGGACTTCAGGACAGCGTCACCACAACGTTCGGTATCCGCAGCATAGAAATCCGGGCGGGCAAAGGTTTCTTCCTCAACGGAGAACGCCGCAAGTTCAAGGGAGTATGCCTGCATCACGACCTGGGACCTCTCGGAGCGGCAGTGAACACCTCCGCGATAAGGCACCAGCTGACAATGCTCAAGGATATGGGCTGTGATGCTATCCGGACATCGCACAATATGCCGGCAGAAGAGCTCGTTCAGCTATGCGACGAGATGGGAATTATGCTGATGGCGGAGACATTCGATGAATGGGATGTCGCAAAATGCGAAAACGGCTACCACAGATTCTTCGATGAATGGGCGGAAAAGGATGTCGTGAACCTCATCAGGCATTTCCGCAACAGCCCTTCGATAGTCATATGGAGCATCGGCAACGAAGTCCCTTCACAATGGACTGAAGGGGGCTATAGAACCGCCGCCTTTCTACAGGACATCTGCCACAGGGAGGATCCGACAAGGCCTGTGACATGCGGGATGGACCAGTTCGATGCAGTTCTCGCCAACGGATTTGCAGCCAGGCTGGACATCGCCGGGTTCAACTACAAGGTCGGAAGATATACTGAAGCTTTCAGGCTTCTGCCACAGGGGCTGATACTCGGGTCCGAGACGGCCTCCACAGTCAGTTCGAGAGGGACATATCATTTCCCGGTAACTGTCGGATATGACCGGATCCATCAGGACCACCAGTCATCTTCATATGATGTGGAATTCTGCTCCTGGTCCAACATACCGGATGATGACTTCGCTGCAGATGAGGACTACGACTGGGTGATGGGACAGTTTATGTGGACCGGATTCGACTATCTGGGCGAACCGACTCCATATGACACGGATGCCTGGCCGAACCATTCATCGATGTTCGGGGCGATAGACCTTGCCTCCATCCCGAAAGACAGGTTCTGGCTCTACAGAAGCATCTGGAACACGGAGTCCCCTACCCTCCATATTCTCCCTCACTGGAACTGGGAGGGACGCGAAGGGGAGACCACTCCTGTATTTGTCTACACTTCATATCCCGAGGCAGAACTCTTCGTCAACGGGGTGAGCCAGGGACGCAGATCCAGGATCATCGGAGCTGAAGCAGCCCGGGAACACGGCTCGTTCGGAATCCGGAGCAATGGAGAGGGAGGAGAGAATGCCTGGACAGTGATGGAACGGTTCCGTCTGACGTGGAATGATGTCGTATATCAGCCGGGAGAGCTTACGGTCGTCGCCTATGATGCGGATGGTAATGCTGTTGCAGAGAAGACGGTCCGCACCGCAGGCAAGGCGCATTCGCTGAAGATCGAGGCTGACAGCTGGAACTGCAGCCGCGGCATATCAGGAAAGGACGAATCCGTAGATACATATAAGGAAATATGCGGAGATCCGGAACTGATATACCTTAACGTAAGCGTGACGGACAAGGCAGGAAATCCTGTACCTGCAGACAGCCGCCTCGTCAAAGTCAAGGTGGAAGGAGCAGGCCGTTTCAAGGCGATAGCCAACGGAGACCCTACCTGTCTGGAAGCGTTCCATCTGCCGCAGATGCATCTTTTCAACGGTCAGCTGACAGTCATCGTGGCCAGAGACAGCCTCTGCCCTCCAGACAGCCCGATCAGCGTAACAGTCACCGCACCGGGCCTGCGCAAGGCCACTGCCGTCATCGAATAAGACTTGACCTACACCAATATCAATGCAGGAGCTTGACTTTCATACGTTGAGTCAAGCTCCTTTTCTGTCGTCACAGCCGGAGCCGTTCCTCGCCATCCTGAACAGAACCTCCCCTGTCATCCTGAACAGAACCTCTCCTGTCATCCTGAACAGAACCTCTCCTGTCATTCTGAACAGAACCTCCCCTGTCATTCTGAACGGAGCCGGAGGCGGAGTGAAGAATCTGGAAGCAGAGCATTGTCATCCTGAGCGTCAGCGAAGGATCTGGAGTTCCGTTCCGGTTTCCCGCATCAGATTCTTCACTTCGTTCCCTTAGATTGACAATATACCATCGTTCAGAATGACAATGTTACGTCCGGAATGACAGTGTTACGTAAGGAAAGAGAGTGTTTTGTCCGGAAAGGCAGTGTTACGTCGGAAAGACAGTGATTCACTCTGAAAGACAATGGTTTCGTTCGAAAGGCGCAGTATGTCGAAATGAACAGAACGGTCCGGATGCACAGAGACGCTCTACGGACCGCCTCCGGTGATTTTGATGCCTGCTTCTCCCCCTCACTCTCATTCCGGAGATATGCGCCCTGATGATGCCACCGGGAGCGTATATCGAGGAGCGGCGGTGCATATCTCGACATTTTCGCGGAGATATGCGCCCTGATGATGCCGCTGAAGGCGTATATCGAGGGTCGGCCGCGCATATCTCCAGTCCTCCCTCGGCCTCTGCCGGGAGGATGCCGTCTCCGCCTGCATAGGCAGGGGGGGGAAAGTCGAGGAACAGATTCTTCGCTGCGCTCAGAAGGACAGGACCACGGTGTTCAGCATCAGATTCTTCGCTGCGCTCAGAAGGACAATGAGAAGTCGTTCAGAAGGACAGTGAGAAGTCGTTCAGAACGAACGACAGTGTACCATCATTCAGAAGGGCAGGATGGCAGAGATCAGCGGATGCTGAATTCGCACCCGCAGTACTGCTGGTTGTAGAAGCCGTATTCCTTTATGATCTGGCCGCGACGTTCCTGAAGCCCGCCCTTTCGCCAGTTCTGGTCCCACCACAGTACGGAAGGATGTCCGGACACAGCCCTGTGCCCTGCCTCATTGATCTGGTCAAGGCTCTTCCACCTGGATGAGGCCAGGGTGGTTGTAATAACTCTGAATCCGTGGCCCTCCGCGTATACAGCGGCCCTCTCCAGCCTCAGAAGGAAACACTGCAGACAGCGCCCTCCCCTTTCGGGTTCTCCCTCAAGACCTCGGACTGCCTCCAGCCATTCCCTATGATCATAATCAGCATCCACAATCTCAAGGCCGAGTGATTCCGCATATCTGGAACACTCGTTCTTCCTGATCAGATATTCTTCCTCGGGATAGATATTCGGATTGCAGTAATATATCACAGGAGTGATCCCGCTGCGCATCAGACATTCTATGATGGCCGAACTGCACGGGGCGCAGCAGGTGTGCAGGAGCACCCTGTCCACCCCCTCGGGTGCCGTCACAGTCAGAAGTCCCGGATCTTTTTTGTTCATAGTACCATAGCAGTTGACCAGGGGCAAATATACAGAGTTTTTTCTTTATGGTGTTTTTCCTGACAGAAAGAGAGATACTCTTTTTATTAAAATGACTACATTTGCGAGACGCTGTGAACCTACATACGAAATACTTATGGAACGAACAGAAAAGACAGGCAGACTGGCATCCTTAGATGCCCTCAGGGGATTTGACATGCTTTTCATAATGGGGCTGTCCCCGCTCATCGTATCTGTATGCAATCTGTTTCCCGGTGGAGGGGACAGTCTGATAGCGCTGAATATGGGACACGCGAAATGGGACGGATTCTATCATCACGATACGATTTTCCCTCTTTTCCTGTTCATAGCCGGCATTTCATTCCCGTTCTCCTATTCCAAGCAGATATCTTCGGGAGCATCGCGGAAACAGATATATGCCAAGATCTTCAAAAGGGCTATTGCGCTGGTCTTTCTCGGTGTCGTATACAACGGGCTGTTCAGGCTTGATTTCCAGGACCTGAGAATTGCAAGCGTTCTCGGACGCATCGGTATAGCCTGGATGTTCGCCGCCCTGCTCTTCATTAACTTCAAGACCAGGACACGGGCTGTCATAGCCGCTGCCGTTCTCATAGGATACTGGCTGCTTATGTCGCTTGTCCCGGCCCCTGATGCACCGGCGGGAAGCGGTCCGTTCTCCTTCGAAGGGAATCTTGCAGGTTTTATCGACAGACACATTCTGCCCGGAAGACTGCACAACGGGACTTTTGATCCCGAAGGGCTCCTCAGCACAGTACCGGCCATAGTCACCGCAATGCTGGGGATGTTTACAGGAGAATTCATCAGACTTCCGGAGCAGAGAATATCCGGCAACCGGAAAACCATATATATGATAGCGGCAGCCGCAGCCCTGATTGTAGCAGGCCTGATATGGAGCACAGTCTTCCCTATAAACAAGAGCCTGTGGTCCAGTTCTTTCGTCTGCGTGGCAGGAGCATATTCCCTCGGTCTGTTCGCTCTCTTCTATTATCTGGCCGATGTGCGGGGATGGAAAGGCTGGACACTGTTCTTCAAGGTTGTCGGGATGAATTCAATCACGATATATCTTGCACAGGCAATAATAGATTTCGGCGGCATCAGCGACTTCTTTTTCGGAGGTGTCTCCGGCCTATGTCCGGCCGGCTGGGGCGCAGTCATAGACAATGCCGGATATATGACAGTATGCTGGCTGTTCCTGTATTTCCTGTACCGGCATAAAATATTCCTTAAAGTATAACCCGGTCATAGTCTGCATCCTCTGTTCCGGAGCCGGGGGATCCGCATCAGGCATAACTGTGAAGACCTCCGAGAAAGAAATTGACTCCGAAATAGGTGACTATGACACAGAGAAATGCCAGAATGCAATACCAGTGGAAGAACACCGGATTCCGGAATATCATAAGAGAACGTCCGTGCAGGGAGAATGCATACACCAGTATGGTTATCAGCGCCCACACCTCTTTCGGATCCCAGGCCCAATAGCGTCCCCAGGAAATATCCGCCCACACGGCACCGAGGAATGTCCCTGTCACGAGGAAGAATACCGCAGGGTACAGAATGACCAGAGACATATCCTTCATTACGGCAATATCTGTTTCCCGCCGTGAATCTCCGTTCATCCGGACGGCATACCTTACCAGTGCCATGACACCGTCAAGCATCGCCAGTCCAAGAAGGGAATATGAAATCATCATACACGTCACATGGACCGACAGCAGAGGGGAAGACAGGACAGGCATCAGATGCGAAATCTGGGGATCAGACTCTCCTATGGATGCCACGAGAAGGGCGAATCCTGACAGGATAAGGCCGAAAGGCAATATGACCGGCAGTTTCCTGAAGGAAAGTACGGTAAAAAGGAGAGTGATCCAGGCCAGGGTCATCATTGTCTCGAAACCGTTCGACATCGGGATATGGCCAGACACGGCCCAGCGCAATCCGAGAATTGCGGTAAGCCAGACAAAGACAGCAATGGCCGCGGCCGCGGCGATATACCTCACCGCCCGGCATACCTTGGCAGAATACGCTGACCCTGCCGCAGGGATTTCACCTGAAGCCAAAGACCAGACACCTGAAGGAAGGGCACAGACAAGGACAAACAGGAGGAACCCTGCTGCCAGACATACCATAAAAAGAGGTTTCGGACGGTCAATGCCATTGTATATTTTCTCGGAGGAGACAATACGGTCCGACGGGAGGACTTCCCCTGCTTCCCTCCGCTGATATTCCCTTATCTTGCCAAGTATCCTCTCCGCCCCGGAAAAGTCCTTGAACGTGACCTTCTCCCCTACCAGACTCATGACTTTCCTTACGAACAGCCACTGGTCATCGTCCATTTCAAGAGGAAGATTGTCAGAAGAGGAATACCACCTCACAGGACTTCCTCCCGCATCCTCAGCATCGGTCCTGTACGGGAAAATCTTCATAAGCTGTCCTGAACAGACCAGCATTATGACCTCTTCCTTTTCTTTCCGCTTCCTGGCCGCCCTGGCGCTTCCCTTATCCTTCTGCCCTGCCGCAAGGGCATCGAAATCACGTCTCCAGACATCATAGAAGAAGATCCATCCCGCCAGCACCTGTTCAGCATTCATACCGCAGTACGATCTGGAGCCGTAGAGTTTCTTCGTAAAATCCAACGCGAGTGTCTGCACCGGCGCTATCCTGCCGTTATAATATATGTACATATCCCCGAATGAAGAGGCCGTACTTTCCGGCAGCGACTTCAATGTCACCCCTGATGCAGCCCCTGCAGGGAAAGAAGAAGAAAGGAACAGGACTGCCGCGGCCGCTGCGACGGCCGTAAAGGCCCTGCTTCCGGAAAGTCTCCGCAATGCGGAACGGAACATGCTGTCCTTCTGGAAAAAGAACAGTATGAGCGAAAGCAGAAGAATGGCGTAACCGGCAAATGTCATTCCTGTACCGTATGGATCATGGCTCACGGCAAGCGTGGAACCAAGCCCGTCATCATCATAGGAAGCCTGATAGAACCTGTATCCCGAATATCTGAATATCCTGTTCATCGACACCTCTCCGGACACCGCCCGGCCGGTATCCGCCATCCCGGTACCATCCCGGGCGGCAAGATCCATATCGTACACCGAAATACTGCTGACATAGTCCATAGGAGTCGCTGTCCCGGGATAATATTCCACCCTGAAATCATCCAGGGCAATTCCGAACGGAAGGTCGGAGATCCCGTCATCTGTCACGAACGATACCGCTTTCCCATCTCCTGTCCTAAGATGCACAGTACCCTGCTCACCGGTGATATGGGTCACCAAGGCTCCGGCAAGGATCATCACAAATGCCAGATGTATCGATATCGTCGCGACAGGGAGTCTCCCTGCAGACATAGAGACGGAGCGCCCTTGACGGAACCGTCTGCCGTACCACCGGCACATCCAGACTGCCCCGGAGACAGCTACGGCGGCCCAGAGAATGATGAAGACAGGAGAATGATAACCATATTCCATTGCCGCCTCTGTTCCGGCCACCTTCTCGAATACGGATATCGCCGCCATACAGACTACCAGTATGGCGGCGCACCCGAAAGCTATGTTCCTGAATATCATATTGCATTGATAAACGCGACAATCGCATTTCTGTCATCAGCGGTCAGCTCGCGGAACGCCTCGGTGGACTTTCTCGCATCACTTCCGCTGCCGCCGTGCCACATAATCGCTTCTATTACATTCCTCGCGCGGCAGTCGTGAAGCCGGTCCTGATGTCCAGAGCATATCTGGGACAGTCCCCTTCCCCACAGAGGAGTGGTCCTGCACCAGCCTCCCCTGATATCATTCACCATCTTGAGCTGATGCTGCACGAAATCAGAATACGGCCAGATCGTCTGGTAAGGATATTTCGGAAGGCGGGAATCACCGTGACTGAAGAAATTGTTCGGGTCATTGAGTTCATCCGCCCCGGTCTTCCACGACGGCCTGTGACAGGTGGCGCAGCCTATCTCACGGAAAAGCTTGCGGCCTCTCTGGACGACAGGGTCATCAAGATCCCGTGCCGCAGGAACTGCAAGCCCTCTGTGCCACACCATAAAGTCAACATAGTCCTCATCGTTCATCTCCGCATCCACCACTGCCACCGTATTGCCGTCCTCGTCCTTATACTCTCCCATAAGATAATTGTATATATCCTTCTCGACACCGGCATCCGTCCTGTATTCAGGGAAATAATTGTAGAACTCAGCCTGGACTTCAGGATCCTGGGAAGCCTTTGTCGCATACGCTGCAGTCATATAATGGTACCTGCGGTCGGACCGGGTCACATTGGTGATGTTCCAGATTGCATTCGCTCCCGGACCATCCTGCACCGCACCACGGCTCAAGGCATATGTATAGCGGAACGGATGCTTCTCCCCATCGCCCTGCCTGGTATTGGAATACTGGCTCTGCCACTGTCCGCCCGCATAGATTGCAGGATTGAGAGGAAGTCCCATAGCCTCCTCCTTCTGATACTGGACAAGAAGCGAATCATCAGGGATGGCATCGATAAGGCCTGAACCGTAGATACCGATAGTGGACTCAAGCCTTATGCCGACTTCGGATGCATCCAGTTCTCCGTTTTTGGAAAGGATTGGGACATAGTATGCGTCAGCCGGAATCGTCACTTCGGGATATATCAGGCTGTATTTCTCCCCGTCCGGGAATTCGTTTCCCCACTCATCCGTGTATTCCTTCCACTCAATGCTGATCTTTGTCTCGTCAAGAGGAGCCTTGAACGGAGCCACCGCCTGCGTCTGTGGCATTCCGGTAAGGGAGGTCAGATAACTGTTGTCTGACGGGTCATAGAGTACAAGCAGATACCCGTTACCGTAGTCATTCCAGCGATAACGCTCCATCCTCTTGCCATGGCCGTATCCCGGATGGCAGTCAAGACATGATGCCCTGAGGTACAGAGGCCCCAGACCATCGAAGGGTTCGGTATTCTGGGTGAATGTCCTTTCGAAAAAATACTCTCCCTGCTTGAAATCATATTCCATACCTGCCTGTTCCACTGCAGGTGCAGGGTCTTCAAAAGCGGAGGCCGACCGGTTGAAAGTCGTTCCCAGCTCTCCCCCGGCGTATGTCTCCACGGCGATCCACGATGTATCCTCCGGCGTCTCCGGAACAGTCCCGTTCTTCTCCGCGCATGCAGCCACTGCAAGCAGAATCGGCAGCAATGCATTGACTGATAGATTCTTCATATTTTAAAGTCAGTTTATCTGTTAATGTAACAAAGCCGGGACAGGAAATCCACCCGGCCAGACCATATCAATATCCGTATTGCTATTCGGCAAAATAGGTCTTCGCCTCATCAAGGACAGTGTTGAGTTCCGCCACAGCCTCCTGGGCCTCGCCTACCGAAGGGTCCTGCCTGTTGTTGACAAAAGGCCATTTCATTCCCGTTCCTTCACCGTTGATTTCGGCGAGGGCCTTGTCAATGGCTGCGATGAGCCTTGCATCCAGTTCAGGATTGACCTCCGCCAGATATGCGTGGAGAGAATTGACACTGTCATAACTGTCAGATGCGGCCCCGGTGGATTCCGCATCCAGCCCTCCATAATAGACATTCTTGATGCTCACCATATTGTCATAGAAATCCTGGATGGACTTGTAACTGTACGGAGACTCTATATAGTTGATGTCCTCTTCTGAAGAGCCGAGATAAGGACGCCCTATCTTCTGGTTGGCGACTTCATCCGCAATTGTCACGCTGCCGTCCAGAATCGCCTGCATAGCCTGCCTCCACGTAGCGTACGTACTTCCGGGCTTACCGGAATTGAGCATATTCTCTCCGTAAGAAGACCCGTTTGTCATAGTCACATTGGCTTCCAGGACATCCGCGACATACTCATAGCGCGAACCGTCGGTACCGTCATCCCCTCTCCAGGCGATTTCCATCTGCCAGCATTTGTTCCGCAGGTCACCGGCGACGGCTATGCAGTATATCATATCAAGGTCCGTGATCTTCGTATAGTCCTTCGGCTCGCCGCCCTCGAAGATTATATACTCTATGCCGTGGAATCCGAGAAGGCCGTTGCCGAGCTGCGAACCGGCGTATGCATCTCCGCCTTCCCCTTCAAGCTGTTCGATCATATCCGGACTGTCGAACAGAGTCTGCAGACCTGTCACATCCAGAGGCCAGGAATCTATATGAGGGTCGATACCGAAATCTGTCGCCGCCCCGAACAGGAAGGCCTCGGTCTTCTCCCAGTATGCTCTCGCCGTAAGGAAAGATTCACACACTGCATCCAGATTGGCCTGGCTCTTCTGTGCATTGAAAGCCTCCAGCCTGTCCGCAAGCTCTGCGGTGTAGTCAGACAGATAATGATAGGTAGGGATCACCGTCTTATTGACAAATGTCGCGGCAATCGCCGAAAGCCTTGCATCGTCATTCTCTTCCGAGAAATCAGGTGTCTTCTCCTCGCAGGAAGAAAGACCTGCAACAGCCAGTACGGCTGCTGAAAAATAAATCAATTTCTTCATTGTGTTATGTTTTATATACTGTATTTCAAGCCTAATGTCTGAAAAATCCGGAAAACGCCACTCCGAGCGACAGGGAAGGTTCGGGGTTGAAGACATTATCCCCGGAAAACCTGTGCGAATACTCGGCCTTTATGACAATCTCCCTGATCGGAAGATAATTGATGCCGACCGCAGCTCTCTGACGCACTGTCCACCGATACTGGGTCGCCCCGCTGTATGGAATATAGGAATTGTAATACTCGTATCTTCCGAATACATAGAGTTTCTGACCCTCGAGTCCCGGGGAAAGCCCGAAGAAATTGTATCCGACTTCAACACCTGCCGCCACTGCCCCTTTCCCGACAGGGGTATGGGGATAAGGGGAAGACGTACCGGACATCTGGTTCTTGTTCTGCTCCGTAATATAGGCCGCATCCCTGAGATAACCGTAGTCGAAATTCCCCCTTGCCACAATGTTGTGGTCGTCATAGGTGAAATCGAACGCACCGATCAGGACGGTTCCCTTCACACCGGCATATTTCTGTGACCTGTTGGTCTCGATATCGTTATTGAAACTGTTGCCTGCATATCCGCTCAGACCGAGCCGCAAGCCTTTCACAGAAAAGTTGTCCACCCTGAATGCACCTGCAAGCCGGTTCCCGGGCGTGAATTCATACGGAGACGCGGCACCGTCATGTATCCAGCCGTCATTCGTAAAGAACGAAGAATTCAGACCAGGAATGATCATCGCCTCATAACGCCATTTCCCGGCTGTTCCCCAGACACTCAGACCTGTCTGATGCCAGGTGCAGGGAATTATCGTATTCTCCCCTTCAGGACGGTAGACAGTGAAGAACTCCGTCGGAAGATGATGGGTATTCGTAAGTCCGACCGGCACTATGATATGGCCTGCCCTTATATTGAGCTGGGGAAAGAATGTCTTCTGTATCCAGAACTGTTCAAGGGCCACCTCCCCTCCCCTTTCGATCTCCTTCTCGAACTCACCGGCTTCCTCCGCCTCTTTCTCGACCGCCGACTCCGTACCTCCGTGCTCGAACTCTATCTCCATACCGAGATTCCAGCCTTTGCCGAAATCATATCCGAGCATCACCACGACGTGAGGCAGGTCGAAACGTCCGTGACCCGGAGCATCCGCATATTGTGAAGGATTGAGATAACGATGTACATTGTCACTGTACATATTATATGATGCCACCGCCTCTCCGTAGCCTCCTAAAGTCAGACGGCTGACAAATCCGCGTTTCTGCCCTTCGCCATCCTTTTTTTCTGGAACCACGTCCGGGCCGGCGGCCTCATCTGCAGGTTCATTCACCGATGTCGCTCCGGTATATGCATCCGGAGTACGGGCATCCACATAGCCCCCGAGTGTCAATGACAGTGCAGCGATGACAGCTGTCCCTAAAAACCTTTTCATCTCTGTTTTTCTTTTTCGGGATGCAAAGGTACAGTGAGACCATGGCGAGGACAATCCCTAAAAATTGGTAATTTCCGGACAGGAGTAACCGATTTATGGCTACGTCAGGAATACTTCCGATGAAAATGGCTACATTTGCACCACCCGATTGAATCCGGGGAAACAAACTGAAAGGATGGAGACACTTCACGGTATGTCAAAGGACCTTCATGGCAGGAAAATGGACGGCTGGCTGGCACTGAGCCCGCTGGCTGTCTTTCTGGTCGTATACCTCGTTTCATCGATACTCGCGAATGATTTCTACAGCATACCGATAGCATCGGCGTTCCTTATCGCTTCATGCTATGCCATAGCCATAACAAAAGGGGATAAAGGCATAGAGGAAAGGATCTCCGTCTTCTCGAAAGGAGCAGGGGACAGGAATGTGCTGCTGATGATATGGATATTCGTGCTCGCCGGTGCATTCGCCGGAACGGCCAAAGAGATCGGGGCCATAGAGGCGACCGTGGACCTTACATTGAAGGTGCTTCCGGGAAACCTGCTGTATGCGGGACTGTTCATAGCATCATGCTTCATCTCTATGTCGATCGGCACCAGCGTAGGGACCATTGTCGCCCTTGTCCCCATAACGGCAGGACTGGCAGCAGAGACGGGAGCCTCTCCGGGATTCATGGCCGCGATAGTGACAGGAGGGGCATTCTTCGGAGACAATCTTTCATTCATTTCCGATACTACCATCGCCTCCACAAGAACCCAGGGCTGCTCGATGCAGGACAAGTTCAAGGTCAATATAATGCTGGCGGCACCGGCGGCGATAATCGTGACAGCCATCTATGTCTTTCTGGGACAGGGAGTGGAGACCACTGCAGCGGTCCAGCCCATCCAATGGTACAGGCTCATACCTTATATACTGATAATCATCCTCGCGGTATCCGGCATCAATGTAGTGCTGACCCTTGCTGTCGGGATCGGAGTCAACGCTGTCATCGGATTCATTGACGGCACCCTGACTTGGACAGGCTGGCTGGAAGCCATAGGGGATGGCATCGGAAGTATGGGAGAGCTGATAATAGTGACGATGCTTGCCGGAGGGATGCTGGAGATAATACGGCACAACGGGGGGATAGACTTCATTATCAATCTGATGACCAGACACATAAAAGGGAAGCGAGGAGCAGAGCTCAGCATCGCGGCACTGGTGAGCCTCGCCAACCTGTGCACAGCCAACAACACCATTGCAATCATCACCACGGGAAGTATGGCGAAGGACATCTCCTCCAGATACGGGCTCGACCCCCGCAAGAGTGCAAGCATCCTGGACACATTCTCATGCGTAGTCCAGGGACTCCTGCCATACGGGGCCCAGCTGCTTATGGCCTCCGGGCTGGCAGCCGTATCCACAATGGACATCATCCCCTACCTGTACTACCCGGTCGCCCTGGGCATAATATCCATATTCGCCATCCTCATCCGCTATCCGAGGAAATATTCCTGATTGACCGCGACCTCCGGGCTGGCAGCCATCTGTTTGAAATATAGCCGCAATCTGTTATTTTTGCATAAATGTCATAAAACATCCGGGATATGGGAAAGTTATACCCTGTAGGCATACAGAATTTCGAGAAACTCCGCAAGGAAGGATACTTCTATGTGGACAAGACAGCCCTTATGTACAGGCTGGTCACGACAGGCAGCTATTATTTCCTAAGCCGCCCGAGAAGGTTCGGGAAGAGCCTGCTCATCAGCACCCTCGAGGCATACTTCCAGGGGAAGAGGGAGCTCTTCGACGGGCTGGCGGTCGCCTCCCTCGAAAAGGAGTGGAAACGGTATCCGATCCTCCACCTCGACCTCAACATCGGGAA
>JADIMI010000043.1 GCA_017694845.1 Candidatus Cryptobacteroides intestinavium
GCCTTTCGATACTTGCCTGAGGATTTGCTTTGACCGCATCCATTACAGAATAGAGCTGCATCCCGATTGTCTTTTCTTCCTGTGTCTGCTGGCAGGCATTCAGGGCGAATGCGGCACAGAAGGCCAGCACAAGGGTGGCCATAGCCTTGTTGAAACTGAAAAACCTTTTCATAATGATTCGTTAGATAATAATGTGAATTGATTCAAATATTGTCAGCAAAGATAGATAAAATATGGGTAACTTGTCTGTCGATTCAGTCGGTTTGGTTAAGATTTTATAAATATTTATATTTGCAGGATATCGCAGTGCCGTTATGACGGGTCAGTTGAAGATCCCTGTCGCTTACGGTTACCTGCGTATTCCGAGGAAAGAATCTAAACGTATTGATGCTATGTCGACAAACTCTATGCTGAAAGGACTGATGGCCATATGTATGCTGGCTGTCGTGTCCTGTGGAGGTCCTGAAAACAGTCTCCCTGTCTATCTTGATGAATCCCGGCCTCTCGATGAAAGGGTTGAAGATGCCCTGTCGAGAATGACGCTCGAGGAAAAGGTAGCCGTGCTGCATGCACAGTCAAAATTCTCGTCAAAAGGAGTCCCGAGACTGGGAATCCCGGATCTGTGGACAGATGATGGGCCTCACGGAGTGCGTCCCGAGGTGTTCTGGGATGAATGGGACCAGGCCGGCTGGACCAACGATTCATGTACTGCATTCCCGGCTCTGACCTGTCTTGCCGCTACATGGAATCCTGAAATGTCTGCCCTGTACGGCAAGTCTCTCGGTGAGGAAGCCCGTTACAGGGAGAAAGATGTCATTCTCGGGCCTGGTGTCAATATCTACCGTACCCCGCTCAACGGAAGGAACTTCGAATATATGGGCGAGGATCCGTATCTGTCATCTGTTATGGTGGTGCCTTATATCCAGAGCCTCCAGTCCAACGGAGTGGCTGCCTGTGTGAAGCATTTCGCTCTGAACAATCAGGAGGCCCACCGCCATACCGTCAATGTCACTGTCGATGACAGGGCTCTGTATGAAATATATCTTCCGGCATTCAAGGCGGCAGTCCAGAAGGGCGGTGCCTGGTCGATAATGGGGTCGTACAACCTGTACAAGGGACAGCACAACTGCCACAACCAGTATCTTCTGAACGATATTCTCAAGCGGGACTGGGGCTTCGATGGAGCCGTGATCTCGGACTGGGGCGGTACATATGATACGGACCAGGCTGCTATGAACGGTCTCGACCTCGAATTCGGCACAGGGACCGATGGCCTGTCTGTAAGCGCCAGCAATGCATACGACAAGTATTACCTTGCATTCCCGTATCTGGAGAAGCTGCGTAAGGGAGAGTTCCCGGTGGAGCAGCTCAATGACAAGGTCCGCAGGGTGCTGAAGCTCAATTTCCGCACGGCGATGAACACTGACAAGCCGTTCGGCTCGCTCAATTCGCCTGAACATCTTGCGGCTGCCAGGCAGATAGGCGGAGAAGGTATTGTCCTTCTCAAGAACGAGAACTCTGTCCTTCCGATTGATCTGGAGAAGACAGAAAGGATACTCGTCGTCGGGGAGAACGCGATCAAGATGATGACTGTGGGCGGCGGCTCTTCGTCCCTCAAGGTCCAGCACGAGGTCCTTCCTCTGGATGGCATAGTAGAGGCGGCCGGGAACAAGGCGGAAGTCATCTTTGAAAGGGGATATGTAGGAGATATCAGCGGAAACTATAACGGAGTCACTTCAGGCCAGGATCTTTCGGAATCACGTTCGGAAGATGTCCTTATAGAGGATGCCGTCAAGGCTGCAGCGAATGCCGATGCAGTTATTTTCATAGGGGGGCTCAACAAGAGCGATCATCAGGACTGCGAGGGTAATGACCGTCTGCAGTACGGGCTTCCGTACGCACAGGACAGACTGATCGAGGCTCTCGCGGCGGCAAACAGCAACCTTGCGGTGCTGCTCGTGAGCGGCAACGCAGTCGCTATGCCGTGGGTGGACAAGGTCCCTGCGATAGCTCAGGTGTGGTTCCTTGGATCACAGGCAGGAAACGCCATTGCGGATGTGGTGTTCGGCAAGGTCAACCCATCAGGAAAGCTTCCGTTCACTTTCCCTGTACGTCTTGAGGACAATGCAGCTCACGCCCTCGGGGCATACAATGTGGCGGATGAGACCGAATACAAGGAAAGCATCTTTGTAGGTTACCGCTGGCACGATGCGCAGAATATACAGCCGCTGTTCGCTTTCGGACACGGCCTCAGCTATACGGAATTCGAATATTCCAATGTCCGCGCCGACAGGGCATCGATGACTCCTTCAGGGAAGATCAGCGTATCCGTGGATGTACGGAATGCAGGTGACCGTGCCGGCAAGGAGGTGGTCCAGATGTACATAGGGGATGAAGAGGCGTCTCTTCCTCGTCCTGTCAAGGAACTGAAAGGGTTCAGTAAGGTATCTCTCGAGCCTGGAGAGACGGCTACGGTGACATTTGAGGTGGAGCCGGAGATGCTTCAGTTCTATGATGATGGCGAAGGGTGCTGGAAGGCCGAGCCGGGCAGGTTCACTGCATATATAGGTTCGGCATCGGATGATATACGCGGATCGGTGGATTTCGAACTGAAATGAGATCCTGCAGGAAAAGTAAATCATTAATTCTGATAGATATGAAAAAGAGTCTTATTGCAATTTGCGCAGCTGCCGTTTTCGGTATCGGCACTGCGGCGGCGGCCGATATTCCGAGGCCGGAATACCCGCGCCCCCAGTTCGAACGTACCGACTGGGTGAACCTGAACGGTGAATGGACATATGCCCTGGATCTGGCAGGGACAGGATTCGAGCGGGGTTTCGCTTCAACTGAAGGTTTCGGGGACAGTATAACGGTACCGTTCGCCCCGGAGAGCAGTCTTTCAGGAGTGGGCTATAAGGATTATATAAGCAATATATGGTATCACAGAACTGTCCGGATTCCTGAAGAATGGGCAGGAAAGAATATCCGTCTCAACTTCGGTGCTGTCTACTATACCTCTGAAGTGTATATAGATGGGAGGTTTGTAGGAAGACATTTCGGCGGAAGTTCATCTTTTTCCTATGATATCACTGAATTCGTTTCGGATGGAGAGGAGCATGATCTTGTCGTGAAGGCATCAAGCGATGTCAGAAGCGGCCTTCAGGGAGCGGGGAAGCAGTCTCTCCAGTATGCATCCTATGCTTGCAACTATACACGTACCACAGGTATATGGCAGACGGTCTGGATGGAGCCGGTGGATGCGGCTGGCCTCCAGAATGTACAGGTTCTGACTGACATTGACCAGAAGCAGCTTGTCGTACGTCCTTGGTTCTATGCGGAGAAGCCCGGCTATACTATGAAGGTGACCGTCAAGGAAGGCGGGAAGACAGTGGCGACAAAGTCAGTCTCTGCATCGAACAGCAGCATTGCAGTGCTTCCTCTCAAGAAAGTCAGGCTGTGGTGTCCGGAGGATCCTTTCCTTTATGACGTAATATATGAAGTGCTCGATGGGGAAGGAAACACCGTCGATATGGTCAGCTCTTATGCCGGGATGAGGAAGGTACATATAGAGGGGAACAGGATATACCTCAACAACAGGCCATATTACCAGAGGCTTGTCCTCGATCAGGGCTTCTATCCTGACGGGATATGGACGGCTCCATCGGATGCAGCGCTGAAGCGTGACATAGAGCTTTCAATGCAGGCAGGGTTCAACGGTGCGCGTCTGCATCAGAAAGTCTTCGAGGAGAGGTTTTATTACTGGGCTGACAAGCTTGGATATCTCACCTGGGGAGAGAGCGCCAGCTGGGGTATGGATGCGAACGATCCTGTCGCTGCCCGCAATTTCCTCGCTGAATGGGAGGAATGTGTAGTACGTGACAGGAATCATCCGAGCCTTGTGACCTGGACACCGATGAACGAGGAATTCTGGCCGGATGATGTACAGTATCCCCGTTTCACTGAGGACATATATACGCTCACCAAGCAGCTTGACCCTACCCGTCCGGTGAATGTCAGCAGCGGGGGAGTCCTCACGATCCATACCGATATATGGACCGCCCATCATTATGAGCAGAATCCTGCAAAACTTAAGGATATCATATATAATGACGGACATCTCTACTCCCTGAAGCCGGAGACATTCAAGGGCAGGATAAAGAATATCGGATTCAACGATGTCGCCCCCGGGACGACCTATAACTGGGAGCCTTATGACGGCAGGATGCCTTATATACTGGATGAGTTCGGCGGTATAAAGTGGGTCAGGGACCAGGAAAGGCAGTCTGTCAATTCACAGACCGAGTCCTGGGGATATGGACAGTCTCCACGCTCTCTTGAAGAGTTCTATAGCCGTCTTGAAGGGATGGTCGACGCCCTCATCTCCCTTTCCGATCATATATGCGGTTACTGCTATACCCAGCTGACCGATGTCGAGCAGGAGGAGAACGGAGTGTATTTCTATGACAGGTCATCCAAGTTCGATATGGAAAGGATACACGAAATATTCTCCAGGGTGCCTGAAGGATATCAGGAGTAGTCTGTAACAAAAACTTTACAGTATTGTTGCATAAAGATTAGTGTAAAATAAATACCTTTGTGGCGGTCTGTTCAGCATTGGCGGGCCGCCTAAATTTTTGTCTATGGATAAAGGAAAGATCCTTATTGTCGATGATGAAGCCGACATCCGTGAGATTCTGCAGTTCAATCTGGAAAATGCCGGCTATGAAGCAGATTGCGCGGCATCTGCCGAAGAGGCTCTTGAGATCCTGTCTCCGGATCACGACCTGATCCTTCTGGATGTGATGATGGAGGGTATGTCAGGATTCAAGATGGCTGAGGTAGTCAGGAAAGAGCTGGAAAACCAGATCCCGATTATCTTTCTTACAGCAAAAAACGCGGAAAATGATCTTCTGACCGGATTCTCCGCAGGCGGGGATGACTATATCAGCAAACCGTTCTCGATCCACGAGGTCATCGCCAGGGTGAAGGCCGTGCTCCGGAGAAGCAGTACAGCCCAGGACCCGGTATCTGATATGATCGTGTCCGGGAAGATCCGTATAGATATGTCAAAGAAGATGGTGTATGCGGCCGGAGAGCCTGTTCTTCTTTCCAAGAAGGAGTTCGAGATCCTGAGTCTGCTGGCATCGCACGAAGGAAGGGTCTATTCAAGGGAGGATATAATCAACGAACTGTGGAAAGATGCTCCTTATGTCCTTGACAGGACCGTGGATGTGCATATCGCCAGGATACGTGGCAAGCTCGGCGAGTACAAGAATTATCTTACCAACCGTTCCGGGTACGGATATTGTTTCAGCCCGGTCGAATAGAAGACAGAACTATGGACTATTACGTGCGGCTGGATACCCTGCTCTATATACTTGCTGCGATAGCTGCAGTGGCGGGAGTCATCTGGGTTGTCGTGCACAGGAACTTCGGGAAGAGCATTCTCGATATGACATTGAGGATCGACAGGGAGAAGGAGAAGTACCGTGAGATGAAACAGCAGATGTCCAATAACATAGCCCACGAGCTCAGGACTCCTGTCAGCAGCATAAGAGGCTATCTGGAGACTCTTACGACCTGTCCTGACATTGATCCGGCGCGGAAGCAGATGTTCATTGAACGCGCATACGCACAGTCCATAAGGCTTTCAGACCTTATCCGTGACATAGCCCTGATAACCAAGATCGAAGAAGCGTCCTCCCAGCTGGTGAAAGAAAAGATCAATGTCAGGCATATAACCGATGAACTGTTCGAGGAATTCAAGGAGCAGATAGCGGCCAAGGGTTTCAATGTGGAGAATATGCTGCCCTGTGATCTTGAGATTACTGCCAACAGGACTCTGGTCTATGCCATTTTCAGAAATCTTGTGGAGAACAGCCTGAAATATGCCGGCGAGCATATAACCGTGCACATTGAAAGTTCAAGGCAGGGAAACGATATGTGCCAGTTCATATACTATGATACGGGCAAGGGTGTGGGGAGAGAGCATCTCAAACGCATATTCGAACGTTTCTACAGGATACAGGAAGGCCGTACCAGGGATGCCGGAGGTTCAGGGCTCGGGCTTTCCATAGTCAGGAACGCAGTGTCTTTCCATGGAGGGAGCATTACGGCTCTTGTCCATCACGGCGGAGGTCTGGAGTACAGGTTCTCTCTTCACATCTGAAATAATGAAGACTTCCCGCACCTGCACACTGTCATTCTGAGCGAAGCCCCTGTCATTCTGAGCCTCTCACTGTCATTCTGAGCCTCTCACTGTCATTCTGAGCGAAGCGAAGAATCTGATGTCGGAAACCCTTTGCCGAGATTCGGTGTGGTGTGCCAGATCCTTCACTTCGCCTGACGGCTGCGTCTATGGTGACAAGAGACAGTTTTCGTACAGGATGACAAGGGAACGCGAACAAGGTGATCCTGTCACAGACGATCTCTGCCCGGAATTGTCCGCAGAGCTTCATATTCATCGAGGGCTGCGCTCATCAGTTCCCTGCCTCTTTCAGAAATCTCCCTGGCCCTGGCATAGTCTGAAATCGCCCCGTATGCATCGAATGGCATCCTTACCAGTACATCCGGAGGCGTGATCTTCAGCGCCAGCCTTGTGTTTATCATATTCATCAGAGAGAATGTCCTGCCAAGGACAGTGTGGAACCCTTTCTCAGGGTCTGAAAGCCTGTGTTCCACCCAGGAATCCTCCTTGCTTATCTTCTTGATCAGCTCTACATCTATCGCATTGACATCAAAGGCTATCATTATGTCTCCCGGAGTCCGTTCTACCCTGTTCAGAGGTATCACGTTGGCGATACCACCATCGATGAGTGTCCTCCCGTCAGCTTCAGCTGGACGGAACAGGGATGGGATGGATATCGATGCGCGGATGGCCTTGAAGAGGTTGCCTTTCTCGAACACGACTTCTTCTCCTGTATAGAAATCGGTCGCAATGGCCTTGTACGGGATTTCCAAATCTTCGATGTTGACATCAGGTACGATCCCCTTAAGTGCATCGATGATTCTGTCTCCTTTGACAAGATGGTTGAAACTCAATGAAATGTCCATAAGGGAGAACACTTTCCACGCATCGAGGTCGAACAGCCAGTCTTTGACTTCATCCAGCTTACCGGCGGCATAGATGCCTCCTATCAGCGATCCGATGGAAGTGCCGGCGACAGATGTGATTTCATATCCTCTTCTTTCGAGCTCCTCGATGGCTCCGATATAGGCAAAGCCTCTCGGTCCTCCGCTTGACAGGACCAGTGCTGTTTTCTGTGACATTGCGATAAATATTGTTGACTGCTAATATAGTCAATAATATCGTAAGAAACAGCGTTTCAATAAAATATTGTCAGTTGACTGTGACACACGTGAAATACTCCTCGAAAAGCGCCTTCGCCCGGGCGAGCTGTTCGGAAGTGTTGAGCGGTGTGTCCTCAAGCTGATATTTCCACCCAAGTGTCTCGTACTTATGCTTCCCCAGAGTGTGGTAAGGGAGTATCTCCACTTTCCGGAGCATCCGGTAGTCCTTGAAATGCTCTCCGAGCGCGCGGATATCCTTTTCCGAATCGCTGAGCCCGGGGACAAGTACATATCTCATCCAGAACGGCCTCTGGTGTTCCTCAAGCCACAGTGCGGTACCGAGAGTCTGCGTATTGTTCATACCTGTTATCTCCCTGTGCCGTGTATTGTCGAATTCCTTGATATCAAGAAGAGTGAGATCGGCGAGCCCGAACAGTTCCTCCACATCGCTGTTCCAGATACCGCCGTTCGTGTCTATGCATACATTTATGCCATTGGCCTGTAGCTGTCTGATGACAGGTACAAGCTCCCTGGCCTGGGTGGTCGGCTCTCCTCCGGAAAAGGTGACCCCTCCGCGTCTGCCGAAGAACGGCTTTTCGTTCAACGCCCGTCTGAGGATTTCCTCTCCTTCCGTCTCCGTCCCTCCCTGAAAACTGATAGTGTCCGGATTGGCACAGTACAGGCATCGGAACGGACATCCCTGAAGAAATACGACGAGCCTTATGCCCGGCCCGTCGTATGTCCCTAAAGATTCGTATGAATGTACTTTCAGTCCCATATTACATAGACTGGTGGAATGTCCTTGCTATCACTTCAAGCTGGTGCTCACGGCTCAGTTTCGTGAAATTCACTGCATAACCTGAAACCCTGATTGTCAGCTGCGGATATTTCTCCGGATGTTCCATTGCATCTTCAAGCATCTCGCGGTTCAGGACGTTCACGTTGAGGTGATGGGCACCCTTGGTGAAATACCCGTCCATCATTGTAACGAGATTCTCTACCTTGTCCTTGTCTGTCGGACCGAGAGACTTCGGTACAATAGAGAATGTGTTGCTTATTCCATCCATTGCATCGTGGTAGTCCAGTTTTGCGACTGAACTGAGGGATGCTATGGCTCCGTGGCTGTCGCGGCCGTGCATCGGGTTCGCGCCTGGAGCGAAAGCCACTCCTTTGAGCCTTCCATCCGGCGTGGCTCCGGTCTTCTTTCCGTACATTACGTTG
This sequence comes from Candidatus Cryptobacteroides intestinavium, assembly GCA_017694845.1. Taxonomy (GTDB): domain Bacteria; phylum Bacteroidota; class Bacteroidia; order Bacteroidales; family UBA932; genus Cryptobacteroides; species Cryptobacteroides intestinavium. The sequence goes on from JADIMI010000043.1 coordinate 8,512, forward strand.
GAAGTGATGGTAAGAATGGACAGAGTAGGTGTCGCGTTCTTATATATCGGGAGCTTGCACAGCTCTTCGTTGAAATATTTGACGAGACCTTTTGCAATGCTGTCCACCCTGTCGTCATCGTTTCCGAAGCAAGGATATTCCCCTTCGATGCTGAACCCATCCGTAAGACCGTCGGCATTGCGGTGCGCGGTTACTTTTGCATATCTGATCGCAGAGAGAGAATCGGCTGCAATCGACAGTCCTGCCGCACCGTAAGCAAGGTTGATCGAAGGATCGGTATCTATGAACGCCATCTGGGATCTTTCATAGTCATACTTGTCGTGCATATAGTGGATGATGTTCATAGCCTCGTTGTAGACCCTTGCCACTTCATGCAGGACCTTGCGGTAGTTCGCCAGAACTTCATCATAGTCGAGCACATCGCTTTTCAGAGGTTCGATCCCGGATACCATCAGCGTGCCTGTGTTCTCGCAGCGACCTCCGTTGATAGCAAGAAGCAGGGCCTTTGCAAGGTTCGCGCGGGCTCCGAAGAACTGTATCGCCTTGCCGATTGCCTGATATGATACGCAGCAGGCGATACCGTAGTCATCGCAGCCGCGGACCTCTTTCATCAGGTCGTCGTTCTCGTACTGTACGGAACTTGTGTCGATCGAGACCTTTGCGCAGAAGTCCTTGAAGCCTTCCGGAAGATCCGGGCTCCAGAGCACTGTCATATTAGGTTCCGGGGCAGGTCCGAGGTTGTACAGGGTCTGAAGGAATCTGAACGAGGTCTTCGTGACCTTGACCTTGCCGTCGCTGAACCTTCCTCCGATCGATTCGGTGATCCATGTAGGGTCTCCTGCGAAAATCTCGTTGTAGGAGTTCATCCTGAGATGCCTTATCATTCTGAGCTTCATTACGAACTGGTCGATCAGCTCCTGGGCGAATGTCTCATCTATGATTCCGTGGTCGAGATCATACTGTATGTAGATGTCGAGGAATGAAGATACGTTTCCGAGGGACATCGCTGCTCCGTCCTGCTCCTTGACAGCGGCCAGATAAGCCATATATACCCACTGTACTGCCTCGCGTGCATTGAGTGCAGGTCTGCCGAGCTCAAGCCCGTACATCTCTCCGAGCTCCTTGATCTCTCCTAGAGCCTCTATCTGGTCTGACACCTCCTCGCGGAGCCGTATCCTTGCATCTGTCATAGGACCTGTCAGCCTCTGCAGGTCTTCCTTCTTGGCCTCTATGAGCCTGTCCGCTCCGTAGAGGGCGAGTCTCCTGTAGTCACCGATGATACGTCCCCTTGAATAGTTGTCCGGGAGTCCTGTAAGGAAGCCGAGTGAGCGGAAACGTCTTATCTCCTCTGTATATACATCGAACACACCGTCATTATGTGTCTTGCGGTAGTGCGTGAAAATCTTCTTCACTTCCGGGTCGAGCTCGACACCGTTCTCTTTGCAGGCCTTTTCGACAACATGCCAGCCTCCGAACGGCTTTATGGCTCTTTTCAGCAGCTCATCGGTCTGGAGACCGACGATGAGTTCGTTGTCCCTGTCAATATAGCCTGCCGCGTGGGAAGTTATAGTCGAGATTGTCTTCGGGTCTATAGCGCGTATTCCTCCGTTGTCCCTTTCTTCAGCCAGAGCTTCAGTGCAGATTGCCCAGAGCTTCTTTGTGCGGTCGGTCGGGCCCTGAAGGAAAGATGCGTCCCCTTCATAAGGAGTGATGTTGTTGTAAACGAAATCTGATACATCAATTTTGCCGGACCAGGCACCGTCTTTGAATTTTCCGTCAATACTCATATTTTTTCTGCCTTTAGTTTTGAGCGCGCAAAGATATGTCTATATTTTGAAAAATTCAAATCTGCTGAAGATATTTGTCAGCTCTGTTGTAAAATGCCTGGCCGGCGGCCATATGTAAGCGTCTATTCCCCGGCCTTGGAGATCTTTGATGCAATCACCTCGAATGATGTCTTCTCGATTCCGTCTGCGGCGGTATATTTCGAGCTGCGCAGCCGTCCGCATACATACAGCGGGCAGCCTTTCTCGATGATGCCCAGATCCGGTATCGCCTTGCTTTCCCAGGCTACGACATTATGCCAGGTCGTCTCGACCGCTCCGTTTCCATCCTTTGTCTGGTAAAGGTAGTTGGTGGCCAGGGAGAACCTTGCCATCTTTCCGGTGCCGGCTTCCGAAATCCTTACATTGCCGACATTTCCCCTCAATTCGATTCTGTTCAGCTGTTCCATAGAAAGTCTGTTTTAAATGGTTGTACTTTACCGCTTCATAGTGCGCACCGCGGACAGCACAAAGTAATGGTAAAAATACCGGATCGCATATAGCCGGACGGCTATGCAGAGTGCTGTTTTTCTGTTTTATGTATTTCTTTTTCCGTTTATGATGGAAATCGCGTTTTTTTAATGTGTCTTATGAGCAGACAGTCTGGATTGGAAGGATGTTAAAATAAATATTGTAATCCGGAGGATGTGAAGAAACAGAAAAACTTGTCTCCTGAAAAAGAAAAATCCAGCCGCGGCGGTTGTTTTTCCGGAGGATGCGGCTCATATTTGAAGAAAAAGACCTATGGAATACGATTCGGGGACAAAGAGAGGCAGATGTCTCGAGTGCGGAGACAGGATCAGGTATGGGAGAAATGACAAGAAGTTCTGCTGCGAGACCTGCAAGAACAGATACAATAACCGCAGGGCGCGCAGCAGCCGGGGTGTCAAGGTCAGGGTCCTGTCGGCGCTGGAGAAGAACTACGGCATACTGGACAGGGTGCTGAAGCAGGGCGTCGTCTCGATCAGCGCCGCCGAACTGCGCCAGCAAGGATTCAATTTCGATTATGTGACATCTTATCACAAGGTAAGACGACACGATGAATTCAGCTGCTTCGACATATCCTTCACCGTGGTGGCGGATATGGTCATTTCGATAAACAGACCCGGGTTCTCGGTCAGATGGGGGAAATCTCGGAATGTTTCATTAAATTTGCAGAATGTTTCAGGCAATGATAAACTGATGAATAATGAATAGACCAGCAGCGACGGCCTGTGCATTACTGGCCATTTTGACAGCATCTTGTAATACAATGGAAAACCCACTTTTGACAGAATCCGGGCTGCCGTATGGCGCCCCGCAGTTTGACAGGATAAGGAACGAACATTATCTCCCGGCTTTTGAAGAGGGGATAAGGCAGGCGAAGGCAGAGATAGATGCCATAGTCTCAAATCCGGATGAACCGTCCTTTGAAAACACCATAGAGGCTCTGGAATACAGCGGAAGGACCCTTTCCCGTGTCTCCGGAATATTCTATAATATCAATGAGGCGGATACGGATGATGAAATGCAGTCCATCGCCGAGCAGGTGTCGCCGATGATGACGGAATATTCGATGTATGTGTCATTGAACAGCGGACTGTTCGACAGGGTGAAGTCTGTGTATGACCGGAGGGAGTCTCTGTCTCTCGAGAATGACCAGAGAAGGCTCCTTGAAGAGACCTACAGGTCTTTCACGCGTAACGGTGCCGGTCTCTCGCCGGAAGACAAGGAGCTTTTCAGCAGATATTCCGAGGAGCTGTCCCTCCTTTCCCTGCAGTTCCAGAAGAACAGTCTCGCTTCGGCCAACGCCTTCTATATAAATGTGACTGATGTGAACGATCTGGCAGGGCTTCCTCAGTATGTCAAGGATATGGGGAAGGATTATGCAGAAGAGAAGGGTCTTGATGGCTGGGTCTTCACCCTCGACTATCCATGCTATGCCCCGTTTATGAAATTCTGTGTCAGCCGAGACCTGCGCAGACAGATGTATATGGGCAACGCGATGAAGTCTGTCGGAGGGGAATTCGACAATACGGGGATAGTCATGAAGATCGTCGACCTGAGGATGAAGATGGCCTCTCTGCTGGGATACGGGACATATTCGGATTATGCCCTGGAGGAGAAGATGGCGAAGACAACGGATACCGTGGAGAAGTTTCTGGACAATCTGCTGGAGCCATCCCTCCCGTATGCCAGGAAGGAGGTCAATGAGGTGTACAGATATGCTGCAGCTCACGGTTTTACGGATGACAGTCTGATGCCGTGGGATTTCAGTTTCTGGGCCGAACGGTACAAGGAGGCGGAATTCGCTTTCAACGAGGAACAGCTCAAGCCATATTTCAGGCTGGAGAACTGCATCGATGCCGTATTCGGGCTGGCAGGAAGACTGTATGGCATCACTTTCGAGGAGCGTCCGGATATCCCTGGCTACCATAAGGATGTCAAGGTATATGATGTGAAGGATGAGAACGGAGAGCATCTTGCCCTGTTCTATACAGACTTCTTCCCTCGTGAGAGCAAGCGCAGCGGTGCGTGGATGACCGAGTTCAGGGGACAGAGCATATATGAGGGTGAGGAGTACAGGCCGTTTATCAGTATAGTGACCAATTTCACCAGACCATCCGGATCCGCCCCGTCCCTGATAACCCATGATGAACTTACGACTTTCCTGCACGAGTTCGGCCACGCCCTCCACGGAATGCTCGCGAAAGGAAGGTATCCGTCAATGACAGGGACCAATGTCGCACGCGATTTCGTTGAGCTGCCTTCCCAGATAATGGAGAACTGGGCTTACGAACCTGAATATCTCGATTCCTTCGCAAAGGATTACCGGACAGGGGAAGTCATACCGGATCGGCTGATTGACAAGATTGTGGCGGCCAAGAACTATCTTTCCGGGTATTACCAGGTGAGACAGCTTCAGTTCGGAATCCTCGATATGGCCTGGCATACGCTCAGGAAGCTTCCGGAGGAGGGGACTGTCGAGTTCGAGAAGGCTGCCATCAGCAGATGCTCCCTGCTGCCGGAAGTGCCGGGAACAGCGATCTCTCCGACGTTCGGCCACATCTTTTCGGGAGGATATTCCGCAGGATACTATTCATATAAGTGGGCGGAGGTTCTGGAGGCTGATGCTTTCTCCCTTTTCAAGGAGAAAGGCATATTCAACAGGGAAGTCTCGGCCTCGTTCCGTCATAATATCCTTGAGAAAGGGGACAGCGAGGATCCTTCTGTCCTTTACAGGAATTTCCGCGGACACGACCCTCAGCCTCAGGCTCTGCTCGACAAGCTCGGGCTGACAGTGCAGCCGTCCGCAGACTGATCCGTCATTTAGGCGCTATCTTATAGAGGAAGCCTGCAATGAATGCGTAGACGATATTCGGGAACCACATTGCAAGCCCTGGCGGCATTGCGCCTGTATGGACGAACATCTGGCTGAAGCGCAGGAAAAGGATGTAGGTGAATGCCAGCGCTATGCCGATCGCTATATTCCAGCCGATGCCCCCTCTTCTCTTTTTCGAGGAAAGGGCGACTCCCATAATCGTGAGGATGAATGCCGAGAACGGCATTGCAAATCTTGTATGCTTTTCTATCTGTGCGAGTTTCACATTGGCGTCACCTCTCATCTTCTGGGTGTCGATGAGCTCGTTCAACCGTCTGTACGACAGGGTCTCTACAGTGTGTTTCCTCATATAGAAGTCGCTGACACTCAAGTTGATGACTGTGTCGAGCTCCTTGCCGCTCCTGATATGGTCGTTGAGGTCATCCCTGTAGTCGCGGATGAAATATTTCTTGAGTCTCCATCCGCTGAATGTGCTGTCCCATACGGCTGTCTCGGCGGAGATCTTCGACACGAGCTTGTTATCCTCTATCTTTTCCAGGGTGAAGCGGTATGCAGTGTTGTTCCAGGTGCTGAAGGACTCCACAAAAACGAATTCTCCGGGAGAAATCTGGTAGTGTACATTCCTGCCGGTAATCACATTGCCGTGCCCCCTTATGTACTTGGCTTCGAACTCTCCTCTCTGAGCGTTGGCGTTAGGTATTATGAACAGGTTGAGGCACAATGAGAACATGGCGATGAGTGCAGCCGAGACTATATACGGTACCATCATCCGGTGGAAGCTGATGCCACATGACAGGATTGCCACTATCTCGGAGTTCGCCGCCATCTTGGAGGTGAAGAAGATAACCGTAATGAATACGAACAGCGGGCTGAACATATTCATAAAATACGGAATGAAATTGACATAGTAGTCGAAGATGATCTCCCTGAGCGGTGCCTCGTTGCTCACGAAGTCATCTATCTTCTCGCTGATGTCGAAAATGATCACTATGCCGATGATAAGCAGCAGCGCTATGAAGAAGGTCATTATGAACTTCTTCATTATGTAGAGATCCAGAATTCTCGGTTTGAGGTCAATTTTTCTCATTTTCCTTCAATCGTTTTCCCGGAGATGGGGTTACAGCCGTGTCATTACGCGTTTAACCACATCATCTTTCCATTTCCGGAAGTCGCCTTCCTGTATATGCCGGCGGGCCTGCCTGACAAGTTCCAGATAGAAGGCAAGGTTGTGCTCGCTCGCTATCTGCCCCGCGAACATCTCCCCGGATACGAACAGATGCCTGAGGTAGGCTCTGGAGTAGGTGTGATCCACAAAGGATGTTCCGTCAGGGTCGAGAGGTGAGAAGTCATCCGCCCATTTGCGGTTGCGCATGTTCATTATACCGTTCCAGGTGAATATCATCCCGTTGCGGCCGTTGCGCGTAGGCATTACACAGTCAAACATATCCACTCCTCTCGAGATGGCTTCCAGTATGTTCGCCGGAGTGCCGACCCCCATAAGGTATCTCGGCCTGTCCTGCGGCAGCATCGGGCATACCACTTCCAGCATCTCGTACATTTTTTCGGTAGGTTCTCCTACCGCGAGTCCACCGATGGCGTATCCTTCCCTGTCGAACTTTGCCGCGTGTTCGACGGCGGCGCGCCGCAGGTCGGGATATACGCAGCCCTGGATGATGGGGAAGAGTGCCTGGGAGTAGCCGTATAGAGGTTTAGTCTCATCGAAATGCCGGATGCACCGTTCCAGCCAGGCCTGTGTCCTTGTGAGGGACTCTCTTGCATATCTGTAGTCTGCATCTCCGGGAGTGCATTCGTCCAGAGCCATGATAATGTCTGCCCCTATCGCCCTCTGGGTGTCCATATTGTTCTCCGGAGTGAAGGTATGCCTTGAACCGTCGATATGCGAGGAGAATGTCACTCCGCTTCCATCCTTGGCGAATTTTCTTATAGGGGCGAGGGAGAATACCTGGAACCCTCCGCTGTCTGTGAGAATCGGCCTGTCCCAAGAAATGAATCTGTGCAGACCTCCGACATTTCTGAATGTGTCGAGTCCGGGGCGAAGATACAGATGGTATGTGTTGCCGAGGATTATCTCGGCCCCTATGTCTTCTTTCAGATCCCTGTGGTATACGCCCTTGACAGACCCGACAGTCCCGACGGGCATGAATATGGGGGTATGTATGTCGCCGTGGTCAGTCGTGATTACTCCGCATCTCGCATCGGACTGAGTGTCGGCCGCTGTCTTTACAAACTTCATCTCTATGGTTCTATGGCTGCTGTGCAGCCTGCTACGGTGAATTCAAACTTCAAAGATAATAAGATTATCCTGATAAAACCCGGACAACTTCTTAAATTCTTATTATATTTGCTCTGCGCCCGGTTTCCGGGTGGGACTGTCGGTCGGTATGAGGCCGATAGAAGCACATAATTTCAACAATAAGGACTAATATGGACAAAGCTGTACGTATCAGGTTGATCCTGATGAATTTTCTTCAATGGGCCGTGTGGGGGGCCTATCTCACATCTATGGGCAGTTATCTGGTATCGGTCGGTCTCGCGGAGAAGATAGGTATATTCTACGCTATGCAGGGGGTGGTCTCCATTTTTATGCCGGCGATAATCGGAATTATAGCGGACAAGTATGTCCCTGCCCAGCGGCTTCTCGGCCTGTGCCATCTGATTGCCGGGGCGGCAATGATAGCGGCCGGATATTATGGCCTTTCTGCAGGAGCTGATGTGAAATTCGGGATTCTTTTCCCTCTATATGCAGTAAGTGTCGCATTCTATATGCCAACGATCGCCCTTTCAAATTCCGTGGCATTCAAGGTACTGGTCAAGAACGGCTTTGACACAGTCAGGGACTTCCCTCCGGTCAGGGTGTTCGGTACTGTGGGATTTATATGCAGTATGCTGTTTGTGAACTTTATGACTGATGGCGACGGTGTCCAGTTCCAGCATACTTACAACCAGTTCTTCGTCTCGGGTTTCATAGGATTTGTCCTCTTCATCTATTGCCTGTCTCTCCCTGACTGTCCAGTCAACCGGCAGGCTCAGTCACAGAGTGTGGCTGAAGCTCTGGGGGCCAAGGCGTTCCGTCTTTTCAAGGACAGGGGGATGGCCACATTCTTCATATTCTCGATGCTTCTCGGGGTCGCCCTGCAGATTACCAACGGATTCGCGAACCCGTTCATTTCTCATTTTACCCAGGTGCCGGAATATGCGGACAGCTGGGGTGCCCGCAATGCAAATGCACTGATCTCGATATCCCAGATGTCAGAGACGCTCGGTATCCTTCTGATTCCTGTGGCGATGAAATTTTTCGGGATCAAGAGAGTCATGCTGATAGCTATGATAGCGTGGGTGTTCAGGTTCGGCCTTTTCGGTCTGGGCAATCCGGGACCCGGGGTCTGGATGTTCATCCTTTCCATGGTCGTGTACGGAGTCGCATTCGATTTCTTCAATATTTCCGGAGCCCTGTATGTGGAGCAGCGGTCATCGGATGGAATAAAATCCAGTGCCCAGGGACTTTTTATGTTGATGACTAACGGTATAGGAGCGACTGTAGGTACGCTTTCCGCCCAGGTGGTCGTGAATCATTTTGTCTATAATGCAGCGGTGCCGGACTGGAGCACGGCCTGGTATATCTTTGCCGGATACGCCCTGGTGGTGGCGGTACTGTTTGCCATATTCTTCAGGAACCCAGGTAAAGGACCGTATTCAAAGATTGCATAGGTCCCTTACCTGGGGACCGCGAACAATGGTTTTTTATAAATTGCTGAAAATTAGCTGAATGCAAATTTTGCTTGTTCGCGATCTGTCGCAAATCGGACAGCCGCCGGTGATTCCAAAGCAGATATGCACCCAGATGAGGCTACTGAGAATGTATATCGAGGGGCGGCCGTGCATATCTCGTGAGGGCCAGATTCTTCGCTTCGCTCAGAAAGACAAGAAAGAAGTTCTGCTTCAGATTCTTCGCTTCGCTCAGAATGACAGAGTATGACGCTCAGAATGACAGAGTATATGCAGTACGGCAGTCTGTTACTCGACGAATGTGCACCAGCCGAACGGATCCTCGATCTCTCCGTACTGTATGCCGGTGATCATCCTGTACAGGCGCAGGCTCTTCGGGCCGCATTCGGTATCTGAGTAGAATGTGTACCTTTTTGTGATTTCCTTGTCTTCAAGGAGTCTCTTGTCATCGATATAGGACACCGGTGTGATCACCACAGCGGTACCGCATTCCCCGACTTCCTCGAATGTCTCCATCTCTTCCACTGGGACCTGCCTCCTCTCCACGGTCATTCCGAGATGCTCGGCCACTGTGATCAGCGACTTGTTCGTGATGGATGGAAGTATCGAATCCGACTTGGGTGTCACGTATGTATTGCCTTTGATTCCGAAGAAGTTGGAAGAGTTGAACTCATCAATGAACATATGCTCTGCAGGGTCGAGATGGAGGACAGCAGAATATCCCTGCTGATGGGCGATGTTGAGAGCATAGAGCGAGGCTGCATAGTTGCCTCCGACCTTGAACCGTCCTGTCCCGTACATCGCAGCCCTGTCGTGGTTTCTTGCGATCACGGCATTGCAAGGCTGGAGAGTCCCTCCGACATACGCCCCTACCGGTGAGCAGAGCATATAGAGCACGACTTCATCGGATGATTTCACACCGAGCTGAGGGTTCGATCCGATAAGTGTAGGCCGGATATACAGGGATGCATTGTGTCCGTATGGCGGAAGATAGTCGATGTTTTCCTTTACGAGGCGCTGGCACATGGATACGAACAGCTCTTCGGACGGTGCCGGGATGAACAGGGATGCAGCGGATGACTGCAGCCTCCGTGCGTTCTCTTCCGGCCTGAAGATCCTGACTTTCCCATCCTTGCCGCGGAAAGCCTTGAGACCTTCGAAGCATTCGATGCTGTAGTGGAGGCATCCTGCGAAAGAACTGATTGAAATGTTGTCATCGGTGAGGCTTTCCACCTCTCCCCATACACCATCCTTATAGGTGCATCTGAGGATTGTCGCTGTCTTCCTGTAAGCGAAACCCAGGTTGTCCCAATTGATGTTTTCCATAATCAGATAAGAATTTCAAGTAATCTGTTGTTCTCGTTTATATACTCGTAAAGCACATTGTTGGCTTCCATCCTTTTAAGCAGGGCGTGGAAATCGTCTTCGCTTGCCACCTCGATGCCTATGAGAGCCGGTCCTTCCTCCTTGTTCGTCTTCTTGATGTACTGGAAAAGCACAAGATCATCCTTCGGCCCGAGATTGTCCCGTATAAACGAGAGGAAGGCTCCTGCACGCTGCGGGAAGGTCACGATGAAGTAATGTTTCAGACCTTCATAGAGCATGGACTTTTCGCGGATCTCCTCCATCCTTATGATATCGTTGTTGCTTCCGCTGACGATACATCCTACCCTCTTGCCCTTGATATGGTCTGCATAGAACCTCAAGGCCGAGATGGAAAGGGCTCCGGCAGGCTCCACGACAATGGCGTTCTTGTTGTACATATTGATGATTGTGGTGCAGACGGCCCCTTCCGGTACAGGTATTATGTCATCCAGCACCTGACGGCACACCTCGAATGTAAGCTCGCCGGCTTTCTTCACGGCGGCTCCATCCACGAACTTGTCAATCGAGTCCAGCTCCACCGGATGTCCGTGCTCTATGGCCGCCTTCATGCTTGCGGCCCCTGCCGGCTCGACACCGATGACCTTCGTCTGAGGCCATTTCTGTTTCAGGTAGGCCCCTACGCCCGATGCGAGTCCGCCTCCTCCGATAGGGATGAACACATAGTCGAGCGGCTCCTTCATCTGCCTGACCATCTCGTAGCCGATTGTGCCCTGTCCTTCGATGATCTTCTCGTCGTCAAAAGGAGGGATGAATGTCTTTCCGCTTCTTCTGGCATATTCTATGGCGGCGGTGTTGGCCGCATCGAATGTGTCTCCGGTCAGCACGATGTCGATATAGTTCTTTCCGAACATCTTCACGGACTCTATCTTCTGACGCGGGGTGGTGGTAGGCATATATATCGACCCCATTATGTGGAGCTTGTTGCAGGAGAACGCGACGCCCTGTGCATGGTTCCCGGCGCTTGCGCATACGATACCGTATTTCAGTATCCCGGGGGAGAGTGTCCTGATCTTGTTGTATGCCCCTCTTATCTTGTAGGAACGTACCATCTGCAGGTCCTCCCTTTTCAGGAAGACCTCGCATCCGTATTTCTCTGAAAGGTTTGCGTTCTTCTGGAACATTGTAGGTTCCAGGATTTCGGAAAGTGTCTCTGAGGCCTTTTCTATATCAGAGGCCGAAGGAAAATATTTCTCTGTACCCATATAGCGGTTCAATACAAATTATAAGACTTTAAAGTTAGTAAATTCTTCTGAAAATCTCCGTCAGTCCATTATGACAAGGGCGGCGGATGGATGGCTGAACGTGAGTTTAACGGTGTCTTCCGATGCCCTGTTCAGCGTCGCTTTCCACCAGTTGTCGAATATGACGTTGTCTGTCGGCCACTGCAGCCCCTTGGACCGGATCCTGAGACTGCTGTCCGGAGAGATGATGGAGATGCTTCTCCCCTGTCCGCAGTCAAGTTCAGTGCTGTCCGTCACCGGGATGATCGTTGAATAGTCGGATACCATCTCGATATGTATTCCGGAAGCTTTCACATCGTCTCTCCGTGCATATTCCATAAGCAGTGACATATTCCCGAGAGTGTGGTCTTCCCGTTTCCCTGTGGCAGCAAGGAAGATGATCTCGGATACATCTTTGAAAGTCCGGATGACGTAGTCGAATGCTTTGGTCTGGTCGTTTGTCTCCTGGTCATCGACCTTGACTGCAAGGTGTGCGTATTTCTTCCTGGAAGATGCCGAGATCGAGTCCATGTCACCGATGACGGCATCCGGAAGACGGGTCATCGAATGGTCTCGGGTATATCTCAGATATCTGTCCAGCGCCCCGTCACAGCAGACTATGTAGTCTGCCCGGGACAGGAGGTACAGAGGATATTCTTTTTTGGGGAAGTCCCCGTTGCCTATTATTACTGCGGATCTGTTCATAAGACAGGTGATGTCCCTGCTGTCGTGGCATAGGAGCCGGGATCACGGAATCCGATAAGGAAATCCTTGACGTCCATTCTCTTCTTGCCTGCAAGCTGGAGGTCAGTGATGGAGATTGCCCCATCGGCAGTTGTGATTGCGAGGTATGTCCTGCCGTCCGAAAGCACGGTCCCCGGTGCCGGTGCTTCCATAGAGTTTTCGGCAAGCATCTTCATATAATCGTCTCCGGTCACCTGTGTGCCGAAGAATATCTTGAGCTGTACGGGTTCCTTCCCTTCGGCAACCAGTTCGGTATATGCGGCAGGATACGGACTGAGCCCTCTTATCAGGTTGTAGATGTGCCTTGTGCTTCCGTTCCAGTCGATATGGCAGAGCTCCCTGGTGAGCTTCGGCGCCGGCCGCAGCACTTCGGAGCCCTGGATGAAGCTCTTCTGGAGACGCAGCTCGATGTTCTTGTCTATGATGGAGTCCACTGTCTGGACGACAACCTTCGCTCCGGTCTCCATAAGCTTGTCGTGCACATCTCCTGCGGTATCCGTGTCGAGGATTCTGCACTGTTCCCTGTATATGATGTGTCCGGTGTCCATCCCTCCATCTATCATGAATGTCGTGACTCCGGTCATATGGTCTCCGTTGATCACTGCCCAGTTTATAGGGGCGGCGCCTCTGTACTGCGGCAGCAGGGCGGCGTGGAGATTGAATGTGCCCAGACGTGGCATTCCCCATACCGCTTCAGGAAGCATTCTGAAGGCGACCACTACGAAAAGGTCCGCATTCCAGCCCTTGAGGGATTCGAGGAATTCCGGATCTTTGAGGGATACCGGCTGGAGGACAGGGATGTTGTGGCTTGCGGCATATTTCTTTACCGGGCTCTCATGTATCTTGAGTCCGCGGCCGCTGGCCTTGTCCGCAACGGTTACGACCCCGACTACGTTGTATCCGTTACTTACCAGGGCATCGAGAGATGCGACGGCAAATTCAGGAGTACCCATAAATACAATCCTCGTCTTTCTGATACGGCCGAGCACTGCGTTTCTGATTTTCTTTATGATTGCACCTACTTTATCCATATTCAATATAGAAGAATCGTTGATGGCTTTGTATGTCAAGAATATACCTATAGGGAACAGTACATAGGATGAGATGAATACCCCGGCAGCCGCAGTCACGGCCCCATCGTTGGCCAGCTTGGTCCCGGTAATGTCGATCACCCAGTACAGCACGAAGAAAAGCACGGAAATTATCGCCGGAGTGCCGAGTCCTCCTTTCCGGATGAGCGCTCCGAGAGGTGCCCCGATGAAGAAGAAGATGAAGCAGGCCAGCGACAATGCGAATTTCTTCAGTATCTCCACATCGATCCTGCGCAGCAGGAATGTATAGTGGTAGGTCTCCCTTGAGAATGTGGTCAGGGTAGAGATATATTCGTTCACGCTGTTGATGGCTTTCTCCCTTACCCTGATCTCTTCATCAAACCCGGAGTCGCTCTCAAGCACATTATAGTCGAAATTCGACCTGATGCCGCTCTGTCTTGCAGTGTCGAGCTGTTCGTTGTATCTGAAAGCGCGTCCTGTCCTGAGGCTTGTGAGCTGTTCTTCCCTGGTGATTGTCGCCAGCCCTCCGATCGAGTCCTGGCTGTGCTCGAGCTGCTTGAGGTTCATCGACTTGACTTCATCGTCAAACCTTGTGTCCTCCGATTTCTGGAAAGCATAGTTCTCGAGAGGTATGACGAGAGACTGCCTTTCGAAGTCTATCTTCTGCAGCTGCAGGGTGGTGTCCCTGAATTTCCTCGTATTTGTCTCCTCGTAGTTCTCCCCGCTGAAAAGAGTGAACGTCAGCGCCTTCTTGTCCGCTGTCATCTTCATCATTGCGGAGTCGGCCAGGGTCAGGCTTGTGTTGCCCTTGTTTCCGGTATGGTTGTAGACCATGACCCCGTACATCATTCCGGTCTCGTCATCCCTTGTGTCCACCCGCAGGACATAGCCGTCGATACCATCATAGAAGGTCCCGGTAGGGATCTTTATCTCCTCCTTGGTCCTGCCTATGTCGTCCCTGAGGGTGAATATCTTATTGTAGGCTATCGGGATGAGGTCATTGGAAATGAAGAACGCCCCCACGCTTATCACTGCCGATGCGCAGACGAGAGGGACGAGCACCCTTCTGAGCGAGATGCCTGCGGCCTTGATCGCGAGCAGCTCGTTGTTCTCCCCGAGGGTACCCAGGGTCATCATCGATGCCAGCAGGGTGGCAAGCGGCAGGGACAGCGGGATGAGGGTCACGCTTCCCCAGCCGAGAAATTCCAGTATGACCTTGAAGCTGAGCCCTTTCCCTACAAGCTCATCGATATAGAGCCACAGGAACTGCATCATCAGTATGAAGATGACGACCAGAAGGATCGCTATGAACGGTCCTACGAACGATTTCAGTATGAACTGATCAAGTTTCTTCATTCTCCGATGTGTGAGCGGGCTGTGCCTTTGTCATTCATTATGTCATTCCCTGGTCTGCGGGCCGGGAAATGCTATCTGGTGGCAAGCTCCACCATTTTCTCGAGTGCATCCGCCAGGCCTGCGGAATTCTTGCCTCCAGCTGTGGCGAAGCCAGGCTGCCCTCCTCCTCCTCCGAGGATGAGTTTCGCCGCCTCCTTGACATCCTTGCCGGCATTATGCCCTTTCTTGACAAGGTCTTCAGAATACAGCAGCATCAGCTGCGGCTTCCCGTCCGATTCACAGGCTACGGCGACCACGAGATTCTCCGCCTCTTTCTGGAGCATCTGACAGGCTCTTTTGACGATGTCAGGATTGATCTGCACGGCCTTGTCAGGATCGATGCAGACAACATTGATTCCGTTGACCGGTCTGCTCATTTCAAGTATCGCCTTCTTGAAAGCGGCGCTTTTTTCCTTCGCTATCGCCTCGACTTCCTTTTTGAAATGCTCGTTTTCTTCAATCAGCTTCCCGATCGCCCCGGCGAGGTCAGGCGCATTGTTGAACAGTGCCTTCGCTGCACGGAACGAATGCTCCATAGCATCCACGACCTTTTCCGCGTAAGGTCCCGTGACGGCCTCGATCCTGCGCACTCCGGCCGCGATGGCGGATTCCGCGACGATCTTGAAGAACCCGATCTGCCCGGTAGCGGCGGCGTGGCAGCCTCCGCACAGTTCCACTGAATCGCCGAACTTCACGATGCGCACCCTGTCTCCGTATTTCTCCCCGAACAGTGCCATCGCCCCCATTGCCTGGGCCTGCTCCATTGTCGCGGCCCGGTTCTCTTCGAGAGGGGAATTCTCCCGGATCAGCTCGTTGACGCGGTTCTCCACCAGATCTATCTGTTCATCGGAAAGTTTCTCGAAATGCGAGAAGTCGAAACGGAAATACGAGTCTGTCACGAACGAGCCCTTCTGCTCCACATGGGTGCCGAGAATCTCTCTCAATGCCTTGTGCAGCAAATGGGTGGCCGTATGGTTGGATGATATCATCCTTCTTCTTGCGGCATCGACCACAAGGGTGAACGGACCGGTGCAGTCGGCCGGTATGCGCTCTGCGATATGTATAGTGAGATTGTTCTCCTTTATTGTGTTTATGATGGAGATCTTCTCCCCATCGCCTGCAACTATGTATCCGGTATCGCCGACTTCACCTCCCATCTCTGCATAGAAAGGGGTGCGGTCGAATACAAGCTGGTACATTGTCCTGTTCTTGGCCTTGACCGTGCGGTGGCGGGTAAGCGTCGCCCCCTCGAGGCTGGTCGTGTCATAGCCGACGAACTCCACGTTCTCGCAGTGATGGAACTCGGCCCAGTCCCCGGACTCGATCGCAGTCGCATTGCGGGCGCGTTCCTTCTGCTTCTGAAGCTCCCTTTCGAAGCCTTCAATGTCGATGGTATATCCGTTCTCTGATGCAATGAGCTCGCTCAGGTCGACCGGGAATCCGAAGGTGTCGTAAAGCACGAATGCATCCTCGCCTTTGATCACCTTGTCTGCCTTCGTTTTCTCCATAATGTTGTCCATCAGCCTGATGCCTCTGTCCAGAGTGCGGAGGAACGCCAGCTCCTCCTCGCGGATCACCTTTTCCACGAGCTCCTGCTGCCTTGCGATTTCCGAGTAGAACTCTCCCATATCATCGACAAGCTGTCCCACCAGGCGGCAGAGGAAAGGCTCGCTGAAGCCAAGGAATGTATACCCGTAGCGTACGGCACGGCGGAGAATCCTCCTGATGACGTATCCTGCCTTGACGTTGGATGGAAGCTGTCCGTCAGCGATGGAGAAACTGATGGCACGGATATGGTCCGCGATCACCCGCATAGCCACATCCGTCCTGCCGCTTTCTCCGTATCTGTGCCCCGAGAGCTCTTCTATTCTGTGGATCATCCCGGTGAATACATCCGTGTCATAGTTGCTGGTCTTGCCCTGAAGCACCATACAGAGCCGTTCGAATCCCATTCCCGTATCCACGTTCCTGTTCGGAAGCGGTTCGAGCTCTCCGCTGGCCTTCCGGTTGAACTGCATGAACACCAGGTTCCATATCTCGATCACGAGCGGGTTGCCTGTATTGACCAGCTCCCGTCCGGGGATGGCGGCCCTTTCCTCATCGCTGCGCAGGTCTATATGGATCTCGCTGCACGGCCCGCACGGCCCTGTGTCTCCCATCTCCCAGAAGTTGTCGTGCTTGTCTCCGAGCAGTATCCTGTCTTCCGGGACGTGAAGCTTCCATCTGTCTCTGGCTTCCGTGTCCATATCGGTCCCGTCAGCCGCGTCCCCTTTGAATACGGTCACGTAAAGTCTGTCCTTGTCGATCCGGTACACTTCGGTGAGCAGTTCCCAGGCCCAGTCTATGGCCTCGGACTTGAAATAGTCGCCGAAGCTCCAGTTGCCGAGCATCTCGAACATCGTATGATGGTATGAATCGTGCCCGACTTCTTCAAGGTCGTTGTGCTTCCCGCTCACCCTCAGGCATTTCTGGCTGTCTGTCACCCTCTTGTACTTAGGTGCGCTGTTGCCCAGGAACCAGTCCTTGAACTGGTTCATTCCGGCATTTGTAAACATCAGCGTAGGGTCGTTCTTGACAACCATAGGGGCTGATGGCACTATCGTGTGTCCTTTGGACGCGAAAAAGTCCAGGAAAGTCTTTCTGATTTCTTTTGAGGTCATAATAAAAACAAAATATCGTGCAAAATTATAATTTTTTCCGGAAAAAGACTATCTTTGCGCCTATGCGGAATTCCAAAAAATACATTTTCAACAGTGTAACCCTTTCATACGAGGAACAGATCAGATCGAGGAGGTCACGGATAGTCAAATATTCGTGTCTTTTTCTTGCCAGCGTGGCTATGACTGTACTGTATGTCTGGATATATACTTCCGTACTGGGACAGGATCTCCCGAAGACCGCAAGGCTGCAGAGGATCAACGATGGATGGAGCGCGAAGGTCGATCTGATAGACAGGCATCTGGATGAATATGACGAGGTGCTCGGGACCCTCCAGATGAGGGATGATGAGATATACCGTTCCATTTTCGGGATGTCCCCCATATCAAAGGAGGTGAGGAACGCCGGTTTCGGTGGAGTCAACCGTTACGCATATCTGGATGGAGCGGATATCAGCGGACACATAAAGAACACTGTCGTGAGGCTGGATGTCCTCACAAAGAAATCATACGTGCAGAGCAAGTCTTTCGATGATGTATCGCTGGTGGCCGCGCGTTCCGGAGAGATGGTGTCATGTATCCCGAAGATATCCCCGATAGTGCCTGACAGGTCGCAATACAGGCTTTCGAGCAGCTTCGGAGTGAGGAAGGACCCCATCACCGGCAGACAGGCGAGGCATATGGGGCTTGATTTCGCCATCGAGGTCGGAAATCCGGTCTATTCAACCGGAGATGGCGTCGTCTCTTATGTGGGGCACAGCAGATACGGCTACGGCAACAACATAATAGTGGACCACGGCTTCGGCTACAAGACAAGATATGCCCACCTGAGCACGACGGATGTCGTCGAAGGAATGCAGGTCAGGCGTGGCGACTTCCTCGGAAGGACCGGCAATTCAGGAAAATCATCAGGGCCGCATCTCCATTATGAGGTCATCTATATGGACCGGCCTGTCAATCCTATCAACTACCTTGACCTTGAAATCCCTGCAGAGGAATATTCTTCGATGGTAAGGCAGGTGGAGGCCGGATCGGATATCGTACATTCCGACATCAGGAAATAGGAGGGAACAATGTCACCCAAATACATCTATGACGACAGGCAGGTGAAGTTCCGGCGTTCGACCAGGACTTTCAGGAGTGTCATCATGAATGTCATAAAATATT
This sequence comes from Candidatus Cryptobacteroides intestinavium, assembly GCA_017694845.1. Taxonomy (GTDB): domain Bacteria; phylum Bacteroidota; class Bacteroidia; order Bacteroidales; family UBA932; genus Cryptobacteroides; species Cryptobacteroides intestinavium. The sequence goes on from JADIMI010000043.1 coordinate 27,025, forward strand.
TTTTCGTGTCGATCGCCCTCGCCGCTGTGTATTACGCCCTGTTCTCGCTGGTGTTCAGTACGGACACCGAGAGGAGACTGAAGCAGGAGAACAGGATGTACTCCAAGATATATCCTGAAATGGAGAGGAAGGACCGTCTGCTTTCAGATGTCGTGACCGGGCTGCAGATGCGTGATGACGAGATATACAAGGCTGTCTTCCATACCGAGGCGCCTAACGTCGAGAGGCTTTCATCCGTGGATTTCCTTGCAGGAGGAGATACTCTGAAAGATGCGGACATTGTTGCACTGACATCGGAGAAGCTCGATCTGCTTGAGGAATGCGTCACGAGGGTGGAGCGCAATTTCGGGGCGCTGCTTGACCGCTGTGCCGGGGATGGTTTCATAATGCCTCCTATGCGTTCTCCTCTGAAAGGTTTCAATTATACGCAGACAGGTGCGACGACCGGGCAGAAGATCAATCCTTTCTACAAGGTGAATGTCGAGCATCACGGTCTGGATATGATAGCCCATTCCGGGACGGAGGTGTACTCGTCTGGTCCGGGGGTGGTTTCATCCGTGACAAGGTCCCGCAGAGGATCGGGCAATGTAGTCGAGATAACACACGCCGGAGGATACATCACCAGATATGCCCATCTGGATGATATTCTGGTACGTAAAGGGGCCAGGGTCGATGAGGAGACAGTCATTGGCCACGTCGGCACTTCGGGAATGACGATGGCCCCGCATCTTCACTATGAAGTGGAGAAGGACGGAAAGATCCTTGATCCGGTGAACTATTTCTTCGGAGATGTCGATCCGTATTCGTATGCGGACATACTCATAATGTCAGTGACGACCGGACAGTCTATGGACTGACAAAACAATATGATGTTATGGAAAAGTTGTTTTACCGTATCGGAGAAGTGGCCGAGATTCTCGGAGAGAATGTGTCTCTGGTGAGATTCTGGTCCGATTCTTTCCCGAAATTCATCAGGCCGAGACGCAATGCCAAGGGGAACAGGCTGTTCACCGCCGAGGATGTCGAGATGTTCAAGCGGATACATTTCCTTGTCAAGACGGCGGGGCTGACTCTTGAAGGGGCGGCGAGACAGCTCGGGGAGGACACATCTAAAATTGACAATAAAGTGAAGGTGCTCGAGTCCCTGCGAAGGATCAGGTCTCAGCTGGAGGATATCCGCGGCGGACTGTAAGGGGTATACCTATTATATAATATAAGGAACTTTGTCTATGCAGGTAAAGGATGTCGTAAAGGTTATCGAGGATTTCGCGCCGCTGGCCATTCAGGAGAAATGGGACAACAGCGGTCTTTGCATCGGTTCTCCGGATGCTCCGGTCACGTCTGTGCTTGTCGGGCTGGACTGCACTCCGGAACTCGTCGATGAGGCTGTCTCATACGGGGCCGATATGATAGTCACGCATCATCCTCTGATTTTTTCAGGTCTGAGAAGAATCTCCCCTGACGATCCGGTAGGAGCCGCCGTGATCAAGGCAGTGTCTGCCGGGATATCGGTCTATGCGGCCCATACGACGGCCGACAAGGTGATCGCCGGTGTGAGCGGGGCGATGGCGGCAAGGCTTGGTCTTGAGAATGTCAGCGTCCTTGACGCTGATGGAGATGGCACGGGGCTCGGTGTCATAGGCACATTGCCGGAGCCGCTGCCTGCGGAGGAGGCGGTCGCCCTGGTCAAGGAAAGGTTCTCCCTGAAGACGGTCAGATGTTCACGTCCTGTGGATATCCCTGTCGGCACGGTCGCGGTCTGCGGCGGAGCCGGAAGCTCGCTTATAGACAAGGCTGTCAACGCGGGTGCCCAGCTGTATGTGACAGGGGACATATCCTACCATCATTTCTTCACAGGCGGAAGATATATGCTTATGGACATCGGACATTATGAAAGTGAAATAGATATAGTTAATATTTTATTTTCATTGATACGGAAAAATTTTCCTACCTTTGCAGTCCGCATTACGGAGAACAGATACAGTAACCCGATATTTTATTTTTAAGCGATATGGCTAAAAAGACAAAGAAAATCGAAACTCCTATCGACCAGAGGGAGACCTTCGTGTCGATCCAGAAGAATTTCGCTGATTCAGACCTCAGTGTCGAGGAGAAACTCAAGACTCTCTATTCTCTCCAGCTGATAGATACAGAGATAGACAAGATCCTGCAGCTCAGGGGTGAACTTCCGGTGGAGGTGGAGAATCTGGAGAACGAGATAGCTGACCTGAAGGCCAAGGTGGCGAATATCAACGCCCAGATCGAGGAGTCTACAAAGAAGATAGCGGAATACAAGAACCAGATTGTCGACTACGATGCATCCATCGCTAAATACAAGGCGCAGGTGGATCACGTGGCCAACAGCAGGGAATATGACTCTCTCAGCAAGGAGATCGAGAACCTCGGGCTGCTCAGGCAGATCGCCGAGAAGAACATAGGCGAGACCAAGGAGGCGATCATCGCCAGGAAAGGTGATATCGAGGCTATCAAGGAGAAACTCTCTGTAAGGAATGATGACCTGAAGGCCAAGAAGCAGGAGCTCGCGACCATTGTGGAGTCCACTGCCAAGGATGAGGAGAAACTCCTCGCCCGGAGGGCGGAGTGCGCGGCAAAGATCGATGCGAGGACAATGAGCGCATACAACCACATCAGGAACAGCAGCAACAACCATCTTGCCGTAGTGTCTGTGTTCAACGGCAACGCCTGCGGCGGCTGCTTCAGCACGATATCCCCGCAGAGGCTCATCGACATAGCATCGAACAAGAAAATGATCATTTGCGAATATTGCGGAAGAATACTCGTAAATCCTGATTTCGAATAGTCGTATGCCGGCTGCAGACGGGAAAAGGAAAAGACAGCAGAAGCCTGTCAATCTGGATACATTAGGGCTTGAGATGGGAAACAGACCGCCTCAAGCTCTTGATGTCGAAGAGGCTGTCCTCGGCGCTCTTCTTGTAGAGCCTAACTGCGTGGATGAGGCTATGGAGGAACTGACTCCGGGCTGTTTCTACAATGAGAAGCACCGTATGATCTTCGAGTCTATGATGCATCTCGTCAATTCCCATGTGTCGGTAGACCCTCTCACTGTCAGCCAGCAGCTTAAGACGGATGGCAATCTTGAGGCCATCGGCGGGCCTGTGGTCCTGGCCCAGCTTTCCCAGAAAATCGGCGCGGCCGCACATATCGAATTCTATATCAAGATACTCAAGCAGAAATGCATACAGAGGGATCTGATCACTGCGGCATATACTATCCTGAAGGATTCCTACGATGAGAGTATCAATGTCGACCAGCTTATCGACACGGCCCAGACCAAGGTGTTCGATGCCATCCAGAACAATGTCAAGAAAGATGTCCAGGAGATCGGTTCTGTCATAACACAGGCGATGTCGGACATAGAGCGCCTTCAGGACTCTACCGGTCTCAGCGGTGTCCCTTCCGGCTTCCCTTCTCTGGACAAGGTCACGCTTGGCTGGCAGCCATCCGATCTTATCATTCTTGCCGCCCGCCCATCTATGGGCAAGACTGCATTTGTCCTGAATGTGGCGAGAAACGCGGCGGTCGATCACCATGTCCCTGTGGCGATCTTTTCCCTGGAAATGCCTGCGATCCAGCTCTGCAAGCGAATGATGGTGTCCGAGACAGGTCTTTCCGCCGACAAGATCAAGGGAGGAGTCCGTCTGGAGCCGTATGAATGGGTGCAGCTTGAGCAGAAGCTCAAGGATCTGTCCAGGGCCCCGCTCTATATAGATGACACTCCGAGCCTTCCTGTCATGGAGTTCCGTTCCAAGGCGAAGCGCCTTGTGAACCAGAAGGGCATAAAGCTCATAATAGTGGACTACCTCCAGCTTATGCAGGGTCCGAACGAGCTCAAGGGGCTCAGGGAGCAGGAAGTCGCCGCCATATCAAGGACGCTCAAGGCGACCGCAAAGGAACTCAACGTCCCCATCATTGCGCTTTCGCAGCTCAACAGGACAGCGGTAAACAGACAGAATTCCAATGGAAGGCCTCTGCTCAGCGACCTCCGCGAATCCGGCTCCATTGAGCAGGATGCGGATATGGTGCTGTTCATCCACAGGCCTGATTACCAGAACCTGTCCCCCGACCCGTCAGAGGCCGGCAAGGCGCAGCTTATCATTGCCAAGCACCGTAACGGTGAGATAGGGGATATCAACCTGATGTTCCGCAGTTCGGAAGTCAAGTTCGTGGATGCAGAAGACACTCTCCTTGCAAGGGCGGCTATGGATGATATCGGTCAGGGGTATGTCCCGGTATCGGATATGTCTGCCGCTGTAGGAGATATCCCGGCTGGCGGAAGTTCGGATTTCGGGCCTAACAATGATTTCGCATAGGATATTCCTGCCGGGCTGTAATATGGAAAGACTTTACCGCATCCTTTTTCTGGCAGTGACTCTGGCTTTTCTTCAGGTAGTCACAGGTATGGCTGCCTCCGCCCATATGACAGATGCCGGGAATGGAGACAGCTCCTCCGTCAGAAGTGCCTGTATTCCTGTAATGTCCCTTGTGGAGGACAGTCTCGCTTATAGTGCAGGAGAGCATCTGGAATTCACGGTGAAGTATGAATGGGGAATAATCAATTCCGATGTAGGGAAGGCGACCGTCGACCTTGACACCCTTACGATGGATGGCCGCAGGGTCTTCCATTGTGCCGTATACGGCAGGACTGTCAGCTGGTATGACCTGATCTTCAAGGTCAGGGAAGATTTCCAGTCCTGGTTTACAATGGATGGCATAGTCCCGATGAAATTCACCAGGGATACAAGAGAGGGCAGATATATAGCGAAGAATACATATAATTATATGTGGAATATGCCGGATCCGTACATCGAGGCTGATGTGTATTCGTCCAGTTCCGGCCAGCGTAATGTGGAGCTGCCTCTTGACAGCTGTACGTATGATCTCCCTGCACTGTTCTTCCTCGCCAGGAATATGGATTTCGATGCCGTAACACCGGGGGTGCGCTATCCTATGACTTTCGCCATAGACGATGATGTATATAATGTCTATTTTATCCTCTACGGCCGGGAGACGAAGAAGATCAGGGGGCTGGGGACTGTCAGGACAATCAAGTTCGCCGCCAGGCTTCTGGCAGGGGAGGTCTTCACCGGGGAGGAGGATATGCTGATATGGGTTTCCGATGATGACAACAGGATTCCTGTCATGTTCGAGGCCCCTATCCTGGTGGGGACTGCCTCCGGAAGACTGACCGGGTGGTCGGGTCTGAAGCATCCGTTCAAGTCGCTTGTTAAAAAATAAGGATATGTCAAAGAATGAAGTGTCCCACGAAGGGACTATACTGGAGATAACTCCCGAGTTCACTACTGTCGAGATAATCGCGCAGTCTGCCTGTGCGGCGTGCCACGCAAGAGGACTCTGCGGAGTGGCGGATGAGAAGCAGAAGATAATAATGGTCCCTACCGACCCATACGGCAGTTACAAGGAGGGTGACAAGGTGCTTGTCCTGCTCAAGAAATCAATGGGAATGAAGGCAGTATGGATATCTTATGTGATTCCTTTGTTCATTTTAATGATTTTAGTGTTATCTTTGTCGTCCGTTACCGCACACGAAGTTTATGCCGGGCTTGCGGGCATTGGAGGAGTGGCCCTGTATTACCTTGTCATTTACCTGTTTAGAGATAAACTGGCCAATGATTTCGTGTTTTATATAAAGGAAAAATAATTTTAACGAAATATTGAGATGACAACAACAATTATCTGGACAATTGCAATCCTTACTCTGCTCGGAGTCGTGCTTGCCGTCGTCCTTTATCTTGTGGCTGCAAAGTTCAGGGTTGAGGAAGACTCTAGGATCGATGACGTGGAGAAGGTGCTTCCGGGAGCCAACTGCGGCGGTTGCGGAAATGCCGGCTGCCGGGCTTTCGCCAAGTCTTGTGTCGATTCTATGAATCTGGACAGTAATTTCTGTCCGGTCGGTGGAAACGAAACGATGAAGAAGGTTGCAGCCGTGCTCGGCCTTGAGGTCAAGGAAAAGGCCCCTATGGTCGCAGTGGTCCGCTGCAACGGAACCTATGAAAACCGTCGGAACGTGAACGTTTACGGCGGATACCTTTCCTGCCGTGTCAAGTCTGCCCTGTACAGCGGCGATACCGGATGTTCTTTCGGTTGTCTGGGCTGCGGTGACTGTGTTGCGGCCTGCCAGTTCGGCGCGATTTATATGAATCCGGAGACCGGCCTTCCTGAAGTTGATCAGGAGAAATGTACGGCCTGCGGGGCCTGTGTCAAGGCCTGTCCTAAGAATATCATAGAGTTGAGGAACAAGGGGCCTCGCGGAATGAGGGTATTTGTCAGTTGTGTCAACAAGGATAAGGGAGCGGTTGCCCGCAAGGCCTGCTCTGCAGCCTGCATCGGCTGTGGCAAATGTGCGAAGGTATGTCCTCACGGAGCAATTACCATAGAGAACAATCTTGCCTATATAGATTTCACGAAATGCAAGCTGTGCAAGAAATGTGTGGCCGAGTGTCCTACGGGTGCTATCCACGCTGTGAATTTTCCTGTCGTGAAACCGAAACCAGAAACAAAGGAGGAGTAGAATATGAAAAAGACATTTTCAATCGGCGGGGTGCATCCTGCTGACAAAAAGATTTCTGCAGGGTGCAGGATAGAGGTGCT
>JADIMI010000044.1 GCA_017694845.1 Candidatus Cryptobacteroides intestinavium
TCCGGCTTTCCAATGCAAAAATGATGTTTCGTTTGATATTCATAATTGGGTGCGTTTGAAATTCTACACCCAAATATACACCCAATATTTGGAATAGCAAAAGATATTCAGAAAGATTTAGATTTACTATGCACTCCAAATAGTATATGATTATCAGTAATTTGCAATTTTATGATATTTTTTGAATATGTAGGTTCGAGAGCCCCTCTCTCCGCACCAATAGGCCGGTCGCTTTTGCGACCGGTTCTTGTATCCTGCCTTTTGAAAGTTTACTTTCACAAAGGAAGCAGGATACAGAATCATAATGTCCGCAGGACATCGGCCTATTGGAGCAAGGGCCACCCCGGCGAGGGGCGACGGGAAGAAGCTTGCGCAGCATGGTTAATCCCGATCTCTCCGCAGCCAACCTTGAAACTCAAGGATTTGCAAAATTATCACCCGGCTTTGCGCCCAAGAATGCAAAGTCGGGTGTTTTGTATCACTTCCTGTTCCGTAAAGGGATTTTGTCACCATAGACGCAGCCGCTTCTTTGTCACCATAGACGTAGCCGCAGGCGGAGTGAAGGATCTGGAGCACTATACAGGTCTCAGCCCCGGCTTTCTGAACCAGATTCTTCGCTCCTTTAGACAGGAAAGACGTTCTGTATCAGATTCTTCGCTTCGCTCAGAATGACAAGGATTACCGGGAAAACTATGTGTTCTTGACTCTGTTGTCGCGGATGGACTGATACCCCGTGCGCAGAGGCGCTCTACGGACCGCGAACATCAACTTTTTGTAATGTCTTATCATTCAGGAAGATGCAAAAATGCCGTGTTCGCGGTCCGTCGGGCAGCCGGCGGTGATGTATGTTGCCGGAACTGCGTTACCGGTGGCGACGTTCAAGTTCCTTCTCGAGGTCGGAGATGGAGCAGCCGGTGGCTTCAAGCAGGACAAGCAGGTGGTAGACGAGATCGGAGGCTTCATATATCATGGCATCCCTGTTCTGCGCGACGGCTTCGATCACTGTCTCGACGGCTTCTTCTCCGACTTTCTGAGCTATCTTGGGCACACCGCGGCTGAAGAGTCTGGATGTGTAGGAGCCTTCAGGCATATCCCTGTGACGCTGGCGGATGACCTGTTCCAGTTCACGGATGAACCCTTCAGTCCTCGTTTCCTTTTCTCCTGCAGCTACAGCCTGGCGGACAGCCTCATCGGCAAAGCAGCTTACAGTACCGGTATGACAGACAGGACCGTGAGGGTTCACTCTTATCAGCAGCGAGTCTGAGTCGCAGTCTCTGGCGATGGAGACTACATCAAGGTAGTTGCCGCTGGTCTCGCCTTTGGTCCACAGCCGGCCTCTGGAGCGGCTGTAGAATGTCACGCGTCCTTCTTTCTGGGTCTTCTCCAAGGCTTCCTTGTCCATATATCCGAGCATAAGGACGGCAAGAGTAGTGTCGTCCTGGATAATTGCCGGAATGAGCCCTTCACAGTTTTTTGTAGAGTCGAGTTCTTCAAATTGTATCATAACGGTTGACTTTTATATGGTTTCATTTACAGTACCGGTCTGACCGGGATGCCCATGTCTGCAAGCCGGGCCTTCAGCTGCGGGATACTGATCTTTCCGTAATGGAAGATGCTGGCCGCCAGCGCGGCATCCGCCCGGCCGTCAGTCAGCACTCTGGCGATATCCTCCACGGAACCGGCGCCTCCGGATGCGATTACAGGTACGGGGAGCATTTCCGAGAGGGCGGCATATACCTCGCAGGGATAGCCACTGCCGGTACCGTCATTGTCCATTGATGTGAACAGTATCTCTCCGGCTCCTCTGTCTACGGTCTCCCGTGCCCAGGAGAACAGCTCCCTGTCCGTCGGCCTGCTTCCGCTGTGTGTCGTGACTGTCCATTTCCCGTCAATCTTTTTCGCATCAATGGCTGCGACAATGAACTGGCTGCCGTATTTTGATGCTATTTCATCTATCAGTTCCGGTCTGCGGACGGCTGCGCTGTTGACGGAAACCTTGTCCGCTCCGGCAAGCAGCAGTCTGCCGGCGTCTTCCACTGATGCTATCCCCCCTCCTACAGTGACAGGTATGTCAGTGACTTCAGCTATCCGTTCCACGAGAGATGCAAATGTCTTCCGGCCCTCCAGCGTGGCGCTTATGTCAAGACATACGATTTCATCCGCTCCTTCTGCGGCATATCCGGCAGCAAGTTCCACTGGGTCCCCTACATTGCGCAGCCCTGTGAAATTGACTCCTTTGACCGTCTGTCCATCTTTTATGTCGAGACAAGGTATGATTCTTTTGGCAAGCATATCCTATAAAATATTCTGTCTTCTGTTGAATTCTGTTATCTCCCCGACTGTTATTCTCCCTTCATATATGGCTTTCCCGACAATCACGCTTCCCGTTCCCTGTCTGTCCAGTTCATAGATGTCGGTCATTGTACTGATGCCGCCGCTGGCGGTGAATTCGATACCGGGGAACTGTCTGCGAAGGCTGCCGTACAGGTCGAACGCCGGTCCTTGCAGAGTCCCGTCTCTGGAGATGTCGGTGCAGATCACCTTCTTCAGCCCGTCCTCCAGAAACATTCCGACCAGGTCTTCCACTGTCAGTCCGGAATCCCTGATCCATCCGTGGGTCGCCACCTTCCCATCCCTCACGTCTGCTCCGAGTATGATCCTGCCGGATCCGTATTCATATATCCAGCTCCGGAATTCTTCAGGATCGGTGACAGCGATACTCCCGCAGATCGCCTGGGCGGCACCACTTTCAAGGACAGAGGAGAGTCCTGCCCTGTCCTTTATCCCGCCTCCCCATTCTACCTCCATTCCGGTGGCGGAGACAATCTTTTCAAGCACATCCAGATTCCGGGGGAATGATGCCCTGGCTCCGTCGAGGTCGACGATATGAAGCCGCCTGAGCCCGGCATCCTTGAACCGCAAGGCTATGTCGGCGGGATCATCAGAGTATGATTTCACGGAAGCGTAGTCGCCTTTGGTGAGACGTACGCATTTTCCGGATATTATATCTATTGCAGGTATTATCTCTATCATTTCACTGAAACGTTGGTTGTCTGTCCAAGAAAATTCTCCAGTATCCTCTGTCCGATGCTTCCGCTCTTTTCGGGATGGAACTGCGTCCCGAAGAAATTGTCTCTGGCAAGTGCAGCGCTGAACGGACGGCCATATTCTGTAACGGCAATGGTGTCGTTGCAGATGTCGGGAGCGAACGAATGTACATAATATACATAGCTGTCATCCGGAATGTCGCGGAACAGGGGAGATTGTGTCTTGATGGAAATGCTGTTCCACCCCATTTCGGGAATTTTGAACGCACCTCCCGTACCGGCCCTGGCCTCCAGCCGCCGTACTGCCGTATGGAATATCCCCAGACAGTCGGTGCCGCCTTCTTCGCTGGAACTGCACAGGATCTGCATACCTATGCATATCCCGAGTACAGGCTGTTTCAGAGACTGTATCACTCTGTCGAGCCCGGACTCACGCAGCCTGTCCATTGCGAATGATGCTTCTCCGACTCCGGGCAGTATCACCCTGTCCGCCGAGCGGATGGCTGCAGCATCTGCTGTCACTGTATATTCGGCACCGAGTCTCTTGAGGGCGTTCTCGACGGAGCGCAGGTTGCCGGTACCGTAATCTATTATGACTGTATTCATCGTTTTTGTCTGATATGGTTTTGCAGATGTTTCTTTTGCGGGTCCTTTACTTTGACTAGACCCTTCACTCCGCCTGACGGCTCCGTCTATGGTGACAGAAAAGAGGCTCCGTCTATGGTGACAGAAAAGAGGCTTCGTCTATGGTGACAGTTACAGTATTCCTTTGCTGCTCGGGAGGGAGGAGGAGCCATCCCGGGCGATGGCCATCTTCAACGCCCTTGCAAATGCCTTGAAGATACCTTCGATCTTGTGATGCTCATTCTCTCCGCGTGCGGATATATGCAGGTTGCACCGGGCCGATTCCGCGAAACTCTTGAAGAAATGGCTGAACATCTCTGTCGGCATATCCCCGATCTTCTCTCGCGCGAATCCGGCATCCCATCGGAAGTCTATTCTTCCTCCAAGATCCAGCAGCACGGAGGCTTCGCTTTCATCCATCGGAAGCACGAATCCGTATCGGCCTATCCCGGCCTTTGACCCGAGGGCATCAGATACGGCCTTGCCCAGTGTGATCGCCACATCCTCTATGGTATGGTGCTCGTCGACGTTGAGGTCCCCCCTGGCGTAGATGAGCATTGATATCCCTCCGTGATGGACGATCTGATCCAGCATATGGTCGAAGAATCCTATTCCTGTGGAGATGAATGATGGCCCTTTCCCGTCAAGGTCGATGATGGCGGTGATGGCCGTCTCGGATGTCGTGCGGAATATTGCCGCTTTCCGTGCCGGGTCCCCAGCCCTTTTTTCTGCCGGAAGCCCTGCCTCATCTTCTGTGTCAAGGGTATTGACATTGACGGAAACTGGAATGCCGGTCCCGGAGGATAAGGCGCCTGGCCGGGAAGAAGAGAGACGGGATGACCATTCGTCCACGGCACAGATCAGACGGGTGTTCTCTTCCGGTGTGCCTACAGAGATTCTCAGGCATCCATCGCATCCTGGTACGCGTGACCTGTCCCTGACAATTATCCTGTTCCTGATCAGCTTGGAATACAGCCCTTCCGCATCGGAGCATTTGACAAGGATGAAATTGGCATCCGAAGGATAGACATAAATGATACCGGGATATGCCGATATCGCACTGGAGATACGCTCTCTCTCCCTTACAGTGACTGCGGTGTCCGGTCTGCCTTGTCCAAGTCTGCCTATGACAATCTCCTGGGTGAGACCGTTGATGTTGTACGGATATTTTACATTGGACATCAGACGGATGATATACGGGGAGGCGAATGCCATACCCACCCTGAGTCCGGCCATCCCCCAGGCTTTGGAGAATGTCTGGAGGATGACGAGGTTCGGATATCTGTCCAGCACCCCGGTCAGGCTGTCATGGACGGAGAAGTCGATATAGGCTTCATCCACAACTACGATTCCGTTGAAGGTTCCGGCTATCCCGGTCAGCTGTTCTTTCGGGAAACTGTTGCCGGTAGGGTTGTTCGGAGAACAGATGAAAATGAGCTTAGTGTTTTCATCCGTAGCGGCAAGGAGCGCGGTTTCATCGAGCGAGAAATCCTGCATTAGCGGCACCTTGCGGAATTCTGTCCCGTTGATTGCGGCGGCTACGCTGTACATTCCGTATGTCGGGGATATCGAGACAGCATTGTCCGTCCCAGGACGGCAGAATATCCGGTAGATTATGTCAATGGCCTCATCGCTTCCGTTCCCGATGAATATCCGGTCTTCCCCTATGCCTTTCACTTTCGCTATCTGTCTTTTGAGCGCTTTCTGATGCGGGTCGGGATAGCGGTTGAATCCGTTGTCATAAGGATTCTCGTTAGCATCCAGGAAAATCTCCGGGCTGCCTTCACATTCGTCCCTTGCTGTCGAGTAAGGTGTCATAGCCAGGATCTCTGACCTGACAAGTCTCTCTATGTCTTTTGTATTCATTGTCTGTATGTCTTTTCCGTTCCGGTTGTTTCACGTTGCCCGAGCCTGATATCGACTGCCCGGCGGTGAGCCTCCAGACCTTCTTCTGATGCCATTTCCATAATGGTGCCTCCGAGTGCGGACAGTCCGTCATAAGTCAGTTCCTGGATCGTCATCCTCCTGAAGAAACTTTCCGTGTTGACTCCGCTGTAAGACCTGGCCCAGCCGGAAGTGGGCAGGGTGTGGTTGGTCCCGGATGCATAGTCCCCGGCACTTTCCGGTGAATAGTTCCCTATGAAGATACTGCCTGCAGCGGTGATCCGTGAAGCGATATCCCACGGCCTGTCCATTGAGATGATAAGGTGCTCGGCTGCATAGCTGTTGGCGAAATCGATGATGTCATCCAAAGAGTCCATTACGATGATCCTGCTGTTTTCCAGGGATTTGATGGCAACGTCCTTGCGTGGCAGGTCCTCCAGCTGCCTGGCCGTCTCCTCCCGGACTTCCCCGGCTGTCTTTGCTGAAGTGCATACAAGCATGACCTGACTGTCAGGTCCGTGCTCGGCCTGGGAAAGCAGGTCCGATGCGATGAATTCAGGTCTGGCTGTAATGTCAGCCAGGACCATGACTTCAGATGGGCCGGCGGGCATGTCGATCGCCACCTCGGAACTGAGCATCTGTTTCGCCCTGGTCACATACCGGTTGCCGGGCCCGAATATCTTGTCTACGCGAGGTATGGTCTCCGTCCCGTAGGCCATTGCGGCGATTGCCTGGGCGCCCCCGGCCTTGAAGATTCTTCTGATCCCGCAGATGTGTGCGGCATAGAGGATTGATGGACTGACAGCACCGTTCCTGTCCGGAGGTGTGCAGAGGACTGTCTGCCTGCAGCCTGCCGCTTCGGCTGGAATAGCCAGCATCAGCACGGTGGAGAACAGCGGGGCGGACCCTCCCGGGATGTACAGCCCGACATTGCTTATCGGCACCGGGCGTGAGACGCATCTGACTCCTGGCATTGTCTCTATGCTGATCTCTTCCGGGATCTGCGCCTTGTGGAACCGGCGTATGTTCTCCGCGGCCCGGTCCATTGCTTTTTTCAGTTTCTCCGGTATCCGGCTGATGGCCGCCTCCATTTCTTCCCGGCTGACTTCTGTCGATCCGAGCCTTGCCTTGTCTATCCTCTCGGCAAGTTCTATGAGGGCCTTGTCCCCTCCGGTCTTCACTGCATTTATTATTTCCCTGACGGCAGTGTCTATCGAACTGTCATCATTTCTCTTGCGGCTTGTCAGTTCCGCCCATCTGTCCCGTGACGGATTGATATATATGTCCATTCTGCATATAGATTGAAATATCACCACACTGTCTTCTCGAGCGCGAGCACCAGGATATCCTCTGCCCCGATCTCCTTGAGCTGCTCTATCTTGCTCCATAGCTCGTCTTCCCGTACCACGACGTGTATGGAACACCATCCTTCCTGTGCCAGAGGCAGGATGGTGGGGGATTTCATTCCGGGAAGTATCTTCACCGCCTCATCCACTCTGTCGGCCGGGAGGTTCATCAGCATATATTTCATTCCCCGACTGCGCTCCACCGCCTCGAATCTGAATATCATCTGCGAAAGGAGCTGGCGCTTCTCTCCGGAAAGCGATCTGTTTCCGATCAGCACTGCTTCCGAATAAAGCACTTTCTCCACTTCTTTGAGACCGTTGCTTACTATGGTGCCTCCTGAGCTGACAATGTCGAATATTGCATCCGCCATACCTACCGACGGGGCTATCTCCACCGATCCTGCGATGGTCTCGATATTGGCATCTATCCCTTTCCCGGAGAAGAATCTGCCAAGTATGCCGGGATATGATGTGGCGATCTTCCTGCCGCTGAACCAGCCGGTCCCGGTGTACTCTTCATCCTTGGGGATCGCAAGCGACAGCCGGCATTTCCCGAACCCGAGCCGATGGATTACATCCACGTCCCTGTCCCTTTCTTCCACTTCATTAAGTCCGACAATACCTATGTCGGCCACTCCATCCGCGACTGCCTGCGGGATGTCATCATCCCTGAGGTACAGCACTTCAAGAGGAAAACCTTCTGCCTGTGTCAGAAGCTTTCTCCTGCTTTCGGAGATTTTCATTCCGGCCTCTGCCAGAAGTTCCAGACTGTCTTCGTTCAACCGGCCCTTGGCCTGGATAGCGATCCGTATCATATCAATTCAGATTATAAGTTGTCATATCATATCGCCCGGCAACAAAAAAGGCTTACCGGAGTGGTAAGCCTCTGAATGCGGGTCTATTGTACATAACCTCCCTCACGGCTACCACTCGGTGGCTGTGTCGTGATGATGGTGGCGTATGAATCTTCTTGTCATATACTTGCTGGCCTGAATATCGGCACTTCCTGACAAAGATATGAAATATCCGTTTAACAGACAATAGTTACGGGTCAGAAATGCCGGGCAGCGTAATTTTATTTGCTGAAAAAAGGCGAATGCGGAGGGATATCTAAAATAAATGGATAATTTTGTATGTTTAAACGGATTTGAAAGATATTTTATGGATCTCGATCTTTTTCTTGAGATACTGAGTATAGATTCGTCCTCTTCTATGGAGGGAAGGCTTTCGGATTTTCTGATCAGGAGGCTTCCCGTATCCGGCTGCGAGGTCAATGTCTATATGTCGGACCGGCAGCCTTCCGCCTCCAATATCATGCTTTCGTGGGGGAGGCCGGATATTGTCTTCTGCACTCATTATGATACGGTGCCGCCGTACATCCCCCCGACAGTCGAGAAGAGGGAGGATGGAAAGACCGTGATCAGGGGACGCGGTGCCTGTGATGCCAAAGGCCAGCTGATATCTATGTACGAGGCATGTCTCGAACTTGCAGACCGAGGAGAGGAAGGGTTCGGGCTGCTGCTGCTTTACGGCGAGGAGGCAGGGTCCCTCGGGGCGAAGGAATTCAGGACAAAATACGAAGGAGGCAGATACGTGATAGTCGGGGAGCCTACTGACAACAGAATGGTCTCAGCCAGCAAGGGCACGAAGTCCTTTGCAGTGACAATAAGGGGCAAGAGCTTCCATTCAGGCTATCCTGTCTATGGAGCGAGCGCTGTGGAACGTTTCATCGATATGATGAATGCCCTGAGGTCTGTCGATTTCCCGATTGATCCGAAACTCGGGGAGACAACGTGGAATGTCGGGAAGCTCTCCAGCGACAATCCCCAGAACATCCTCAGCGACCATCTGACTTTCCGCATATATTTCAGGACGACATTCGCGAGTGATGCGATGGTGTGCGAGGTTATGGAAAAATTCAGGGATGAGTATATCGAGGTCGAGTCGTTCGGGGGCGACACTCCTGCTGAATATCTTACGATAGATGGCTTCGGGACCAAGACAGTGGCTTTCGGAAGCGATGCTCCCCAGCTGACCAATTTCCGGCATAAGGCGCTGTGCGGGCCAGGGTCGATCCTTGTGGCGCATACGGATGCCGAGTACATACTCCTCGATGATCTGGAGCAGGCGAAAGAGAACTACATACGGATCTTCGATGCCCTGAAGAACTGAATGTGACAGCTCTTGATTCCGATATGGCCGGCGGACGTCTTATGGCACGTGACACGGAGAATGTATACGGGAAGACTTACCACCGATAATGAAATTAAATAAAACGGACTTATGATAGTGATGAAATTCGGCGGCACTTCTGTCGCCAACAGCGAAGCGATCGCAAGGACAATATCGATAGTGAAAGGCAGGCTTGACCAGAAGCCTGTCGTGGTGGTCTCCGCCCTTTCCAAGGTGACAGACCTTCTGTACAGGATTTCCGACAGCGCCCAGGCAGGGGACAGGGCGGCAGCGGACGGCTACATCGATGCTCTGACGGCAAGGCATACAGACCTCGCGAAGGAACTGCTCGGAGGCAGCGCGTACTGTGATGAAGCCTGCACCAAAGTGACGGAGATATGCGAGGAACTCCGTAATTTCGTCGGGGCTGTCTGCTCCCTGGGAGAACTGACAGACAGGAGCAAGGCGAAGATAATATCCAGAGGAGAATGGCTGTCATCGACCATTATATGCTATGCTATGAATGCAGGAGGGATAGTCACGCATTTCATAGATGCAAGGAAGATGATTGTCACTTCGGATGTCTATATGAAGGGCGAACCGGACAAGGCAGCCATTCTGGAACGGGTTCCGGTGGCAGTGGCCGATGCGTATGACGGGGCCGATGCAGTCATTACGCAGGGTTTCATAGCATCGACACTGAAAGGTGAGACCTCTGTTCTCGGCAGGGGCGGTTCCGACTATTCTGCTTCTCTGATAGGAATGGCTCTGGATGCGGAACGGATCGAGATATGGACAGATGTGGATGGGGTGAGGACGGCTGATCCGAGGATTGTCTCCAATACCAGGAACATCAGCAGGATATCGTTCGAGGAGGCTGCGGAAATGGCTCATTTCGGAGCCAAGGTGCTCCACCCGATGACCATCGAGCCGGCAGTCATGAAGAATATCCCGGTCTATGTCCTCAATTCCATGAATCCGGCAGGGGAGGGGACGGCTATTCTCCAGAACGACAGGATAGAGGATGGTGTGAAATCGGTGTCGTACAAGGAGAACATACTGCTGCTCAACATTTTCTCTACAAGGATGATCAATGTGTCCGGCTTCCTGCAGAAAGTGTTCGCCATATTCAGCCAGTACAAGGTGTCGGTCGACCTTATCAGTACATCCGAGGCGAATATCTCTCTGACAATGGACGGTAACCAGGACATAGATGAGGTGGTGAAGGCCCTGTCGGAATTCGCAGAGGTGGATGTGGACAGGGACAAGGCTCAGATTTCGGTGATCGGCAAGAATATAGTCAATCTTCGCGGACTGCTGAAACAGACAATGTCATCCCTGAAAGACTGCAATGTCTATATGATATCGCAGGGAGCATCATTCGTGAATATCAGTTTCGTGGTGGACAGGGCATCCATGAAGGATGCAGTGAGGGAAGTGCATAGATATCTTTTTGAGAATAATGACTATGAAGGTAGTGATCAGCGGATACGGTAAGATGGGCCGTATGGTCGAGAAGACCCTCAATGAAATGGGAATAGAGTGTGCAGGCAGGAGCGAAGACATAATGTCGTTCGATCCGGCTGTGGCAAGGGAGTCTGTCTGCATAGATTTCACGGTTCCTGCAGCGATCAGGGCGAACTACAGGTTTCTGGCCGAGAATTTCAAGGCGGTTGTGATAGGGACCACAGGCTGGGATGACATCAGGGATGAGGTGATTGCATATTTCCGGAAATGCGGGACAACTATGGTCTATGCCTCGAATTTTTCTATCGGAGTCAATATATTCTTTGCCGTGAATGATTTTATCTCGAAGAAGATGGCTCAGACGGGCGGATACAGTCCGTATATCGTGGAGATGCATCATTGTCACAAGCTGGATGCCCCGAGCGGGACGGCGAAGAGTCTCGGATCGATCGTGGACGGGAATATGGGTGTCAGGACAGATATCCAGGCTGTCCGTTGCGGGGAGATACCGGGAATACATATTGTAGGGTTCGAAGGGACGGATGACAGGATTGTACTGAAACACGAGGCTTTTTCAAGGGAAGGATTCGCCAGGGGGGCTGTCGAGGCGGCGATAAAGGCGGACAGTCTTGAAGGTGTATATGAGTTCAAGGACATAATCTTTGAATGACAGTCGGTTGAATGATATCGGGTAAATAGCAATGAACAGAATTGACAGTGATTTCACTCTGAAGGGTCTCGGGACGGCCCTTGTGACACCTTTCAAGGATGGAGAGGTGGACTATGATGCTTTCTGTGCGCTTGTGGACAGGCAGGTGCTGGCAGGGGTGGATTTCCTTGTCCCTCTCGGATCGACAGGCGAGACGCCATGCCTGGAGGATGAAGAGAAGGTCTCACTGACGGAATGCGCGGCATCCCGCAGCGGAGGCAGGCCGGTGATGGTCGGGGTCGGCACCAATTCTCTCCGGCATACTGTCCGTAACATCAGGCTGCTGGAGGATCACGGTGCTGATATATTCCTCGTCGTCGTGCCGTATTACAACAAACCGACACAGAAGGGGATGGTCGAATATTTCAAGGCTGTGGCTTCCGAGACAGACAGGCCTGTCGTACTGTACAATGTGCCTTCCCGGACAGGAGCCAATATGACGGCTGAGACTGCCCTGGAACTGGCCCGTATAGACAATATAATAGCCACGAAGGAGGCTTCCGGTGATCTTGACCAGATCCGGAGGATAATAGATGGGGCGCCTGAGGGTTTTACTGTCCTCAGCGGCAACGATGACCAGACTCTGGACATAATGAAGGCAGGAGGATCCGGTGTGATCAGCGTGGTGTCCAATATAGCTCCGAAGATCATGGCGGATCTGGTGGCGGCTGCGGCAGCAAGGGACTACGATACGGCCGCGAGATTGAATGACAGGCTCGCTCCTCTGTTCAGAGGATGTTTTATCGAAAGCAACCCTATCCCGGTAAAGGCAGGGCTTGCCTCGATGGGACTGATAAGCAACGAGCTCCGTCTGCCTCTTGTCCCGAGCACACCGTCCACATACGCAGAGATGGAGAAGATAATCTCTTCTCTGTCGTTATGACCCTGACTGTCATTCTGGACGCCATTGTCAGCCTGAATGTCATTTTCATCCTGAGCGCATTGTCATCCTGAGTGCCACTGTCAGCCTGAGCGCCACTGTCATCCTGAGCGCCACTGTCATCCTGAGCGCAGCGAAGGATCTGATACAGAAATTAAAAGTCAAAACATCGAACAGAAAATAAAGAATATGCAGCTAGACAGATTCAACACCCTTGTCCGCGATCTTGAGTCGGGAAAAGTAAGGGTGGCGGAAAAGAAAGACGGGGAGTGGAAAGTCAATTCGTACGTCAAGGAAATCATTCTGGAAGGTTTCAGATATGGTATGTTGACCGATATGACGGAAGGTCAGTTCAGCTTCTTCGACAAGGATACTATCCCGACACGTAAATTCACTCTCGGGGACGGAGTCCGGATAGTCCCCGGGGGAAGCGCAGTGAGGACGGGGGCCTATCTTGCTCCATCTGTGATAGTAATGCCTCCATCATATATAAATATAGGCGCCTATGTCGATTCGGACACTATGATAGATTCCCACGCCCTGGTGGGATCATGCGCACAGGTCGGTAAGCACGTGCATCTTTCTGCGGCATCCCAGCTGGGAGGTGTGCTCGAACCTGTAGGGGCCCTGCCGGTGATCATCGAGGACAATGTGTTTATCGGAGGCAACTGCGGTATATATGAAGGAACTATAGTACGGGAGAACGCGGTGATCGCAACCGGAGTGATAATCAATTCATCCACCGCTATCTACGATGCTGTCAAAGGTGAATATATCAGGGCCAATGAAGCCGGGCAGATGGTCGTGCCTGAAGGGGCTGTGGTCGTGGCAGGCAGCCGGCCGGTGACCAAGGGCCCCGGTGCGGCAGCGGGAATCCATATCTATACTCCGGTCATAGTGAAATACAGGGATGCCAGTACGGATGCATCCGTCGTCCTTGAAGACCTCCTCCGCTGACTCCTCCCTGTCATCCTGAGCGTCCTTTCTGTCATCCTGAGCGTCCTTTCTGTCATCCTGAGCGTCAGCGAAGGATCTATGTCCCTCAATATATGCACCGGTAACCCCAATATACGCTCTCAGTGACATCTTGGGTGAGCATATCTCCGGAGATGTTGTAAAGAAACCGGTGTCACAAATCACTGGGGCTGCCCGACGGACCGCGAACAAGTTAAATTTGTATCTTATTGAAATACAGATTATTACAAAGATCGTTTGTTCGTGGTCCCCACTTTTTTGAGGGGACCGCGAACAGGGTTATTTTGCATTGTATTGTGTCTCAGTGGATTACAAAAAGTTGATGTTCGCGGTCCGCTGCCGGTGGGTGCGCGGGAAATATGTCGTTCTGTTTATCGGACAAGACTGCAAATGACCATTACTGATAAGCCCGATAGCCAGAATCAGAAATATTGAATAATAGACAATGTGGCCGATTCCTTTGCAGGAACGAGGATTTTGGCTACTTTTGTATTAATGTTGCCATTGTTCCTCAGATATTACGTTAAATGTTTATTCTTCAAATGATTATATCAAATCATTGAAAATCTGAAAAATGAAAAATTATTATACAGACCTTTTCTCTCAGGACACCTTTTCGTTCTTCCGCTCACCCGTCAGGGATATTTTCAGACGTGTGGACCTGAACGCCATATATTCGTTCGCCGGAGGCTATCCTTCAGCGGATACCTTCCCTCTTGAAGATTTCAGAAGGATAATGTCAGAGGTGATAGACTCGACTGGAGCCAGGGCTTTCCAATACGGTGCCACCCAGGGCGTCACTGAACTTAGGGAGGCCTTGTCCTCAAGATACGGTGTCCCGCTGGAACGGATACAGATCACTTCATCTTCCCAGCAGGGGATCGACGTCTGCACGAGGATTCTTGTGGATCCTGGAGATGTGATACTTACCTCCAGTCCGTCATATCTCGGTGCCTTGCAGTCTTTCCGCTCCTACAGGGCGGATGTGAGGGGAGTCGGGTATGATTCCGATCCAGACCGGTTCGAGGAGGCGTACATTCATACAGCCACAGCCGCCCTCAATGAGGGTAAGCGGCTGAAATTCATCTATTCGATTCCTGATTTCCAGAATCCGTCCGGAGAGACACTCCCTCTGGAGCACCGTCGCAGGCTTGTCAGTGTGGCAAGGCGGTTCGGAATGCTGATAGTCGAGGATTCTCCGTACCGGGAACTGAGATATGAGGGGGAATCCGTGCCGACGATATATTCCATAGACCAGGATATCACCATACATCTGGGTTCGTTCTCGAAGATTATGGCTCCAGGATTCAGACTCGGCTGGATTTTCGGTAATCCAGATGTCCTGGACAGGATCTATGTCTGCAAACAGTCTCTGGACCTGTGCCCTCCGGTATTCGACCAGTATGTGGCTGCAAGATTCATTTCAGACGGAAGCCTTGACCGGAATCTGGCGAAAAGCATTGCCCTGTACCGGAGCAAGAGGGATATTATGCTTGAGATGCTGGAGCAGACAATGCCGGAGGGTATTTCGTGGACTCATCCTGAAGGCGGACTTTTCCTTTTCCTTACCCTTCCGGAAGGATTCGATTCGGTAAGATTCTATGATATCGCCCTTGATGCCGGAGTGGCGTATGTGGCAGGAAGTTTCTTCTATCCTGATGGCGGAGGGCATAATACGATGCGTCTTAATTTCTCCTTTATGACTGCCGACCGTATCCGCGAAGGCATCCGTCTCCTTGCCTCCCTTCTGAAATGATCGGATGTACTGATGGGATGATACTCGCAATCTTTGATGATAAAGAATATGTCAATATTTGTCTGTCTGATTTCCGCTTTGTCCTTATTTGCAGGATCAGATCTGTCCGCTCAGGTGATCATTGAGGACAGACTCTCTGTCAGTGCACAACAGTACGACTTCGGAACAGTCGGTTGCAGTAAAAGCGAATTCAACGGATGACAACTGGTTCGCATAAAATCCGGGATGTGCGACTTCTAATTCTATGAGATCACTCTGTATATTTTTTCCTATTCTATTGGCATTATTATATATTTTATTCAAATCATAGCGCAGACTGATGTCAAGTATAGGACAATCTTCTTTCTCCGTGTGGATTGAAGAACAGGAAGGCAGAGGCTCGTTGTGGGACGACCCTCCAAAACAACTCATCAGGACAATTGCGATTAGGGCGAGTCCTGTACAGCAGCAGATCAGGATTAGTGAATTCTTGTGTTTCATAAACAAAAAGTTAAGGTAGAACATATATTGGGAGGTCACGAGGGTGACTCTAATGGTATTCTATGATTCCGGTCACATGGTATACATCAAAGAATGTTGGATTCGAGACGGAGTTAGTATAGGATGTCAGTCTTCCGAACCTATCGGCTGTATAACTGAACTGTTGTATACTATCAGGGAACTCCAGCCTTTTGAGCAGTTTTCTGTTATGCGGGCCGTAGAATCCAAGAGCCCACTCTCCCCCGGCAAGCAGAGTCCGAATATCCATTATAAACCAGTCGACGGTCTCTCCGTAGAAAGGATTGTCCATATCGAGATATTCGAAATTGCAATAATCCTCCGACTCATAACTGTAGGATCGTATTATGTTCCCGTTTTCCCACTCAAAGGAACGGTCACCGTTGTCAAGGATCTGTCCTTCGCTGTCATACACCAGCTCCAGAGATGAGCCGTCGCTGTATTCCTTCCTGGTGTACCACCCCTTGTCGTTGGTGTAGAGCCTGTATGCAGTGGACTTTCTTTCATCCAAATCCGGGGTATATGATTCGGTTCTGACTTCACAGTAGTCAGGGAAATACGAGAATTCGTAAGTATAGTTGACGGGCATGATACCTGACCCGTAATCGATCCAGTCCTGACGGATAAAGGAAATCCTGCCGAACTCATCATAGACAGGTTCATAGACTATAGTCTTGGTTATACCGTCCATAAAAGTAGTAAGGGTATATCGTTTCACGGTATATGAGATTTCCTCCTGCGCAGGGTCCGGAATCTTCTCGCATCCTGACGAGAGGATCAAGGCTGCGGCGAGTCCTGCAGTGCAGCAGATCAGGATCAGTGAATTCTTGTGTTTCATAAGCATTACGGTATTGGCGGGACAGAGAAAACATTCTGTTCGGAAAGAGAGCCATGATATGTCTGACTTGGAAGATTGCATATCCACTTCTCCGGGTTTGCAGAGCTTTCCGTGCAGCAGGGTGCAGGCTCTATGAATATGCGGTGCGGCAGGAAGAATCCTGCCGTTGAAGTTCGTACTGTGCAAGGAAGTATCGAGTTCTGCGAGTTAGCAAAAAAATCCGGTTAAACAAGAAAAAACGGAATAATCCCTTATATTTGTGCGGATTAAAGAGACGTGACTGATGAAGATGTATAAATATCAGGGGGCAGGGAACGATTTCCTGCTGGCAGACAACAGGGACGGCAGCTCTTCTGTCTCGCCTGACTGGGTGGCGGAGCTGTGCGACAGGAGATACGGGATAGGAGCGGATGGTCTGATGCTGCTTGAGTCTTCCGGAAATGCGGATTTCAGGATGGTATATTACAATTCGGATGGTTCGGGAGGAATGATGTGCGGCAACGGAGGCCGCTGCATTACCGCCTTTGCAGCGGATCTCGGCATCGTGCCTTCCGGGAAGACCTATGTATTCGAGGCCGCGGATGGGCTTCACAATGCCGAGATAATCAGGACCGATGGCCTGTCGCGGACGGTGAGGCTGAAGATGAAGGATGTGCACGGAGTCGCTGCATACGGGGATCCTTCCTTACAGTCTACAGCGGCTGGCCGATGTGCCGGGCTGAACGGGTATTTTCTCGATACAGGGACAAGGCATTTTGTCAAGTTCGTCCACAATCTCGGGGATTATGATGTGGCCGGAGACGGAAGGGCGATAAGATACAGCTCTGAATTCGCCCCGGCAGGGACAAATGCCAATTTTGTCGAGCCGGTACAGGGAATACTCAACGTAAGGACATACGAGAAAGGGGTCGAGGATGAGACTTTTGCCTGCGGGACGGGCATTACTGCCGCCGCAATCGCCACATTCCACTGTCTTTCATCCTGTCCGGAGGCATCGCGCCATTTCAGGGATGCGATCGGAAGATATATGGATGGCAGGGTGCATATTGATGTCAGGGCGTTGAAAGACAGCCTTTCTGTGGATTTCCGGCCGACTGCCGATGGGGCGGAGGATGTATGGCTTACCGGACCGGCGGCATATATCGCGGAAATCATTCCGGCTGACCGGCCCGGTCAGGTCTGCTGACGGCTTCTATATGGAGATATGATTTTGTCCGCTGATATTTTTGTGCTATCTTCGCACGTCCGGATGTCAGGTCCGGGAATAATACGTTAAAGTTTTCAGAATGAAAAAGTGCATAATATTGATGATATCGGCGGTAGCGGCAGTGTCGTGCCTTTCCGATACCTATATGGAAATGAATCTGGTTTCATACAGTGATTTTGAATTCTATCATCCGATCGAGCAGTTCGGTGCGGACAGCATATATGTCGAGGGGATGTTCACCGGGGGGGCCAGCAGTGTGTCATCCCTGGTCTTTGCCAGCCACAGAAGCGGAGATGGGGGAGCAATGACCGGCGGATTCGGACTGACTATGAAAAAGGACACTCTGAATGCAGGCGAAGGCTATCTTCCGTTTACGGACAAGGTGAATCAATATCCGATGTACACTGCATATGGTACAAGGACGACCCAGGGGGAGAATATGTGCGCTGTGTTCAGGCAGTCGGATGACATTAGTCTGATGCCGGAGCACGATATAGTGTTTCTCGATGCAGAGTACGGCACTTGCACCCCTCAGTTCTGCCGTATCAACAATACCTATCAGATGGTGTCCTATATGATGTCCGACGATTCCTCGTACAGGTTCGACAAGGGGGACTATCTCAAGCTTACGGTCCGGGGCTATCTCGGAGGGAAAGAGACCGGCTCGGTCGAGTACTGTCTTGCAGATTTTAGATCTGCTGACAATAATGGGGAGGATCCGGACAGCCTGCTGACAGTCTGGAAAAGCATTTCTCTTACCAAGCTCGGCCAGGTGGACAATATCGATTTCGAGCTGGAAAGTTCAAGGCGGATGCCGGGTCTCTCCTTCTGTCTGGATAACTTCGCCGCCAACATATATGTGAAGAAGTAGCGGACAAGCAATGTCTGTCGGAAAATTGACTTAAGACGATACGATATGAAGAACAACTCAGATTACAAGAATTCGGCGCTGGAAGCCTTGAAGGGCAACTGGCCTGCAGCCATTGTCACGGCGATTGTCTATATGGCGGTAGTCATGGTCTGCACCGCCCCGTCGGCCCTTTCGGGCAACGATCCCTCTATCATGATATCTCCGGTCATGGCGCTGGCCACCGGAGGAGGCTCCTTTATCCTGACTCTGCTGTTTCTGTCTCCTTTACAGGTGGGGTATTACAATACTTTCAGAAAACTGTATCAGGAAGGCAGTGCGTCCCTGACGGGAAATATGTTCACGACCGGATTCAGCAACTGGGGGCATATAGTCCTCGGCCAGCTGCTGATGGGGATTTTCATATTCCTGTGGAGTCTGCTTCTGATAGTTCCCGGTATCGTCAAGGCGTATGCCTACGCTATGACTCCTTATATTCTTGTTGAAAGGCCGGAACTTTCGGTCAATGAAGCCATCGGCCTGAGCCGCAGGATGATGAAAGGCCGTAAGTTCGACCTGTTCTATCTGCACCTCAGTTTCATCGGGTGGGCTCTGCTGTGCATACTGACTCTCGGAATCGGGTTTCTGTGGCTTTATCCTTATATGATGACGGCCCAGGCGGCATTCTATTGTGATGTCAAGGCCGATTATGAAATCAAGTCAGCGGAGAGATAGCAGTCCATCCGGTATGGCCATTACGATTGACTTGGAGTCCGGGTCAAGTGATTCGATGAGATCTTCATTCAGCGGGATTGTCACTGTGCCCTCAGCACAGTCCGCCACTATGCACGGATTGCCGGGAATGTCCAGGAAGTCCGTGACTGTACCGACTTTCTCGACTCTGGAAGCATCCTCTGCGTTTCTGTCTCCGGCAGACGCAGGTTCCGTGAGGTTGTACAGGGTCCAGCCGATGAGGAACGAGAGATCATCTTCATCCTCCGCGGTTTCTCCGAGACTCTCTGCGGAAGCATAGATATAATGTCCGCATATCTCTTCTGCAGCGGTGGCTGAAGAGATATCCGAAAGCTTCACTATCGCCTTGCTGCTGCCTCTTCTGGTAAGATTCTCGATGAAAAAAGGAACCGGCACTCCATCCAGATAGATGAATACCGGTTCCTCAGGATCAATGTCATTGAGGTCGATGTCGCGGAATCCCATTACAGTCTCGCCTTCGGTACCGTTGGATTTCAATACCTGGCCGATCCTGACGAGATTATGTTCCGCACTGGACATTACGCCTCTGTGTTCTCTGCCGGAGTCTCGGCAGCCTCGGACTCTGCGGCAGCGGCTTCCTGTGCTGCTTTCTCTGCAGCTGCTGCTTCAGCGGCAGCCCTTGCAGCTTCCTCCGCTTCTGCCTTCTTCTTTGCAATTGCCTCAGCCCTTGCCTCGTTTACCTTGGCCTCCGCTGCTTCAGCAGTCTTTGCCTTCTCTGCGGCTTCCTTGCTGATACCAGCCTTCTTTGCTTCGATCTTGGCATCCCTTTCTGCTTTCCAGGCGTTGAATTTCTGGTCAGCCTGCTCCTGGGTGAGCGCGCCCTTCGCAACTCCACCCTGGAGGTGCTTGCGGAGGAGGACTCCTTCGTAAGAGAGGATACGGCGTACAACCAGAGAAGTCTGTGCTCCTACATTGAGCCAAGCAAGCGCTCTCTCTGAATTGAGCACGATAGTTGCAGGATCGGTGTTCGGGTTGTAAGAACCCAGCTGCTCGATGAAGCGGCCATCACGTGGTGCACGTGTGTCAGCCACGACAATGTGGAAGAATGCGAAATTCTTCTTTCCGTGGCGCTGAAGACGAATTTTAACAGCCATTGTGAATCTGTTTTAAAAATTAGTAAATTTACCTGTCCTTCCCTACCCGAGGGAAAGCGCGCAAAGATACGAAATATTTTGATATCTACGCTCATAGCTGGGAAGATTCTTAAAAACATTGTGATTATGAAACATTTTCTGACGGTCTGTGTCCTTTCTGTCGCGTCTGCGTGGATCTCCGTAGAGGCGCAGGAGACATTGAATTCAAATGCGGACAATATAATAGGTATGTATTACGTGGCGCACGAGGGGGAGGAGAGCAAGGTGAGGTTCACGAAGGAGTCCGATGGGACCTATACGGCGCAGACAGTGTGGGTCAAGGGCTGCAGGGATGAGAACGGGAATGTACTCAAGCGGGATGTGAAGAATCCTGACAAGAAGCTCAGGAATGCGCCTTGCGACAGCATAGTCCTCATTACCGGCCTTGAATACAATGCAGGGAAGCAGCGCTGGGACGGGGGCAAGGTCTATGACCCTACCAGAGGTATACGCGCGAATGCCACGTGCTATTTCGGAGAAGATGGCAGATTCAGGCTCAAAGGGTCGCTTCTCGGATTCTCTCAGACAGTGATATGGGAAAAATTGGAATGAAAAAAGTGAAAAAATTTTTGCAGAGAATATTTTAATTTCTATCTTTGCAGTCCCAATTCAAGCGGATGTGGCGAAATGGTAGACGCGCCACTTTGAGGGGGTGGTGGGAGTTTTCCTGTGCGAGTTCGAGTCTCGCCATCCGCACACGGACGAGAGGCTTTCCTGGAAGGAGAGCCTCTTTTTTATGTGTATTATTGAGGTAAAAAGGTTGCGCGTACAGATTTTCTGCGTATTTTTGAAGTCTGGTTAGTTGAAAAAGCCCCTGTGCGGGGCATATATGATAATAGTAAGTATTTATGAAAAAGGAAGAAATCGCAGACAGGGTCGGCCGGACAGCGATGAAGGTGAAGGATACCGGAGTCAGGGTCGGCGGCAGTCTCAAGACGTTGAAATGGTGGCACTGGCTTATTGTCGCAGTGGTGGCTGCGGCTTGCGTGGCAGCGCTGGTGCTTCTGACGAGAAAGCGTCCTGTCCCTCCTGAACCTCCTGTGGTCGAGACGCAGATGGTGACCCTGAGGGATGTGGAGATATACGGGGAATATCCAGGAAGTATCCGCGCCCAGCTTTTTGTCGAAGTCCGCGCCCGTGTCGAGGGATATCTGGAAAAGATGCTTTTTGAGGAAGGTTCATATGTCAAGAAAGATCAGGTGCTTTTCATCATAGATCCGAGCCAGTACGAAGCGAAGGTGGAGAAGGCGAAGTCCCTGCTCCAGAAGAACAAGGCTCTGGCATTGAAGGCCGAGCGGGATCTGGACAGGATACGGCCTCTGTATGACCAGAAGGCTGCCAGCCAGCTCGATATGGACAATGCCGTCGCCTCGTACGAAAGCGCTGTGGCGGATGTCGGGATGAGCGAGGCTGACCTCAAGCAGGATGAACTGGCTCTGAGCTACACTACCGTGAGGGCTCCGATCAGCGGCTATATCAGCGAGAGTCTTGTCGATATCGGTACCCTTGTCGGTCCCGGTTCCCAGTCTCTTCTTACGACTGTGGTCAAGAGCGACACTGTCCTTGTCGAGTTCAAGATGACGGATCTGGACTACCAGAGGAGTAAATCGACCAACGTCAATATCGGTCAGTCGGATTCCACCCGCAAGTTCGATCCTTATGTGACCATCACTCTTGCAGACAAGTCTGTCTATAAGTATAAAGGTTATGTGGATTTTGCGGATCCGCAGGTGGATTCGAAGACAGGGACATTCCTCGTCAGGGCTGAGATGCCTAACCCTGACAGGGAGCTTCTTCCGGGACAGTTCACCAATGTCACAATGCTGCTCAATGTCCTTGAAAATGCAGTCGTAGTCCCGACCAAGGCCATTGTGATAGAGAAAAGCGCGGCGTATATATGGGTGCTGCGGCCGGATGGCATTGCGGAGAAACGTTTTATCGAGCTCGGTCCGGAAAGCGGCAATGACACTGTCGTGGAGAGAGGCCTGCGTCCGGGAGAAAGCATTGTCGTGGAGGGATACCATAAGCTGACGCACGGTATGCCTGCCCGAAGTGCCTATTGAA
Source organism: Candidatus Cryptobacteroides intestinavium (assembly GCA_017694845.1). GTDB lineage: Bacteria > Bacteroidota > Bacteroidia > Bacteroidales > UBA932 > Cryptobacteroides > Cryptobacteroides intestinavium. The sequence goes on from JADIMI010000044.1 coordinate 22,222, forward strand.
TAAAGTCCCGAATCATTTGACAAGAACATGAAATCAGATTTTTTTATAGACAGACCCGTATTCTCGGCTGTACTTTCGGCTCTGATAGTCATTGTGGGTGTGATAGGGCTTGTCCAGCTTCCGGTGGACCAGTATCCGCAGATCGTGCCTCCGGTGGTGACGGTGTCCGCATCGTATCCGGGTGCGAGTGCTACTGCAGTGGCCCAGGCCGTCGCGACACCTATAGAGCAGGAGCTGAACGGTACGCCGGGTATGCTGTATATGGAGTCTACCAACTCCAATTCAGGAAGTTTTTCAGCGACGCTTACATTCGACATCAAGACTGATCCCGATATAGCGGCGGTAGAGGTCCAGAACAGGGTGAAGGAGGCCGAGGCGCGTCTTCCTGCCGAAGTGGTGCAGAACGGTATCTCGGTGCAGAAGCAGGCGTCGAGCCGTCTGATGACCGTCACCATCCTCTCGGATGACGAGAAGTTCGATGAGATCTATCTGAGCAATTTCGCGACTTTGAATGTCCTCGATATGCTCCGCAGGGTGCCCGGCGTAGGCCGTGTGTCGAATGTGGGCAGCCGGTATTATGCGATGCAGATATGGGTGCAGCCGGACAAGCTGGCGGCTCTCGGCCTGACAGTGCAGGATCTGCAGAAGGCGCTGAAGGACCAGAACAGGGAGTCCGCTGCAGGTGTGCTCGGACAGCAGCCTATAGATGGAGTGGATATCTCTGTCCCGATCACGGCTACAGGCCGTCTGTCTTCGGTCAGCCAGTTCGAGAACATTGTCATCAGAGCGAGCGATGATGGGGCGATAATCCGTCTGAAGGATGT
>JADIMI010000045.1 GCA_017694845.1 Candidatus Cryptobacteroides intestinavium
ATATTATTATACGGAATATCCTGTCACGGCCAACGGCCATACTGCCGGTGAGCCTGTTGCCAAATGGAGTGAATTCACCAACAAGGACCCGAGAAGGATGATGATTTCAATGAACATCCAGGTGTCCGGGGACGGGAACAGCACATACAGTACAGCCCACACCAACATTTTACAGCGCTCCATCCAGACTTTCTATGATGATGAGGCGGCAGATATGACGGCATTCGGAATGGAGACATTCAATGAAACCAATGCAATGGTATATCAGAGCGGTTCCGACGGCTATCTGTCATATCCGGCCAATACCTCCAGCTACAGCGATACCGACGGCCGTTCAAACACAAAGAGACTTCTGGGGCTGGAGCGATCAAGGAACTGGAATTCATATATCAGGTCCAGTGACAACGGCCATAAGTCAAGTGTCAGCGGAATAAGGAAACTTTCCGATGCCTATAAATTAGATGCCATATTCACGACATGTCTGTCAAGGAACAGAGACCTCAACGGCAATGGTGTGATTGATGACAATGAGCTCAGATGGTATATGCCTGCAGTCAATGAATATATCAGGATGGGAATGGGTGCGAATGCCATCCCGAACGAAGCACAGCTGTATGTGGGAGACAAAAGCGCCCTTACATTGGACGGCTATCCGAGCAGCTTCATAAGCAATGGAGCACTTTATCACACGAGTACATACGGCGGCGCAAAGGTCACTTTCTGGGCAGTAGAAAAAGGTTCATACGGAGACCAGATGAGTACCTACAATGGTGGCAGATATATGATAAGGTGCATCCGTATTCTTCCTGACGATGTTGACGCTGAATCCGGTGACTGGAAGGTATCTGCTGCAATATATCAGGAAAAAGTGACATCGAACGAAAATTATCTGTTCGATTTCAGAGGAAGGCTTACACCTTCGCTTTTCAGGCAGGTTCGTAACACTGCACCGTACAACTTCCTCCAGCATGATGAGGACGATGAACGCAACCGCTTCTATGACGGTCTCGTATTGGCGAAAAACTATATGAGCAACGGCTGGTCTACTTGGGGCGCAGTGTATAAGGAAGTGGATGGAGAGAATGTTGTGAATGAAGAGAGTGAAATTTACAACACACTGAAAATATTGCAGAATATAGGAAACAACCAGTCCAATCCATGTGCTTCATACCACGAAGCAGGAGAGCCGGCGAATGCCGGCTGGAGACTGCCCAATCTCGTGGAGATGACTGTATTGGCATCCAATTACGACAAGTACATAGCTGGTATGCCGAATCGCGGGCAGGGTAATCTCCCATGCTGTACCCAGTTTAGCAATTGGACCGTCCGGCAGGCATTCTATGTGAACACAAGAGAAATGGTGACATGTGGAGATGACTATAACAGCCATCAGAACTTCTATATCCGCTGCGTAAGAGATGCCACAGATGAAGAACTCGCTACAGCAACAGCCAGCAGTAATTGATGCTGTGCCGGTTCTCTGATATCGACTTGCTTACATTGTCTCTGTTATTATAACAAGGTCAGATTTCAATATCAGAAGTCTGACCTTATCTCATCCCCCCCAGCCCTCATTTTCTCCTCCTGAACGAATCCGTCCCCTTGTCCTCCTGAGCGGTGTTTTCTGTCATCCTGGACGGTGTTTTCTGTCATCCTGGACGGTGTTTTCTGTCATCCTGAGCGGAGTGAAGGATCTGCAGCACCACCCCGGATCCCTGCCCCGTACGCAGAGGCGCTCTACGGACCGCGAACATCAATTTTTTGTAATCCATTGAGGCACAATGCAATGCAAAATAACCTTGTTCGCGGTCTGAGCTGTACCAAGAAAGTTGGACGGATTAATACTTGTCAATCATTCAACAATTGACTGATTTGCAATAAGTTATATATAAGAGTCCGTTTTCGGTCTCTTGTTCTCACTCTCCATATACCGCCGCAGGTACTCCATCGGCGAAAGCCCTCCCAGCTTCAGCATTATCCGTTCCTCGTTGAAGTACCGCACGGCCTCGTCTATCATCTCGACGGCCTTGTCCTCCGGCACCCTGTCCAGCCTTCCGAGGTATCCCTTGAGGTTTCCGAAGTGGCTCTCGATGACCGCGTTGTCGTAGCAGCATCCCTTGCCGGACATGCTGCGCACTATCCTGTGGCTCCGTGCGAACTTCAGGTACTCGCCGCACCTGTATAGCGCCCCCTGGTCGCTGTGGATCATCACCCCCTCCGGCACTCCCCTCCGACGCTCCAGCCTCTCCAGCATATCCCTGACCATCGTCCACGAGTTGCTGGCGGACACGCTGTGGGCCAGGACAACGTTGTTGTGCAGGTCTATTATCGAGGACAGGTACAGCCGCCTGCCGCCCAGGACCCGCATCTCGGTCACGTCCGTCACCAGCTTCTCCAGAGGGGCGGAGGCGCTGAAGTTCTGGTCCAGAAGGTTCGGCGCGTACCCGGCGCTGCCTCCGCTGCGCCTGCGGCGCTTGCGGCGGTAGGAGCACACCAGCCCCATTGAGCGCATTCGGCGGTTCACCGTCTTGAAGTTCATTCTCACTCCACGGCGCTCCAGCGCCGCGGCCACCTTGCGGCAGCCGTATTCCCCGCGGCTGTCGTGGAAGATGGACGATATGAGGGCGTCCACCTCGGAGAGCCCGCTCCCGGCGCGCAGTGAGCGGACTCGGTGGTAATACGTGCTGCGGCTCATCCCGGACACGCGCAGCAGCAGGTCAAGGGGGTACTCCCGGCGGAGGATGGACACCGTCATCACCGACTTCGCCCATTCCGGATATCCGGCAGGGACACGGGCCTCCCCTCCAGCTCCATCTTTTTTTTTAAGTACGCGTTCTCGCAGCGCAGGTACTCGTTCTCCGCGAGGGCTGACTCCAGCTCCTTCTCCAGGTCCGTCACTCGCGTAAGCCGCTTTCTTCTTGTCTCTGTCATCTCTGGCTCTTGTTTTCGGGGCGGCTCGCCCGTCAGCTCTGACTCTCTCCTGTCCATCAGGCCCGAGTAATACGCATATTCCCACAGGCGGTAGGTCCGAGGGGAGCAGCCGTGACGGGAGCAGCTCTCCTGCAAAGATAGCGACTCTCTGATATCGCGCGTTATCATTGCGCGATAATAATGCAGGCCGCGCTGGTTCTGTCGGGACACGAACGCCTCCGCCTTGGGGTGAGTCCGACGGCACCACTTCGTCGCGTAGCTTGATGTGCCGGGGCCTACTCCGTGCATACGGCCGCTTTCTGCGTGGCTCAGACCGGACCTGAACGAATCATACAGGAGGACCAGCAGGTGGACGCGTAAACTGTTTGTTCTTATCATCGCTTTTTCTCTTGTGTCCAACTTTTTTGGTACACCTCAGTCCGTACTTTTTTTGGGGGGCCGCGAACGAGGTTATTTTGTATTGTGCTGTATCTCAGTTAATTACAAAAAGTTGATGTTCGTGGTCCTCTGTCCGTAGAGCGTTTCTTCGTGCCGATGGTGCCATACAGGGCGCGTGTTGAGGGCCGTAGGCAGGGATGTCGACCGACCCGCATCTCTGCGCACGGCTGATGCCTTTGTCGAGAACAAAATCTGTATTATCTTTACAAGGATGATGCAGCATATGTGCATTGATTCTTGATGTTAAAATTTAAAAGGTAAAGGTTATGTTGAAAGAAGGCGACAGGATGCCGGAATTCCAGGTCCAGGACCAGGATGGCAATACGGTTACGGACAAGGATCTTGCAGGGAAAAGGGTGGTGCTTTATTTCTATCCGAAGGACAGTACACCTGGATGTACGGCGGAGGCATGCAACCTGCGGGACAATTTCGGTGCGTTGAAATCTGCCGGGTATGAGGTGTACGGAGTGAGCAGGGACAGTGTATCCTCGCATACGAGGTTCAGAGAGAAGAATTCCCTGCCGTTCACTCTGCTGTCTGATCCGTCGACGGAAATGCTGCGGGCTTTCGGGGCATGGGGAGAGAAGAAGATGTATGGAAAGGTCACGGAAGGTACTCTGCGCAAGACATTCATTATTTCGGAGGACGGGACGATAGAACGGATAATCGACAAGGTGGATACGAAGAACCATACAGCTCAGATCCTCTGAGAGATACCGATATGAAAAATCCTTTTATTGTACTGACGTTCTGTTTCGCGCTGTTTTTATGCGGATTGCCGGAATGCATCCGGGGGGAAAGCCGTGTCAAGGAATATGACTGGGAGACGGTCAAGTCCGGACTGCCGGAATATGTCGTAAGAGAAATCGACAGGGAAAATGCCGTGTCTCTTACGGAAGAGGAAAAGCATTATCTCGCTTTCCTTTACAGGTCGATGCCTCTTCCTGATATGACGGGCTATCCTTTCGGCTACTGGCTGGCGAATGTCCGCAAGGCTCTGGAGGTGAGGCGTAATGCCGTCTGGGAGATCCCAGAGAGAGAATTCAGGCATTTTGTCCTACCGGTAAGGGTAAATAACGAAGCTCTGGATAATTTCAGGATTCTCTATGCAGATGAGCTTTGTGCAAGAGTGGAAGGAATGACGCTGGAGGAGGCCGCGCTTGAGATCAATCACTGGTGTCACGAGATGGCGACATACGCCCCATCGGATGCCAGGACCCGGCCACCGATAAGCACGATTGCATCCGGAGTCGGAAGATGCGGAGAGGAATCGGTGCTTGCAGTCGCAGCTCTGAGGGCTGCCGGCATACCTGCAAGACAGGTCTATACTCCGCGGTGGGCACATACAGATGACAACCATGCCTGGGTCGAAGTGTATGTGGATGGCCGCTGGCATTTTATGGGTGCCTGCGAGCCTGAACCTGTTCTCGACCTTGCCTGGTTCAATGCTCCGGTTTCCCGGGCGATGCTTCTGCATACACTTGCCTTCGGAGACTATGACGGACCGGAGGATGTCATAAGGAGGACGCATTCCTTTACCGAGATCAATGTGATACGCAGCTATATCCCTGCAAGAAGGACATCGGTTAAAGTCATTGACCGATATGGAGATCCGGTCGAAGGGGCTACAGTGGAATTCAAGATCTACAATTATGCGGAATTCTATACAGTGGCGAAGACCGCTACCGATATGGATGGAATGGCGGGGCTGGATACAGGATGCGGGGATATACTTGTATGGGCGTATAAGGATGGTCTGTTCGGGGTGGCGAAGGCTTCAGGCGAGATGACGGAGGTGATGCTCTCCCATACTGAGGGGGAAGAGTTCGGAATGGATATCTATATGGTTCCTCCGGAAGAGAACCCGGTTCCGTCGGCCGCCACGGAAGAGGATATCCGCAGAAATGCAGTACGTCTGGCATACGAGGACTCCGTCAGGGCGGCCAGACCGCACGGAAATGCAGACGTAGAGGCCTTCCGGAAGAAGTATGCAGGGGAAAACGCCGAGGCGCTCCTGGCGTCTCTTTCCGTCAAGGATCTCGGAGATGTCAGGGAGGATGTGCTGGAGGATGCCATAAGACATTGCGGAAGGGAATTCGTCCGATATCGTGATTGCCCGAGAGTGTCATACGAGCCGCTGTTCCCGTATTTTGAGGAGATCGGCAAAGGTCTTGCCGCTGAAAGTCCTCAGGAAATATTCGACTGGACACTTGCCAATATCGATGTGTGCGACAGTCTCAATCCTCAGATGATCCATATACCTCCGGTGACAGTCTGGCGTTCAAGGATTTCGGATTCGAGATCAAGGGAGATATTCTATGTCGCAGCCTGCAGGAGCAAGGGGATAGAGGCGCGGATAGATGAGGTGACGGGGAAGACCCAATATCGGGAGGACGGACGATGGGAAGATGTGGAATGGGAAGAGGATGCTTCCGGAAGTGTGGCGCAAGGTTTTGTCAAGGCGACATACAATCCGTTGGACTGGCTTGGGAATCCGTTGTATTACAGACATTTCACCCTTTCGCGTGTCGATGGGGGAAGTGCGGCTCTGCTGACTTTTGATGAGGACAGTGAAATATGTTGGAAGGAGCTGCTGGCCGAGCCGTATGCCGTGGATGAGGGATATTATCTGCTGACATCCGGGATACGGATGGCGAGCGGGAATGTGTCCGCGCATCTGGAATTCTTCAATGTAAGAAAAGATGGACTTGCAGAAGTCCCGCTGGTGCTGAACCATAGGGGAGGAGGCATAGCGGTGACAGGCAGTATCAATGCGGAAGAGACGTATCTGCCGGTCGGACAGTCGGATCTGCAGACTGTGCTTTCCACTGCCGGGAGGGGATATTTCGCCATAGCCCTGATAAAGGATTTTTCCGAACCTTCAGTTCATGCTTTGCGGCAGCTTGCCGCTGCCGAGGATGTCCTCGATGAATGGGGTAGAAGCCTGATTGCCATAGGGGCGGATGAGGAGGCCTGCGGGAAGATGTCGGAGTATCTCTCGGGGATAGACAATGTGCATTATGGCACTGATCCCGATGGCCGGATACAGAAGATGATATATGACGGATGTATGAAAGAATCCGGAGTGCTCCCGGTGGTTGTCATTGCAGACAGTTTCGGCAGGGTGGTCTTTTATTCCCAGGGATACAATACATCGCTTTCAGAGCAGCTCAGGACAGTCATTGACCAGCTGTGATACTGTCTCCCGGTCTGTATGGCCATTGGCAGAATGAGCCGAACCGTGAAACTCCCTGGCTCCGGTGGCTCTGTCGATATATGCGATGTTCGAAGGCCGTATTCCTGCTCCGGGCATTACGACAATCCGGTCTCCTGCAATGGTGACGAGTTCTCTGATCAGCTCCCTGCCTTCGAATGCCGATGCTGAGAGCCCGGATGTCAGCAGCCTGTCACAGCCGAGGGCGATGATGTCCTCGATGGCTCTGTAAGGATCGTTGCAGCAGTCGAAGGCTCTGTGGAATGTCACGGAGAGAGGTCTTGCCGCCGAGATGAGTTTATGCATAGTCCCGGTATCCACACTTCCATCCGCCAGCAGCGCTCCTGAGACGATTCCGGCGGCTCCGGCCTGTCTGCAGAAGACTATGTCCTCTATCATCCGGGACGTCTCGTTGTCAGAAAATACGAAATCCCCTCCACGCGGGCGGATCAGCACATTGACCGGCAGGGGGCAGACGGACAGTACTTCACGGATCAGGTCTCTGGATGGAGTGACACCTCCGGTCTCCAGGTTCTCGCACAGTTCGATGCGGGATGCCCCTCCGGCGACCGCTTCATTCACTTCTGCCACACTGGTGCAGCAGCATTCTATGAATCTGTATCTTCCCATAGTTGCAAAAATACGATTAAAATTATAATTTTAACAGTTCTAAACTGTATTGTATGAAATGGAAAAATGTCATTGCGGCAATTGTCCTGATCGCCGTCTCTTCAGCGGTATCGGCGCAGACCGCTCCACGGTCGGAGTCCGGCTATGTCCCGTCCGAAGCCAACCTGAAGGCAAGACAGGAGTTCCAGGATGCAAGATTCGGGATTTTCCTGCACTGGGGACTGTATTCGATGTTGGGAGCCGGAGAATGGGCGATGAATACGCACAACATTGACTGGCAGGAATATGCAAAGCTGGCCAATGCATTCTATCCGCACGGGTTCGATGCCGGGGAATGGGTCTCTGCGATAAAGGAGTCCGGAGCCGGATATATCTGCCTTACATCACGCCATCATGATGGATTCTCTCTCTGGGATACGGGACAGTCGGACTACAATATCGTCGATGCGACTCCATACGGGAAAGATGTGGTCAAGGCTCTGGCGGATGAGTGCGGCAGACAGGGCGTCCGGCTTCATCTGTATTACTCCCTTCTGGACTGGTATCGTGATGACTATCCAAGGGGAAGGACGGGCGCAGGAACGGGACGGCCGGGGACAGCTGTCAGCTATGAGCATTACTATGCTTTTATGAAGAACCAGCTGACAGAACTGCTTACGTCATACGGTCCGGTAGGAGCCATCTGGTTCGATGGTGTATGGGACCAGGACCAGAATCCCGGTTTTGACTGGAGACTCCGTGAGCTTTACGATCATATCCATTCTTTGCAGCCGTCATGCCTTGTAGGGAACAATCATCATCTTGTGCCGTTTGAAGGTGAAGATATCCAGATCTTTGAAAGGGATCTCCCGGGAGAGAATACCGCCGGATATTCCGGGAATCAGGGTATCAGCCGCCTTCCTCTGGAGACCTGCCAGACAATGAACGGAATGTGGGGATATAAGATCACAGACCAGGATTACAAATCCGCTGAAACATTGATACGGTATCTTGTGCGGGCGGCAGGCCGGGATGCCAATCTCTTGCTGAATATCGGTCCTCAGCCTGATGGCAGGCTGCCGGCTGCAGCGGTGGAGCGGCTGAAGGAAATGGGGAAATGGCTGAAACGTTACGGTGAAAGCATCTATGGCACCAGGGGAGGGGACATACCGCCTCACGACTGGGGAGTCACGACACGCAAAGGAAATATCCTTTATGTACATATACTTGACCTCAGCGATGACGCCCTATATCTTCCTCTTGATTCAAAGGTCGTTTCCGCCAGATGTCTCAATGATGGCAGCAGGGTCGAATACGATGTCATCAAAGGAAAGGGGATACTGCTTCACGTCAATGATATCCCTTATGATACGGACCGTATAGTGGAACTTACGCTTCGCTGAATACGTACGGGAGGAGGTGTTTCAGCAACGGGGCGCAGGTCATAATCCGGAGAAGAATGATATCACGCTGTCCTGGACGGCTCTGCCGCAGTGGTGGCCGCCAGGGACGAAATATGTGCGGAGTGTACCGGGAGGGCAGCCGGCGTATTCTGACTGCATCCTGCCGAATGCTTCATATACGGCTTCCTTCGGGAACAGATGATCATCCTCTCCGTTTATGAACAGCATCGGCTTCGGCCGTGTCAGCCTGGATATATCAGGGAAGTCCATTGTGTCGCGGAGGGACGGTATCCGCATAGAGAGGTCGGACGCATTGTCACTGTCGTAAGCGGACTTCGTTGTCATCCAGCATACCGCGGCCCCGCCTTTTATCCTGTCGCAGAATGCGCTCAAGAGCCAGCATCTGTGCGCCCCCATCGAGAATCCGAAAGCGTATATTCTGGATGTGTCTACAAAAGGCAGGGATGCAGCCAGCTCCGCAGTCGCTATGTCATCTTTCAGGATCTTTTCCGCCCAGCATTCCCCCCGGGCTTCAAATCCGGAGTAGATGTCCCGCTGTCCTTCATAGACGGTCTGTTTCAGTTCCCTTATCCTCTGTTTCTGCATATTCAGGCTGTCTCCGAAAGACAGTCTCGACCATTCATATGCTTCCGGGGATGAACGTTCCCCCCAGTAGAGGGCATCGGCTGCAATGACGGCATATCCTCTGGCTGCAAGGAGGTCTCCGAAGAACACGCCGTCGAAATATTTATCTGCCCATTGTCCGGCGGATCTGACAATATGTTCCGGCGCCATCGGCCTGATGATCTTCTCTTTGCCGATGTCGAACCTGGCTCCGTGGTCGTGCAGCATTATCACGGCAGGCACTTTGTCTGTGGCGGAGGCGTTGTCAGGGACCAGAAGGTATCCCCGCACACGTTCGTCCGGCCCGGTACTGAATTCGACCAGGCTGCATACATATCCGTCTCTCTGTTCGGATATGACGGCTTCCAGCCCGAATGCAGCTGTAGAATCATTGTGCCGGCAGCCACAGAGGGCAGCTGCCGCTGCTGTTATGATGATTGCGGTTATGAAGGTGCGGGTCGCGGGCATGGTTCAGTCCTGTTTCCGGGCAGCTATGACCAGGCCTCCGGCGGAAAGGACGAGCAGAAGGAGCAAGGTCACTGATGATGCTCTGGAGAGAGCCTCTCCGGTCCTGTATGATGGCGGGTCGAACCTCATTACAAGCTCGCCTTCCCCTGCAGGGAGAATCGCTCCGCGCAGAAGCCAGTCTGCCCGGAACAGCGGAAGCTCTGTCGGTGAGCCGGAGTCTCCGTCCATATGTCTGGATGTGAGTGTCCATCCGGATGGATAGTAGACTTCGCTGAATATGACAGCCCTTTCACGGCTGGTGCGGTAGGTGTACCTCAGTTCGTTCGGGGCGTAATGTGTCATCTGGATGAAATCAGATTCTTCGCTGCCGCTCAGAATGACAGGAGAGTCGCTCAGAATGACAGGGGAGTCGCTCAGAATGACAGGAGAGTCGCCAGTGCTGGCAGGGAAGGCATCCCTGGCCCAGCTGAAGTCATCTCCTATCACGGCGGTCGTATGAAGGTCGACCTCTCCGAGGAGCGCTATCTCATCATCCGGGGTGCCGGCCGGGACGAAACCGTCCACGAACCAGGCGTTTCCGAAAGCATATCTGTTCACTACAGGAGCGTATTCGTCCCCGACAATTATGTATTTGCCGTTCAGCATGGACACGGCCGGCAGATACGGCAGGTTTTCCTCGGTCCCCTGTATCGTCTGCTGTTCGTTGACGGTCCCTATGACATCATTGATCTCCGGGGTTATGTATCTTTCGATAAGGTCCTGGTAACGCTGGAGTTTTGCCGGGCTGTATCCTCCGATGCACCTGTGCCAGTAGCTCGGGAAGGCATCGTTGAATGTATTGACGCTGATGTCGAGCACCCTGTAGTCGATGTCCGGGTCTTCCAGTATCATCCTGTCCACCTGCCTCTGGGCGAACTGTCCGCTGAAATCCCTCTTTGTGACGAAATGGTCGCTGTTGAGATATCTTTTCCCGACGCCCCACAGGTCGAACAGTACCATAAGGCAGATGGCTCCGGCGGCGATATTCTTCCGGGATACGGGTGTCAGCCTCTTTGACATGAAGAGGAATGCAAGCAGGGCTACAGTCAGGGCGATCAGTATGAACGAGCGTCTGGCATCGGACACCAGCAGTCCGCGTCTGTCTTCTGCAAGCGCATCTGACAGCATTTCCGGCATTCCGGCATCTGCCGCCCCCCTGAAGTCACCGGCAAGTCCGGGGAAGACAATGAATACGAAACAGAAACCTGCGGTGACGGCAAATGCAGTCGATGTCGCCCGGAATATCTGCCGCATGTCATATTCGTATCTGAAGATCCTGTCCAGCACTACAAATCCAAGTACAGGCAATGTCACCTGCAGGATGACAAGGGCCATTGATACAGTCCTGAACTTGTTGTACAGAGGAGCATATTCAAACCACAGTTTCGTGAACCACATAAAATGGCTTCCCCACGCGAGCATGATGGCTATGACGGTAGCTATGAGCAACCACCATTTCTCCTTGCCGCGGTACAGGCACAGTCCGAGAATGAACAGGAAAACGGTAATGGCCCCCATATACATCGGACCTGCGGTGAAAGGCTGCGGCCCCCAGTAGAGAGGGAGGGCTTTCATTATCTGGTCAAGTCCGGTCTGCCCTGATTTCTGGAGCAGCCTGTATGTCTCTGAACTTCTCCCTTTCAGTTCTCCGGAAGATGCCCCTCCGTTGAAGTCCGGGATAAGCAGGTTCGGTGTCTCCTCTATCCCGTATGACCAGGCCGTGGCGTAGCCGAGGTCAAGACCTTCGTCGTTATGTGTGTCCGAGTCAGGTGACAGTTCTGATCCGCCGCGCATCGAATATTCCGCATATCTGTAGGTAGGGATCAGCTTGTTGAGGTTGGTCGCTATCCCGATCCCTCCGATGACAAGAAGAAGTGCGGATGCGGCAAAGAACCGCCCCGCGAGGCGTCTCCTTTCTTTATCGGTGCAGAGCCATACAAGGCAGACTATTGCATAGATGAAAATTATGATGGCGAGGTAGTATGTTATCTGCGGATGGTTGGCCTTGATCTGGAAGCTGAGGGCCAGGGCGAACAGGACGGATCCGAGGACTGTCTTCGGCAGCCATTCCTTCCAGTTTCCGGTCTTTCCCGCTGATGACTCTCCTTCCCTGGCTTTACGTTCCGACAGACAGGACATAGCGCTCCGGTAGGTAAATACCAGTCCGGCAAGCACCCACGGCATAAATGCGATCGCCTGCATCTTGGTGTTGTGCCCTACCTGTATTATCTGCAGGTTGTAGGAGCAGAAGGTGATGGCCACGGCCCCGGCTATGGCGAGGAACCTGTCCACCCCGAATGCAAGCATCAGCAGAAACCCTCCGATCAGAGATATGAAAAGGAAGTTCGCCGGTCTCGCTCCTGTCATCAGAGCCTTGTACAGCGGATTGGTCCAGTCTCCGTGGAATTCGTCGTACATCGAGACTGTCGGCATCCCTCCGAACATCGAGTTCGTCCAGAGAGTCTTGTCATCCGGATGGGCGGCATTGTGCCGGGCCAGTTCGTTGGTCATCCCTTTCCAGGCCGATGTGTCGGACTGGTTGAGGACCTTGCCGGACAGGACATCAGGGACAAATCCGTATGCCAGCACGAGGAACAGCGCCCCGATCCCTAAATATATCAGTATCTCTTTCAGTGTCTTTCCGTTATTTTTCATTCGCTTCCTGTTTTGTCAGTTCATCCATAAGTGAGGCCATCCGTGCGGTAAGGGCTTTTCTGGAGAATCTTGAAATGTCTTCGGATGGTATATATGTATCGTCTTTCTTGAAATGCTGCCAGCAGCTGTCTATGAATTCCGCTATGGATCTGTAGTCATCCCAGTCTGCGACTGTGCCTGCCTTTGTCTCTTCGAGGATCATTGCCATCGCTCCGTCGGTCTGTCCGATTCCGAGGACCGGTCTCGCGGCGGCAAGGTATTCGAACAGTTTCCCGGGCAGCACCGCCCTGTATTCAGGCTCCTTGCGCAGAGGAAGCAGCAGTACCGTCGCGCTTTTCTGTTCCTTTACCGCGACAGGGTGCGGCTGGTAGCCGTTGTCGCGCAGATGCCCTCCGAGGCCGGCTGCTTCGATGGCTCCGGTCACCTCCCTGTCTGTCTTTCCCGCGAGCCTTATCCTGAGCATCTGCCTGAATTCAGGGTCATTTGCACATTTGTCCGCAAGGACTTTCCACAGTGTCTCCGGATTGCCGTCCGCAGCGAAAAGTCCGGTATGTGTAATGTTGAAATATCCGTCAGGCTCCACTACGGCATCATCGAAATCGCTTTCGTCATATCCGTTTGTAATGAGCTCGACCCTTGTCCCGGTCATTGTCTGGAAATCCTTCCGTACAAGGGGCGAGACCGCGACTATGGCCGTGGCCCGGTCGAGCACACTTTTCTCCAGATGCCTGTGTATCATGACAGCCCATCTGGAAAGGGAGAGATGCTTGAAGTAGAACAGCTTTGTCCACGGATCCCTGAAATCGGCTATCCACGGAAGGCCGGTGGCTCTGGCGAGTTTCATACCGATTATGTGCATTGAATGCGGCGGGCCTGTGCTTATTATTATGTCGACAGGATGGCGCCTGAGGTATTTTTTCAGGAACTTTACCGATGGACTTATCCAGAAGCATCTCGGGTCAGGGATGAAGAGATTGCCCCTGATGAAAAGCAGCGCCTTCTGGAGAAATGTCTTTTTCTGCGAGTTGACCGGATTGACCTCATCGCTTCCCCCTTCGGAGGCCGATTTTTTCCCGAGCAGACGTCGGTATGCGCTGTATGGTTCGAAGATATGCCTCCTGATGACTTCCGCCTCCTGAGGTATCTCGTCGGCGAGTGTCCTGTCCACGGCCAGCAGTTCAGGGTTGGAAGGGGTGTAGATGACAGGCTGCCAGCCCTCTGCAGGCAGATATTTCGCGAATTTCACCCATCTCTGCACACCGGAACCTCCTGCCGGAGGCCAATAATAAGATATGATCAGTGCCCTTTTCATTATTCTGACCGCCAAATGTAAGAAAAATTTGTTGTAAATTTGCGCAGTTGCGCCTGCGGGAACCGAAAAACAGGACTGTCAGGCAGATGTCCTTATATGAAAGATGAGAAGATAGTAGAGACTCCGCTGATGAAGCAGTATTTCAGCGTAAAGGCCCGGTATCCGGAGGCTGTGCTGCTTTTCAGGGTAGGGGATTTTTATGAGACCTTCGCTGACGATGCGCTCATCGCCAGCAAGGTTCTGGGAATAGTGCTTACGAAAAGGGCGAACGGGTCTGCCTCTTCCGTGCCTCTGGCCGGATTTCCTCACCATTCGATAGACCTTTATCTCCCGCGGCTCGTCAGGGCGGGGTACAAGGTGGCTGTATGCGACCAGCTTGAGGATCCGAAACTCACGAAGAAAATAGTGAAGAGGGGGGTGACCGAGCTTGTCACTCCGGGCATAGCGTTCAATGACCAGCTCCTTGAGCAGAAGGAGCACAATTATCTTGCAGGCCTGACGTTCGACAAGGACAGGTGCGGGGCTGCGTTCCTGGATGTCTCCACCGGGACTTTCCAGGTGGCGGAAGGGTCCATAGACTACATAGCCACCCTCCTCTCGTCTTTCGCCCCCAAGGAACTTCTGGTGCCGAGAGGCTACGAGAAAGGTGTGAAAGACCGGTTCGGGGACCATTATTATATCTCGACACTGGAAGAGTGGGCGTTCGTATATGAATCATCTGTAGAAAAACTGAAGAGACAGCTCGGGGTGGATTCCCTGAAGGGGTATGCAATCGACAGGTATCCTCTCGGAGTTACTTCGGCTGGAGCCCTGCTTGTCTATCTGGAGCAGACTCAGCATACGGGACTGAAGCATATCTGTTCGATATCGAGGATAGATGAGGCCACGTTCGTCTGGATGGACCAGTTCACTTTCCGTAACCTGGAGATTTTCAGCTCCGCGGCCGGCAAGGACGGGACGGCTCTGGTGGATGTGATGGACAGGTGCTCCTCCCCTATGGGGGCGCGTCTCCTCCGGTCCTGGCTGTCAATGCCGGTGATGGATCTCGATGAACTGAACTCGAGATATGATGTGGTAAGTCATTTCATAAGTGAAAGGCCGGCGCTGGCGAAGCTTCAGGAGCGTATCGGTGACCTGGGGGATATGGAGAGGATCGTCTCCCGCGCAGCCGCCGGGAAGATCGCGCCGCGTGAGGTGATGCAGCTGTCCAGAGGCCTTGACCAGACGGCTCCCATAAAGGAGATATGCAGCGGAAGCGGTGTGGCCGCCATTGATGGGATGATGTCACATCTTGATGGATGTACCGGGCTGCTGGATACTCTGAAGAAGACTATGCACCACGACCCTGCCGCGGCTGTCGGCAAGGGACAGGTGATCGCATCGGGAGTCAATGCCGAACTTGACGAACTGCGGGATATCTCGGCGCACAGCAAGGATGTGCTTCTTGCAATACAGCAGCGGGAGAGCGAACGGACCGGCATCCCATCCCTGAAGATAAGCTACAACAATGTATTCGGATATTATATCGAGGTCCGCAACGCCCACAAGGACAAGGTGCCCCAGGAATGGATAAGGAAGCAGACCCTTGTCAATGCAGAGAGATATATAACCGAAGAGCTTAAGGAATACGAGCAGAAGATACTCGGGGCCGAGGAGAAGATATATATACTTGAATCGCGGCTGTATGCCGAGCTTGTAGCAGAGATACAGAGGAATATCCCTGCAATCCAGTCCAACTGCAGGATACTGGCACGGCTGGATGTGCTTGCAGGCTTTGCCGAGCTTGCTGTATCCAACCGTTACTGCCGGCCCGAGATGGATGACAGCCATATCCTCGACATCCGTCAGGGACGGCATCCGGTGATAGAGACAATGATGCCTGCCGGGGAGGAATTCGTTCCCAACGATGTCTGTCTCGACAACGACAGGCAGCAGATAATCATCCTCACGGGGCCGAATATGGCGGGTAAGTCGGCCCTGCTCAGACAGACCGCCCTGATCGCGCTGATGGCCCAGACGGGATCCTTCGTCCCGGCCGAATCGGCAAGGATCGGTTACCTTGACAAGATATTCACGAGGGTAGGTGCGTCCGACAACATATCCAGGGGAGAGTCCACGTTTATGGTGGAGATGCTGGAGACATCGATGATACTGCACAATCTTTCAGACCGGTCGCTTGTCCTGCTCGACGAGATAGGCAGGGGGACATCGACCTATGACGGAATGTCAATCGCAAGGGCGATAGTGGAGTATATCCACGAATACGGTAATGGGGCCAAGACCCTATTCGCGACGCATTACCACGAGCTGAATGACCTTGAAGGCATATATGACAGGGTGAAGAACTACCATATAGAAGTCAAGGAGGTGGGGAAGAATGTCATTTTCCTCCGGAAGATGAAGGAAGGAGGAGTCGCCCACAGTTTCGGTATCCATGTGGCCAGGCTTGCAGGAATGCCGCATCAGGTGATAGAATCGGCGGAAAGGACGCTGAAGTCTCTGGAGGAAGGCTCGCTCAGGGATTATGCCTCGAAGACAGCGGATGGCAATGCCACGGATGATGGCATCGCCCGCACGCGCAAGGGAAAGATGACCCGGCCGCACAATGTCAGGGAAGGGCGGGTGGAAAGCGATGGCTCTCTCCAGCTCTCGTTCTTCCAGCTGGATGACCCTCTCCTGTCTTCGCTCAGGGATGACCTGGTGAATGTGGATATCAATAACCTCACACCTCTGCAGGCTTTCGACATACTCAGGTCTATGAAAGACAAGCTTGGAATATGAACGTTAAATCATTAATGATACCATTATGAAAAAGACACTAGTACTAATGACAGCAATCGCTGTTGCAACTGCGGCGACTGCCGCACCGAAAGACTACACGCTTTCTTCGCCTGACGGAGGTCTCGAGGTGAAGATTACAGCGGATGACGGAATCTCCTGGTCTCTCTACCGTGACGGGGCATGCCTTCTGACCCCTTCCAGGGTCTCTATGACTCTTGAGGACGGTACAGTCTACGGCACGGGGAAGTTCCGTACTGCAAAAGGAAGCGAGGATGACAACAATTCCCTGACTTTCAAGTTCAAGGAATGCGACCTCGTCTTCAAGGCATTTGACGATGGAGTGGCATACAGGTTCATTTCCAGGTCAAAGACCCCGTTCAAGGTGGTCTCTGAACAGGCAGAGTTCGCCTTGCCGGATGACTGGTCGATGTATGTGCCGTATGTGAGAGACTATACCGACAATTTCGAGACGCAGTATTTCAACTCTTTCGAGAACACCTACAGCCATATCAGGGTATCTGAGTGGGACAGTGCCCGCCTTGCGTTCCTTCCTCTGCTTGTAGAGGCTCCGGAGGGTGTCAAGCTCTGCATTATGGAGACGGACCTGATGAATTATCCGGGGATGTATCTCTATAACGGTGACGGTGACACTTCTCTTGAAGGAAGCTACGCCCGCTATCCAAAGGAAATGGAGCAGGGAGGACACAATATGCTTCAGATGGTGGTCAGGAGCAGGGAGGACTATATCGCGAAATATGATGGAGCCACATCTTTCCCGTGGAGGATAGTCGCAGTGTCCGCCGAGGACAAGGACCTGCTTGCCAACAGGCTTGCATACAGGCTGGCGACTCCGGCGGCGGAGGGTTCCGACTACAGCTGGGTGCGTCCGGGGAAGGTAGCCTGGGAATGGTGGAACGACTGGAACCTCACAGGCGTAGACTTCAAGACAGGCATCAACAATGATACGTACAAATACTATATCGATTTCGCTTCAAAACACGGTATCGAATATGTCATCCTCGATGAGGGCTGGGCTGTGAACCTGAAGGCTGATCTTATGCAGGTGGTTCCGGAGATCGATCTCGAGGAACTGGTGGAGTACGGACGTGAGCGCAATGTCGGTATCATTCTCTGGGCCGGCTACTGGGCATTCGACAGGGATATGGAGAATGTCTGCCGTTATTTTTCGGAGATGGGTGTGAAAGGGTTCAAGATCGACTTCATGGACAGGGATGACCAGATGATGGTGGATTTCCACCGCCGTGCGGCCGAGACTGCGGCGAAGTATCATCTGCTGGTGGATTTCCACGGGACCTACAAGCCGGCCGGACTTGACAGGACATATCCTAACGTGGTGAACTATGAAGGAGTGCATGGCCTCGAGCAGATGAAATGGAGCGGAGAGAACGTGGATCAGGTGACATACGATGTGACTATCCCGTTCATCAGGATGGTGCCCGGCCCTATGGATTATACTCAGGGCGCAATGCGCAATGCATCTAGGGGCAACTACCGCCCGGTCAACAGCGAGGCTATGAGCCAGGGTACAAGATGCCGTCAGCTGGCTGAATATATCGTGTTCAACTCTCCTCTGACTATGCTCTGCGATTCTCCGAGCAACTATATGAAGGAGCCTGAATGTCTGGAGTTCATCTCGGAAGTCCCTACCGTATGGGATGAGATTGTTCCTCTTGACGGCAAGGTGGCAGAATACGTAGCTGTAGCCAAGAGAAAGGGGGATGTATGGTATGTAGGAGGAATGACGAACTGGGATGCCCGCGATATGGAGGTAGACCTTCTCCAGGTGCTCGGAGATGGGGAATGGACTGTCGAGATCTTCACCGATGGGGTGAACGCAGACAGGGCAGGATGCGACTACCGTAAGTCTGAATATGTCCTCAAGGCTGCTGACAACAATACTTTCCGTCTTGGTGTGCACCTTGCCCCCGGCGGTGGATTCGCAGCGAAATTCACTCCTGTCAGATAACGTCACTGTCTATGCGGCGGTGGTCTGCTGCAGACAATGATATACGGATATACCTGTCCCCGGTACCGGATATGACCAAGGTGCCGGGGACAGTCGTTTCCCGCACTCCCTTCCGCTTTCTGCACTCCCTTCCGAGCGCGGCATTGTCATTCTGAGCTCAGCATTGTCATTCTGAGCTCCAGCGAAGAATCTGTTGCGGAAGGCCGTCCGCGATAACAAAGTTAAAGATACGTACTGTTGGGGACTGTGAATTGCAAGGCTGAAAGTGCCTGCGCGGTGAAAAACGTCAATGTGCGGCATATATTTTGTACGTAAAAACGATTTTGTTCGAAAAGTAATGATTTTATGAGGAATGTAGAAAGAGTGAGGTCAAGCATAAAGGAATCTGCGTCAGACCTCTTCGGCCGTCTGGGCTACGAGAAGACATCTATAGACCAGATAGCGAAACTGGCTCACAAGGCCAAGGCGTCGGTCTATTATCACTTTGACAGCAAGCTGTCTATCTACAGAAGCGTGATGGAGGACGAGTTCAGGGCTCTCAGGGAAAACCTTGAAGAGGTCCGGGAGAGATATGCCGGCAAAGATGCGGAATGTATGTCCAAATATCTTATGGCCAGGATGGAAGGTATGCTTAAGATGCCGATATACAGCAATTATATGAAGGACAGGATCATCAATCAGTCCTACAGTGAGGTGGCCTATATGGTGAATACGATCAGGAAAGACTTTGATGAGTGGGAATACCGCTATTTCAAGTCTATAGGGGAGAGAGGGCTAAAAGAGGGGATTTTCACAGACAGGGTATATCCGGATATGTTCGCGAAGATGCTCGAGAATATTCTGAAGGGTCTCGAGATACAGTTTTTCGTGACAGATGACAGGGATGCTGTCAGGTCGACATACGAGGCGATGGTAGAGATTCTTATCTACAGGAACCCGAGACTTCCGGAAAACGGCAGAGTGACAGGACAGGAGGAGAGGATATGAACAGGATTTTCAGGTTAGGCGTATGCCTGTCAGCGGTGCTGTGTATGGCGGTGGCCTGCACCAAGGAAGGCGCTCCGCGTTTTAAAGGGAACTATACATTCAAGACAAGCGGCACTGTGACGGTGCGGCCATCCGGAGATGAAGGCGCAGAGCAGACTGTCATCTCCCTGATTGATGAAAACGGTCAGCTGGATGTTGTTATGACAGACAGGAATTCCGGAGATATGGTCGTGGCAATGAATATAGTCGGAGGAAGCGTGCTTACATTCAATGCCGTAGCGGAAGGCAGGACATTGACGATAACGCCGTTTACGAGGCGTCTGGTGATTCCGGTCGAGGATGACAGTGCGATTGGCGGCACTGCATTGCCTGAGGCAGCGGTGACCGTCAGCGGATATGCGGAAAGATATACGGATGCCCTTCTGTTCTGGATAGAGTACACCGGGACCTACACCGTCGATGGTGTGGAATATGAGATAGTGGACAGCGATATCAGCTGCTGGGCAAAAGAAAACTGACGGGATATGGGAAAGAGGTTCTACTGTGTCCGGCCGGTGGCCGTACTGTGTGCGGCATCGGCTTTTCTGTCTCTGTATGGATGTTCACATACCGGCGGTGCCGGTGGAGAGGCGGAGAAAGACCGGGATCCTGTCCCGGTGAAGGCGGTTGTCGTCCGGTCGGCAGACAGTTTCGGATCGGATACGTATATCGGGACTGTCAGGGCGTCCAGGTCTTCTGTCGTTTCATCCCGCTATGCCGGGACTCTGGTCTTGCTGCCTGTCCGTGAGGGACAGTATGTCGACAAGGGGGATGTGATAGGGACTGTCAGCTCTCAGAATGTGGCCAGTATGCGGGATATGTCTCTGGCCTCGCTTGAACAGGCGAGAGATGGTTACGAGAGGGCTAAGTCCGTATACGAGAAAGGAAGTATGGCGGAAGTGAAATGGGTCGAGGTGAAGACGAAGCTGGCCCAGGCGGAGGCATCTGCAAGGGCGGCGCAGCAGGCGTACGATGACTGTACCATAAAGGCTCCGTTTTCCGGTGTGGTAGGCAATGTCTATGTGGATGAAGGCGTGGAACTGAATATGTCCGAGCCCGTTGCCAGAATAATGGACATATCTTCGGCGGAGATTTCATTTTCAGTCCCGGAATCCGAGATAGGAGGGATAAGTGTGGGGATGCGTATGTCTTTGACGGTACCTGCACTGGGTGATTCCATATATGATGCCAGGGTCACGGTCAAGGGGATTTCTGCATCCGCTGTCTCGCACAGCTACAGCTGCACTCTTGTCCCTGATGCTCCGGTCGAGGGGCTGATGCCGGGAATGGTTTGCAAGGTCACGGTGAAAGAGATGGACAGCGGGATAGTGATACCTGCCTCTGTAGTGCGGACAGGTATGGATGGACGCTATGTGTGGACAGTGCGGGACGGCAGGGCGGAGAAGAGGAGCGTGGTCATCGGAGGTTTTTCCGGTGACGGTGTCACAGTCGAGTCCGGGCTGGAGAGCGGAGATCTGCTGATAGTGGAGGGAGCGCGGAAGGTGAGCTCAGGTATGGCTGTTAAAGTTGTGGAGTGATGCGCGGGGAAGGACAGTTCATAAGAGGGACGATCAGATACAAGAAGATCGTATATCTGATCCTCTTCCTGCTTGTCTCCGTCGGAATCTACGGACTGGCGGTCATCAACAAGGACGAGTTCCCGACATTCGAGATCAAGGAAGGCCTTGTAGTGGGGATCTATCCCGGAGCTTCCGCGTCGGAAGTCGAGACACAGCTGACAAAGCCGCTCGAAGACCTGCTGTTCTCGTTTTCTGAAGTGGACAGGAGCTCCTATTCCTATTCCAGGGACGGGATATGCTATATTTATGTGGAGCTCAATTCCCCGGCAAGCAGGAAAGATGAAGTCTGGTCCAAGATAAGGCACAGTCTCAACCAGCAGAAGAAGCTTCTGCCTCCCGGTGTCCTGGCTGTGGCCGTGCTGGATGATTTCAGCTCCGTCTCCTCGGCGCTGATAACAGTGGAGTCTTCGGACAAGAGCTATACGGAACTGCAGGAATATGCAGATGACCTGTGCGACAGGCTTCATCAGATACCGGACCTTGCAAAGGCCACGGTCTATGGCGCTCAGGAGGAGGAGATCGCCGTACATCTGGATATGGAGAAACTTTCTGCATACGGGATAAGCCCGTCAATGCTGATGCTTGACTACCAGACAGCAGGGATGATGTCCTCCAGCGGGAAGTTCAAGACCGGGTATGCCAGTTCGCCGATCCATATCGGAAGCCTTGTGAACAGCGAAAGGGAGGTGGCGGAGAAGATCGTCTACGCCGACAGACAGGGCAATGTCATAAGGCTGAAGGATATAGCTGACATCGAACGCCGGTACAGGGAGCCGGAATCCCTCGTGAACTATAACGGTCATCCTGCTCTGATCATTTCTGTGGAGATGCGTCCGGACAACAACATAGTGGCTTTCGGAAGGGAGCTGGATGATGTCCTCGCTGAATTCAGGGCGGATCTTCCCGACAGCGTCAAGGTGTCGAAGGTGACCGACCAGCCGAAAGTCGTCGGGACTTCCGTATGGTCATTCCTGAGGGATCTTGTCATCTCTATGCTGGTGGTGATCTTTGTGATGCTCCTTCTCTTTCCGGTCAGGTCGGCTCTCATTGCGAGTTCAGGGGTCCCTGTATGTACCGCGGTCGCGATAGGGATAATGTTCGTCGCAGGTATGAATCTCAACACGGTGACCCTGGCGGCCCTGATAGTGGTGCTTGGAATGATTGTGGATGACTCCATAATCACAATGGATGGGTATATGGACAAGCTCGGCAGGGGAATGGACCGTGTCGATGCAGCCTGTGCGAGCGCCAAGGAGCTCTTCCCACCGATGCTGCTTGCCACGTCCGCCATAGGACTGATGTTTTTCCCGATAATCGGTATAATTACAGGATATCTCGGGGATTTTGTCAAGAGTTTTCCGTGGATAATCGCATTCTCCCTCGGTACATCCCTGGTCTATGCCGTGACTGTGGTACCGTCTCTGGAGGTGAAATATATCAAGACGGCAAGGGCGACAGGCGACAGCCGTTTCGTAAGGATACAGAACAGGTTCTTCGATCTGCTGCAGCGAGGCTACGACAGGATGCAGGCTGTCTGCTTCCGACACCCGTATGTCACTATCGGGACAGGAGTGGCTGCCGTGATTCTCGGGGTGCTGATGTTCCTGCAGCTCAATATCCAGATGATGCCGATGGCGGAAAGGGACTGTTTTGCGGTGGAGATATACCTCGATGCAGGGTCCGGGCTTGACAGGACGAAGGCTGTGAGCGATTCGCTGCAGCATATCCTGCTTGCGGATGAGAGGGTGGAGTCGGTGACGGCGTTTGTCGGGACAGGCGCTCCGCGGTTCCACGCTACATATATTCCGAAGCAGCCGGGAGCGAATTTCGCCCAGTTCCTAGTCAATACCAGGACATCCAAGGGGACCGAAGAGGTGCTGGAGGAGTACGGGACGAAATATGAGAACTGGTTCCCGGAGGCGCAGATCCGCTTCAAGCAGATGGACTACCAGGGAGTCACGGCCCCTGTGGCGGTGACGTTCAAGGGAGGTACGGTCGACCGGATGAAGCCTTATTCGGACTCCCTGCGTGCATATATGGCGGCCCAGACCGATCTGATGAAATGGGTGCACAGTGACTTTGATGAATATGTGTCGACAGTGGAGGTCGATATGGATGCGGATGAGTCGGCAAGGCTCGGTATCAACAGGACCATGCTGTCAATGTCCCTGTCGGGCATATTCAACGGGCGGACCATAGCTACAGTCTGGGAAGGTGATGATGGCATACCTGTCACTCTCTACAGCAATGCGGTGACGGACAGTATGTCATACGATGCGGTAGGCAATCAGATGATACCGACTTCCGTCCCCGGTGTATCCGTGCCGTTGCGCCAGGTGGCTTCCGTCAATCCTGGCTGGGAGCCCGAGACCATACCTCATATCGGAGGTGTGCAGACAGTCACTGTGTATGCCGATATGATAATGGGCAGGAGCCAGCCCGAGGCGATGAGAAAGATAGAGAAATTTGTCAGTGAGAGGCTTGAGCCGGGACTGCCGGAAGGGTTTACAGTCGAATATGGAGGCCTTTCGGGGGTGAACGATGCGGTCATTCCCGAGATTCTTCTGAGCTTTATATGTGCTGTGGCTGTCCTTTTCTTCT
>JADIMI010000046.1 GCA_017694845.1 Candidatus Cryptobacteroides intestinavium
GTGTATCTTTCATCCATAGATAGATCCATAAGGTTGTTGAGGTCGCTGAAGACGCTGACCTTGCCGAACTTTGTGACCCCTGTGAGGAGTGCGAAGCGGATGTATCCGTCCATTGACTTGAGGACCCCGTAGAAAGGCTTGAGGGTGCTTCTGAAAGCCTGCTGCAGCTCTTCGTTCCCTATAGCCTGGAGGAGGGGCTTGTCATATTCGTCCACGAGGATGACGACCCTCTCCCCGGTCGCTGCGGCAGCCCTCTTGACCACCCCCGCGAACCTCAGAGCCAGCGATACCTCCGCCTTGTCGCTCCCGTATATGGCCTCCCATTCCTCAAGGCTTCTGTTCAGCATCCCATCGAGGCTGTCCGGGCAGTCGTATTTCCCGATGTTGAGGTCGAGGTGGAGGATCGGATACCGCTTCCACTCCTTCTCGAGGGAGGCGACAGCCAGCCCGTCGAAGAGCTCCCTCTTCCCCTGGAAGTATGCCTCGAGCGTGCTGATGAGCAGGCTCTTGCCGAACCTTCTCGGACGGCTGAGGAAATAGTGCCTGCCTGTCGTGACCAGCCGGTACATAAGGGCTGTCTTGTCCACATAGAAGAACCCGTCCCTACGCAGGCTCTCGAAGTTCTGTATACCTACCGGATAAAGCTTTCCCATAATGCCCAAATATAGTAAAAATTTCACACAAAATATATTTGAGCCTGACGCGGAATCCTCGCCTGTAAGGTTCCGTCTGTCCGAAATCCTGTGCCGGAACATACTGAAAAGAGATATTGAGGCAAGTGTCAGAAAGTTGTAAAAATGGTATCTGATTTTCAATAAGTTACAGTTTAAAGTGTCAGACGAAATTTTTGATGATTCAGAATAGGTTCCGTAACTTTGCATCGTTAATAACTAAAAAATAATAGAGCGTTATGAGGCTCTTCCAAATGACGAAATTGATGCTTTTAGCGATTGTTATTATTATAATGATCCTGGCCTCTTGTTCTGTACGGGAGGACAGGATTCCGGAACCTGTATTCTTGTCTGGAGAGCAGATAGACATAGGTTCGGAAGAGACTCTTTTTGAGATAGTGTATGCGAACGATACAGTCCTTGTTGCCCACCTTCTTTCCGATCTCCGCAAGTTGAAGATTTACAACCAGAGACATCCGGGAGACTCTTATGAATTTCTGCATATCGGGAGAGGCCCGTTCGAAGTGAACCAATGTGCCGTCAAAAGCAGAGCCGATACTCTCTATGCCATGTCATATACTCCGGTCGGTATACAGGGGGTCATAACGATTCCTGTGTGCAGGACAGATGACAAGTCCGCTTGGCGATACGAGGATATATCGGAAGCGGCTGATGTACCGATGGGAGGCGATTTTGATGTCTTGCAAGGGCAGTACATCGTTCTGGGGGATAAGTATGGCCAGCCAAATATACTGTCTTCAATAACCAGAGGAGTTGATATAAGTGTCACTCCATTGTCTTGGTGGCCGCAAGACAAGTATAATGGCAGTATCATCTCCAAACAGGCATTGTATATGAATGCGTCAAAGATTTTTGCGAGCGGTTCAAAAATCGTGTATGCCTGTAGCGAAGGACGGTATGTGTCGATTCTGGATTTTTCATCAGGCACTCCGGCAGAAAAGCTGATCTATGGCGAATTTCCTGTATATAAGGCGGCTCCGGATGGAATGAATGCGATACGTTCACCGAAATCCAGGCGGGGAGTATATGCGTTTGCCACAGATTCCCTGATTTATATAAGTCCTCTTGAATATATGATAGAGGATGGTCGGTATGTCCCGGCCAACTACAAGGGCTACCCTCCGTATTACAATGACAGGATAGAGGTGTATGATTGGGACGGGGATTGCATCGCCACATATATTCTGGACAGGCCTTTCTATAATTTTTATGTCAGGGATGATGATAAGTCATTGTACGCTCTTACCGTAGACAGGGAAACAATGTATTCAGAGATATATAGGTATTGTATTGGCGGGTGAGTTATCATAAACAACTAAAAAATTAATATTAAGATAATTTCATAATGATGTACGAAAAAATTATATGTCGATTGGCGGGTTGGGTGTCAATATGTTCCATACTGGTTTCCTGCAGCGAATCGAAAAACAAAGTGAAGATGGACTATATGTCCGTGACGGACAGTGTCTCTATGCAGACAGCGGCGATAGATAAGGAACTGCTGATGCCGGATAGACTGTTTGTGGCAGGGAATAATCTTGTGGTCTATCAGCCGAAAGAGGAAGAAGGTATTTTTACCGTCTTCCCTTTGCCTTTTGATGGGAAAGGGTGCCGTACAGGTCATATCGGCAGGGGACCGGATGATTTTATACACATAGACAGGCGGAGTTTTGTTCCATGTGAAAACGGATTCCGGGTTGCAGATGGCGATGGAGCAGTCAAGACCGTTGTCATCGATTCCTGTTTGACTAAGGTCTTGACAAAGGCTCAGGTGTCTACAGCCAGTGATGCATTCAACGGTATGGTTGAACTGAAAGACTGCTATCTTAACATCAATCTATATAGCGATGAATACGAATATTTGAGGTATGACAAGCAATCCGGCAAGCGTACTGAAATATGTCCGTATCCGGAGTGGTCTCCGGATTCAGATATGATGAAAGCGTTTATATACAACAAATATACGGTCCCGCATCCGTCTGGAGACAGATTTGCCGCCTTTTATTTATATTTCAGGAAAATACACATAATCAGTCAGGACGGAGAATTGTTATATGAAAGAACTCTTGATTTTGATGGTGAGCCAGGAGCATACGAACCTGCGTCAAGGGGATCATATATGGCATTTAATTCTGATCCTGTGGCGACTGAAGATTATATCGCAGTCCCTTATCTGGATAAGATAAAAGGCAGGGACAGAGGGGGAATGACAGAGATACAATTCTGGAGCTGGGATTGTGAACTGCTTCACAGACTCATATTTGATAAAAGTTTTACTACTTTTACCATAGATCCGAAGTCAAATATTTTGTATGCCTGTCCGTTCAATGATCCGCATCATCTGTATATTGCGGATTTGTCGGATATACTTGCCGCAAGTATATAGTTGATGCTGCTACGGAGAAGATATTGCGTTATGACATAGACGGCATACGGAAATGGTAGCAGGACTGTTTATCTTACAATCCAGCAGTCGATGTTCCGGGTCTCGGAGCTGAAGTTGACCCCGATGCGGAATACCTTGCGGGAGTCCGCGGCGAACGGGAGGTCGTACTGTTTCTCCTTGATCTGCTGCAGGGCCTGCTCGGCCGAGCCGTCGAGCTTGAACTCCATCACATATACGTAGTCCGCGGTCTGCACGACCATATCTATCCTTCCGCGGGAGGTATGGTACTCCACCCTGGTGTAGAGTCCGGCGAGTCGGAACACGATGAACAGCACGTTCTGGTAGTGGAGCTCGACATCCCTGGCCATCTCGTACGGGCAGTCTGCGAGGAACCTCTGGAGCCTCTCCATGAATCCGTCTATGTCCCCTTTTTCCACGTCATCCACGAAACGCTTGATCTCGAATCCGGACTTTGTCCTGTCGCTTTTGGCGTAATACGGCATCAGGAATTTCAGGAACCCCTCCTCGACCTCCCTGTTCGGGAACCCGAGGGTGTAGAGACCGAATTCCTTGTCGTACTTCTTGATGG
>JADIMI010000047.1 GCA_017694845.1 Candidatus Cryptobacteroides intestinavium
CATCCCGAAACAAACTTCAGATCTTAAACTTCATCGTTTCTTTCGGGCGATTCCTGCGTCGGACTTCGCCTGAATTTGTGGGAGAAGATGGATTCGAACCACCGAAGGTATAAACCAGCAGATTTACAGTCTGCCCCATTTGGCCACTCTGGTATTCTCCCGTTTTTTCGTTTCTTTCGTGCGATTCCTTCGTTGGACTTCGTATCCTCGGTCAGTCATTGCCGCAAGGCAACTCCTTTCCTCGTCACTCGTCCGCCTCGGACTCACTCCGAAATAAACTTCAAAAATCTCTGTTGTTTCGTGCGATTCCTTCGTTGGACTTCTGCCCCGCCTGGACTCGCTCTGAAATAAACTTCAAAAATTTCTGATCAAAGAACTTTTGAGCCGATGGAGGGAGTCGAACCCACGACCCCGAGATTACAAATCACGTGCTCTAGCCAACTGAGCTACATCGGCATTTCCTTTTGTTGTGCTGCCAGTGCTTTCACAAAAGGGATTGCAAAGATAGATATTTATTCTTAATCTCCAAAACTTTTTCCCCTTTTTTTATGATTTTCTCATTTCATCGCAGATTGCCGAATAGATACCATTTTCCGACAGCCCGCATATCGACCTCAGTTCAGTCTGTGTTCCCTGCCCGATGAACCTGTCCGGAATTCCGATCGCCCTGACAGAAACCGGCCTCTCCCTTGAAGCGACGTATTCTGTGACAGCTCCGTGCAGCCCCCCGGCGGTGCAGCCGTCCTCTACTGTAATGATGGTCCTGTATCTTCCTGCCACCTCTGACAGCATATCAGTGTCCAGTGGCTTTATGTACCTTATATTATATACGGCAGGATTCTTTCCGTATCTTGTCCTGTATTCGAGCGCGGCATCGTATGCCCTGTTGGCTACCGGACCTGCAGCGATCACCGCTACATCTTCTCCTTCCAGCATCTGTTCCGACAGTCCTTCCGGAATTTCCTTGAAGTCTGCCTGCCTCCAGTCTTCCCCTTCCCCGTAACCTCTCGGATACCTTATTATGAACGGACCGCCTTCGGCCATAGATGCAGTGAACATCATATTCTTCAGTTCCACCTCGTTTCTCGGTACGGCGATGGTGCATCCGGGGATGCTCCGGTATGCGGCCATATCAAAACTGCCGTGATGGGTGGCTCCGTCTTCTCCTACCAGTCCGCTTCTGTCCAGGCATATCACGACTCCGAGATTCTGCAGTGCGACATCGTGTATGATCTGGTCATAAGCCCTCTGTGAGAACGATGAATAGATGTTGCAGAAAGGTTTCATTCCTCCGGCTGCAAGCCCTGCGGAGAATGTGACAGCGTGCTCCTCGGCTATTCCCACGTCAAAGAATCTGTCCGGCATTTCCGATGCCAGCAGATTCATTCCGCAGCCGCTCGCCATCGCCGGGGTCACTCCGACGATCCGGCTGTCTTTCCGAGCAAGTTCCAGCAGGACTTCCCCGAAGACATCCTGGTACCGGCTCTCTTTTCTGTCATCTGCCTTTATCCTTTTCCCTGTCTCCGGGTCGAACATGCCGGGAGCATGCCACGTGGTCTGGTCTTCCTCTGCAGGCGGGTACCCTTTCCCTTTAGTCGTGATCGTGTGGAGTATGCGCGGGCCGGGTATGTCTCTGAGGCGTGCGAGCGCATCTGTCACCTGGGCTATGTCATTGCCGTCCACCGGGCCGAAATATCTGAATCCGAGAGCCTCGAAGAGATCCCCTCCGGAATCCTGGACGAGATGTGACTTCGTTGTCACGACGATGTTCTGTATGAGGTCTCTCAGGCGTCCGGCTCCCATACGGTCCCAGATATCTTTCTTCAGCCTGTTGTAGGCTGGATGTGTGGTGAGCCTGAGAAGATGCTCGTGTACCGCCCCGATATTCTTGTCGATGGAGATATTGTTGTCGTTTATGATTACAAGCAGGTCGCTTTTGCTTATACCTGCATTGTTGAGACCTTCGAAGGCGAGCCCTCCCGACAGTGCCCCGTCTCCTATCAGGGCGACAGTCTTGGCCCCTGTCCCCTTGATTCTGGCGGCCTGGGCGAGACCGAGGGCAGCGGATATTGATGTAGATGAGTGTCCTGTGCCGAATACATCGTACACGCTTTCCTCCCTGCGCGGGAATCCGCTGATACCATCGCTTTTCCTGTTCTTGCGGAAGAGTTCTTTCCTTCCTGTCAGGATCTTGTGCGCGTATGCCTGATGTCCGACATCGAACACTATGTTGTCGAACGGGGTGTTGTAGACATAATGGATTCCGACAATCAGCTCGACTGCTCCGAGACTGGATCCCAGATGCCCCGGATTCCTGGAGCAGCAGCTGATCATATAGTCCCTTATTTCAGCGCAGAGTGTCATAAGCTCCTCTGTGCTGAATCCCCTGATGTCGGCAGGGTAGCTGACCTTGTCAAGAAGACTATACATTCCTTTTACTGTTAGGCATGTCTATCTCAAGTTCCGGATGATGCCGGGACGAGAATATGAGCAGGCAGGCAGTGATTATCGCCGCCGCGCCCAGCCCTATGAAAATGTATTCCGCGCTGACGGCAGCCGCTATCTCCTGAGCCCTGTTCCCTGCTTCGGTCACTGTCAGCTTGAATATCCGCCCGACAAATATCGGGACAAGCAGCATTCCCATATTCTGTATCCAGTATATCAGGGAATACGCGGTGCCGAGATTCCTTTCCGGAATGATCTTCGGGACGGACGGCCACATTGCGGATGGCACAAGGGAGTATCCGATGCCGAGAAGGGATATGGCGAGGTATCCGTAGAACGCTGTACCCTGCGGGGCGAATGCCATGATGATATGGGCTGACATAACCATGACCGCACCGGTGATCATCCAGACGGTGGCTTTCCCGACCTTGTCCACCATAGCCCCGAAAAGCGGGGTGAAGAGGATGGTAAAGAACGGGATCATTGTTATCATCCACTTCGCGGAGTCGACATCCATATCGAATCTCGGAATGACGATGGCAGTCCCGAATTTCTTGAATGATATGATACAGCAGTAGAAGAATACGCACAGCAGCGCGATCAGTATGAACCGGGGGTTGGTGAGCACTCTGATGATGTCGGAGAACCTGAACCTGTCCTCATCCTTTACGCTCCCTCTTGCTGCAGACAGCCCCGCAGCCTTGTCGAATCCCGCATCCATAGCTACGAAGATGCCCCATAGGATTCCTCCTGCCAGAAGCAGGCATAGCCCGAACATTGCAGGACGGGCTGTCTCCAGCAGTGTATATATCTCGCCGTACGGTTTTTCAGCCACAAGCACGGGAGATATTATGAATGCGGCCGCAGTGCCCATCCTCGCAATGGAAAGCTGCAGCCCCATGGCAAGGGCCATATTGCGTCCCTTGAACCATTTCGCTATCGATCTTGTGACCGCCACCCCTGCAATCTCGCTCCCCAGTCCGAACAGCATGCAGCCTATATATGCTATGATCAGGGATGCATCGGGAGCAAGACCGGATGTCAGCGCATACAGAACAAGTCCGGCCCCCAGTATCATCAGTCCGACAAAGACGGACCCGACTTTTCTGACCCCGAATAGATCCAGAAGGACTCCGCATACCACGAGCCCTCCGCATACGCAGAGGAAGGAATAGCCTCCGGCATAGAAACCGTAGTCTTCACTGTCCCAGCCGAGCTGCAGCATTTCAGGATGCTGGAATATCTGGGAAAGTGTCGAGAACATATCATCGAAGAAATACGATGCGAACATCGGCACCACCAGACACGCGAGCGCGATCCAGCAGGCGGTACGGCTTGTCCTTATGTCGGATCTGATGTCTCCCTTCATATCCTATCTGCCGCTGTCATCACCGGTCCCGGATTCCTCTTTTCTGATATTCGGAAGTTCCAGCCCGAACCCTTTCTTCCTGTCCTCTATCTTCAGCAGAAGACTGAAAATGAATGCAAGTATGCCGAAAGATGAGAAAATGACCATAGGGACAAGATATCCTCCTGTAGCATTGAGCACGACACCGATAAGAAGAGGCACGAGACACAGTCCGATGTTCTGTACCCAGAATATCAGGCAGTAGGCGCTTCCAAGTATCTTCTCGTCGATAATCTTTGGAACACTCGGCCACAGGGCTGCAGGCACCAGCGAGAAACTCACTCCCAGAACTACGATAAGCAGTACGGCGAACCATTTGTGAGGGAATACCGGCAGGATGAATGCAAAGCTGAGGTGACATACTATCATAATGATGGCTCCGGCCATAAGCATCGAGGCCCCCTTCCCCTTATGGTCAAGGAAGATACCGAGCAGCGGCGTCAGGCACATCGCGAGGATAGGGAAACAGCTGAACAGCTGGGCAGCTGTCGCGGAATCCACATCGAGTGTCACTTCAAGGAAGTTCGGTGCATATCTCTGGAACGGGAAGATAGCGGAATAATACAGTACGCAGAGAAGGGCGACAAGCCAGAACATCTTGCTGGAGAATATCTTGCCGAGATCCTTGATGTGGAATTCGTCTTCCGGAGACTTCTCTTCCGTGGCTTCTCCTGCAGCTATCAGCTGTCTGTCGAGCTTCGTGTCCATCACGGAGAACACAATGAAGTTGATAAGTCCTATAAGGAGAAGGCACGTGCAGAATGCCACAGGAGCCACTACCGAACTGTCGAACATTCCGGAAATTGCCGGAGAAAGCCACATCACTGCGAACACTCCCAGGCGCGCTATAGCCATCTCGAGCCCCATCGCAAGAGCCATCTCCTTGCCTTTGAACCATTTGGCTATCGCCTTGGAGACAGTTGTACCAGCCATCTCGCATCCGCATCCGAATATCATAAAGCCGAATGCCGCCATTTTTGCGCTGCCGGGCATTGCTGTCCACCAGCTGTCGAGCCAGCCGCAGAAGGCGGTGGTCTGGAACCAGTCGCTTATCCCGACATATTTGATGAGGGCTCCTATGACCATAAGCGATGCCGACAGGGTTCCGGTGAACCTTACGCCCATCTTGTCCAGGATGATGCCTGCTATGATGAGGAAACCGCATACATTGAGTATGTATTCTGCGGCGGCATAAGTCCCGAACACCCCGCTGTCCCAGCCTCTTGCGCTCTCGATCAGTGACTTGAGAGGGGACATTACATCCACGAACATATAGGCAAAGAACATCATCAGAGCGATGAGAACCAGTGCCGTCCACCTGGCGACAGGACTGTCGTTCAGGAATTTTCTAAGAGTTTCAGCCATTGTGTCTAAGTTTTATTACCGGTATCCGTTTTTATCTCATAATTGTAGCATCACGGTCAGGCCCGATCGATATGATCTTCACAGGCACTCCGAGATAGTCTTCCATAAATCTGATATAGCTTCTGAATTCTTCAGGAAGGTCATCCTCTTTTCTGCACCAGGTCAGGTCTGCGTTCCAGCCTTTGAACTCTGTATATACCGGTTCTATGCTGGCGTACGTGTCGAACGGCACCTGGTCCGTCTCCTTTCCATCCACCTTGTATGAGGTGCAGACCTTGATCGTGCTGAAGGAGTCGAGACAGTCGGACTTCATCATTATAAGGTCGGTGACTCCGTTGAGCATTACGGCATATTTCAGTGCCACCAGGTCAAGCCAGCCGCAGCGGCGCGGTCTTCCGGTGACGGCTCCGAATTCATTTCCGAGCTTCCTCAGTTTCTCTCCCGTCTCGTCAAAGAGTTCTGTAGGGAACGGCCCGCTCCCTACGCGTGTGCAGTATGCCTTGAAGATACCGTATACGTGGCCTATCATTGATGGAGCGACCCCGAGACCCGTGCAGGCCCCTGCGCAGATGGTCGAGGATGATGTGACGAACGGGTATGATCCGTAGTCCACATCCAGCATCGATCCCTGTGCTCCTTCTGCCAGGATTGCCTTTGTCTTAAGTGTATCGTTGACAAAATATTCACAGTCCACGAGCCTGAAGCCTCTCAGGAAGTCCACGGCATCCATAAATGCAGCCTCCTCCGCTTCCGGATCGCATTCGTATCCGAGCTGCGAGAGCTGGCGTATATGTCTTTCTTTCAGCCGGTTGAATCTGTCCCTGAAATCGGGGGCCAGGATGTCTCCCACGCGGAGTCCGTTACGGCTGATCTTGTCTGTGTATGTAGGACCGATGCCTTTGAGAGTCGATCCGATCTTGCCCTTGCCCATTGCCGCCTCGTTGGCCGCATCGAGAAGTCTGTGTGTAGGCAGTATAAGATGAGCCTTCTTGGAGACCACGATCCTCTCCTTTACAGGCACTCCGGTCTTTGCAATGTTCTCGCATTCGCCCTTGAATGTGACAGGGTCGAGAACGACACCGTTCCCGATTATGTTTATGGCATCTTCCCTGAAGATACCTGATGGTATCGACCTCAGTACAAAACTCTTTCCTTCGAAATGGAGAGAATGTCCGGCGTTCGGCCCGCCCTGGAACCTTGCCACTGCAGGATACTGGCCTGCGAGGACATCGACTATCTTTCCCTTGCCTTCATCTCCCCACTGGAGACCGAGAACTACATCTAGTTTCATTGTATAGTGCTTTTATGTTGTTGTCAGATCAGAATGGAAGGTCATCGTCATCATCGGAGATTTCCGGTGCCGCCGGTGCCTGCTGTACCTGAGGCGCCGGAGATGATGCCTGTACGGCGGCTGCCTGCTGCGGTTCAGGCGTCATCCGCGGCTGAGGGGCTGGCTGCCTGCTGTTCTGCGGCGCCCCTGCCGGCTGGCTGTCATAGCTTGCAGGATTGTCCGCCCTCCTGCCCAGGAGCTGGAGAGTGTCCGCTATGATCTCGGTGACATATCTCTTGTTGCCGTTCTGGTCATCCCAGCTTCTTGTGCGCAGCCGTCCTTCTATGTAAAGCTGTGTCCCCTTCCTTACATATTTCTCGACAATATCGGCGGAGTTCCTCCAGGCGACTATACTGTGCCATTCGGTGATCTCCCTGGGTTCACCGCTGTTCCTGTCCCGGTAACGTTCTGTGGTGGCAAGGCGGAATGTCGCGACCTTTGCACTGGATGAAGAACCGTCAAGATATCTTACCTCTGGATCCTGGCCGACGTTGCCTATCAGCATTACTTTATTGAGTGACATAGCTTTAATGAAATTTTAACAGGGAAACGGTCTGCTGGTCCGGATGATTTCCGGGGCAGTTTCCCAAAAACTCTGCAAGTTAGTCAATTTTCCGTAATATTCTCATTTGATGACAGCATTTTCCATCTTTATAAGGTCGGGCACCTCTCCTGTAAAGAGGTCATATCCGGCATAAGCCTGGTACAGGAGCCATTGTATGCCTTCGATGTATCTGAATCTATGCTGTATGTACATCTGCCGGCTGATCGTCTCCGCTGTAAAGGATGGGTTCCTGTAGTTGGCCTCCAGCAGTATTTTCTCTGTCCCGGCAGGGGAGAAGTCGCTGTCTGTCAGTTCATAGATGCCTGCGGTCGGTGCAGGAAGGGTATACAGAACAAGATCTGCGGCTGCAAAACATTCCCTGAAATCTTCCAGTCTCCTTACCGTGAACCTGTATTCAGGCAGGCCGGCCGCTATGGCTTCCGCCTTTGCTGCAGTGCGGTTCATCAGCGTTGTCTCGAGCCCGAGGCTTCCTGCAGCTACCGCAGCTGCCTTGCCCGCTCCTCCGCAGCCGACAACAAGCGCTGTGTGCAGTCTGTTCCTTACGGCTTCCCGGCATTCTTCCGCAGAAGGTCTCTCCTTTATCCCGGTCGCCGGATCCAGAGTCTTGAGAATACTCAGTATAATCCCGTAGTAGTCTGTATTGTAGGCCTTTATTCCTTCGCCGGTCTTTACCAGAAGATTCGTGGCCCCTATCTGTCCGCACACTGGATCTATTATGTCTGCCATTGCGAAAGCCTGTTCCTTGAACGGTGCGGTGACGTTTATCCCGTCATACCCATCGAGGAATTTCTGCCATGCATTGCTGAAATCTTCTTCTTCAATGAGGTCATATGTCAGGTCACACCGATGGTGATATCCTGACTTGAACAGTGCAGGGCTGAGGGAGTGCGCGATAGGACAGCCTATCAGGCCGAACTTTTTCATAGTATATGGAGTCATAGATGTTTCAAACTGTTGAATGTCTCTGTCTTACAGCTTCGTAGAGCAGGATGGCCGCAGATACGGAGACGTTCAGGGAGTCGAGCCTTCCGAGCATCGGTATCCTGATATGGGCATCCGCCGCCTCTCTCCAGACTGAAGTGAGACCTGTCGATTCTGTCCCCATGACTATTGCGGTGCCGGCCCGCATATCAGTGTCGTAGTACCACTGCGAATCCTGGAGCTGGGCGGTGAGAATTCGGATACAGTTTCGTCTCAGCCATTGGATCGTCTCTTCGGATGTGGCGGTGATGACATTTGTGGTGAATACGGCGCCTATGCTGGCACGGATGAGATTCGGGTTGTAGAGGTCCGTGAGAGGGTCGCAGATGATTACGGCATCCGCTCCTGCTGCATCGGCGCTGCGGAGTACGGCTCCGAGGTTGCCCGGCTTCTCGACACTTTCCAGTACGGCTATCAACGGATTTTCCCCGGTCTTCAGATCGTCCAGATGTCTTTCCCGGTATTCCATCTCGGCGATGATACCTTCCGTCCCTCCCCTGTAGGCTGTCTTTTCGTACAGCGCAGCCGGTATTTCGATTATCTGCAGCCCTTCCCGGTCTTGCAGCCTGTCTGCCTTGCGGACAATCCGCTCCAGATCCGTATCTGAAATTATCTCTCTGCACACAAAAAGAGTCCTCGGGACAAAGCCGGCATCGAGGCTGTGCTCCAGTTCTCTGCGGCCTTCCACTACAAAGAGGCCTGCCTCGCGCCTTGCCCTTGATTTCTCATATAGCGTCAGCAATGTCCGTATCTTCTGGTTCTGTGCCGATGTTATTGTCTCGGTTTTCATTCTTTGTCCGTTTCCCCTGTCAGGGCCAGCACTTTGTCCACCAGTGCCTGCCCTCTCAGGTCCTTCTTTATGATCTTTCCATCCGGCCCGATCAGGAATGTAGCAGGGTAGTAGGTCACATTATAGGTGCCTATTATGTTCCTGCTGTCTGAATCGGCCATCACCTGTGGCCATACAAGGCCGTATTCCCGGATTATGTCCGTGATACTGGCGCTGTCTCCGGGACAGATGATGCTGATTATCTCGAACCTGTCCCGGGCGGTTCTGGAATACAGTTCCTTCAGCACGGGAAATTCCCGCAGACACGGGCCGCATCCAAGCGCCCAGAAATCGAGAAGGACATATTTCCCCCGGTAGTCTTCAAGCGAGATCCCAAGCCCGGAAGAGAACTCCTTCCCGTTGAAAGGGTAGGCCTTGAATCCTTCCTGGTTTGAATATATGTCAGTCCCGGAATGCGGTATCCTTTCAAGGATCAGAGCGTTGTCTTTCGTATCCACTCCCTTGATCCTCAGCAGATCCCCGTCGATATCCATAATGTCACCGGAGTAAAGCATCTTTTCCCAGGGGACTTTTCCTGTAGCAGGATCAATATCATCGGACAGCACCGCCTGCAGTCCGTAATTGTCGTATGAAAGATCCTGCAGCGGCTTGACTGCTATCCTTGAGCCTTTGTATACGGCTTCGGAGTAGGTGGCGAAAGCGGCAAATATGTATCCCCGTCCGCTGTCGTAGGCGATACTTGTCGGGACAGTCAGTCCTTTCTTCTTTCCGCGGGAAAACTGCTCTACATGGATATCTATGATATTCGCCGTCGCTGCAGAATCCGGATCACCGCTGCCGTATATGGAATCAATGTCAGCAGGAACGAATATCTTTTCGTCCGCAAGATCCAGATCGTTGTCAGTGTCCACTGCCACTACTGTCTCCCCGGCCTCGTTCTTCCCTATGGCGAAGGCCACCATTGTCTTGACATGCGCCTGCGAGAGGAGTGTCGTGTCCGGTTCCCAGACCCAGGCATCCTGAAGGGCCTGATAGAATTCCGGACTGACAAGTCCGCTGTGGAATCCCTGGTATACGGACTGTTTTATGTCCGTATCGAGCGATCCGTATTCTATCCCTGACATTCCTTCGGGAGCATTGGCTGGATGCAGCTTAAGCCGATACCACGGACTGCTCTCGTTTTCAGGATTGACTGCAGCTCCCTTGAATGCTATGTCGAAGGGGCCGAATCCTGCCTTTTCCGACAGCGGCAGTCTTATTTCATCTGGACGGGAACAGCCGGATGCCGCGTACAGCAGCATCATTATGGTACAGATCTGATGCAGACGGAACGGTTTCATGGCAGCTGTCCGCCTTATTCCACCGGCTTCGGTTTCATCTGAGGGAAGAACAGCACATCCTGGATGGTAGGGGAGTTGGTCATGAACATTGTCAGACGGTCGATTCCCATTCCCATTCCGGATGTCGGCGGCATGCCGTATTCGAGGGCGCGGACGAAGTCCATATCGATATACATGGCCTCATCGTCTCCGTGCTCCCTCTGTTTCAGCTGATCCTTGAACCTTTCCAGCTGGTCGATAGGGTCGTTGAGCTCGCTGTAGGCGTTGGCAAGTTCCTTCCCGCATACGAAAAGTTCGAACCTTTCGGTGAGGTCCGGATTGCTGCGGTGTCTCTTGGTAAGAGGAGACATTGATACGGGATAGTCGGTGATGAATACAGGCTGGACGAGATTCTTCTCGCAATATTCACCGAAGATGGCATCTATCAGCTTTCCTTCTCCCATTTCCTTGGTCACCGGTACGTTCAGCCTGTCGCACGTCTCCCTGAGCTGAGCCTCGTCCATCCCTGCAATGTCCACACCTGCAAACTCCTTGATGGCTTCCAGCATAGGCAGCCGGCGGTAAGGCGGCCTGAAGTCCACCGTCCTGTCCCCTATGGTGACGACTGTAGTCCCGTGCAGCTTCAGGGCTATCTTCTCCAGCATCTTCTCCGTGAACTCCATCATCCACATATAGTCCTTGTAAGCGACATAGATCTCCATACAGGTGAATTCCGGATTGTGGGTCTTGTCCATTCCCTCGTTGCGGAAGTCCTTTGCGAATTCATATACACCTGAATATCCTCCGACAATCAGTCTCTTGAGGTACAGTTCGTTGGCTATACGCAGATAGAGAGGGATGTCGAGGGCGTTGTGGTGGGTGATGAACGGCCTTGCGGTGGCGCCTCCCGGGATAGGCTGGAGGATAGGTGTCTCCACCTCGAGGCAGCCCGCCTCGTTGAAATATTCCCGCATGGTGGCGATTATCTGGCTCCTCTTTACGAATACATCCCTTACGGCAGGGTTGACAATGAGGTCCACATATCTCTGTCTGTATTTGAGTTCCGGGTCGGTGAAGGCATCGTAGACCTCCCCGTCCTTCTCCTTGACGATAGGGAGGACGCGCAGGGACTTGCTCAATACTGTCAGCTCTTTTGCGTGAACGGAAAGCTGTCCTGTCTGGGTATAGAACGCATATCCTCTGATCCCGATGATGTCACCGATGTCAAGAAGTTTCTTGAACACGGTGTTGTACATCGTCTTGTCCTCTTCCGGACAGATTTCATCCCTCTTTATGTACACCTGGATACGGCCGGTCTCGTCCTGCAGCTCGATGAAGGATGCGGCTCCCATTATGCGGCGGGACATTATCCTTCCTGCTATCACCAGATCGGTCAGATTCCCTTTTTCCGGGTCGTACTCGTCCTTTATCTTCTGCGCTGTTGCATTCACCGGATACAGGGCGGCAGGGTAAGGCTCGATCCCGAGTTCCCTGAGCTTCACGACAGCTTCACGCCTGTTCCTCTCCTGTTCGTTCAAATCTAGATTTTCCATATCTTCTATATATTTTGTTCAACTGAAATAACCTGCTGTCCATCAGTCCGGTCTGCAGGGGAGAATCGGACGGTGCCCGGAGGGTACGGCCGCTTCAACCTACAAAAATAGGAATAAGTGCCGGAATATCATATACGTCATTCGGATAAAATGAGTATATTTGTCGGATATGGGGAAGGAAAAGAAATGGATATTGAAAAATGTCGCCGATGAGGAGACCGTGACAAGGCTTTCTTCAGAGCTGGGGATCGACCCTGTCCTGACGAGGCTCCTTGTCCAGCGCGGTGTCGGGACGTTCCAGGAGGCAAGGGCTTTCTTCAGGCCCAGCCTTGACAATCTTTATGATCCTTTCCTGATGAAGGATATGGACAAGGCGGTGGCGAGGGTCGAGTCTGCCGTGTCCTCGGGCGAGAAGATACTGGTGTACGGTGACTATGATGTAGATGGCACCACGGCTGTCTCTCTTGTATATTCCTTTCTCCGCCGTCTGACTGTGAACGTGGATTTCTATGTTCCGGACAGGTACGAGGAAGGATACGGTGTATCCTACAAGGGCATTGACTGGGCCGCTGACAATGGTTTCGGACTTATAATCACTCTGGACTGCGGCATAAAGGCGAACGACAAGGTCAGCTATGCAGCTGAAAAAGGGATAGATGTGATAGTCTGCGACCATCATCTTCCCGAAAACGACCTTCCTCCTGCAGTGGCCGTACTCGATCCCAAACGTGCAGACTGCAGCTATCCGTTCGATGACCTGTCAGGGTGCGGGGTCGGCTTCAAGCTGGTCCAGGCCTATTCACAGAAGAACGGACTCCCTTTTGAAAATCTTATCCCTCTCCTCGACCTTCTTGTGGTGAGCATATCTTCGGATCTGGTGTCAGTGGTGGGGGAGAACAGGACACTTGCACATTTCGGGTTGAAACAGCTGAACGAGAATCCTCGCAAGGGGCTGCAGGCGATGATACATCTGTCGGGGCTTGACCCGGGGCATATCACCATAGATGACATAGTGTTCAAGATAGGTCCGAGGATCAATGCGGCAGGCAGGATGGAATCCGGCCGTGTGGCCGTGGAGCTGCTGACTGCGGAAGAAGATGATGTCGCGGCAAGGATAGGGTCGGAGATCAACAGGTACAACAACGAGAGGAAGAGCATTGACAGGGAGATCACCAGGGAGGCTCTGGAAATGGTGCAGTCCGGCAACTGTCTGTCTGCCAGGAATGCTACCATAGTATATAATCCATCATGGCACAAGGGGGTTGTCGGGATTGTCGCTTCCCGTCTTGTGGAGGCTTTCTACCGGCCTACGATAGTGTTCACAAGATCAAACGGATATGTAACCGGTTCTGCCAGAAGTGTCCACGGGTTTGACCTTTACGATGCGATAGAGAGCTGCGCAGACCTTCTGGAGAATTTCGGAGGGCATCTGTATGCTGCCGGGCTTACTCTCAAGGAGGAGAATCTTCCTGAATTCTGCGACAGGATAGAGAAATTCATAGAAGACAATATAAGGGAGGAAATGCTTACCCCTGTCATTATGATAGACGCCAGGCTGGACTTTTCGCAGATCACTCCTAAATTCTTCAGGATACTCAAGCAGTTCCAGCCGTTCGGACCCGGCAACAACGCTCCTGTCTTTCTTACGGAGAATGTATATGATAACGGCAATGCACGGAAAGTCGGTGCTGATGGAAGCCATCTGAAACTGGAACTGATACAGGAATCCCAGCCATACAGGTCGATATCCGCAATAGCCTTCAACAAGTCGGAACATTTCGAGCACATCAAGTCCGGCAATCCGATAGACATCTGCTATTCCATAGTGGAGAACTATTACCGGGGTATAGCCAATCTGCAGCTCAGGATAAAGGATCTCCATAACCGCGAGGATATAATCTGAGTCCCCTTCTGTCCATCCGGGCAGCGGTACACCGTCCTTCTGTCTTGTCATTGTCCTTCTGTCTTCTGCCTTGTCATTCTGTCTTGTCATTGTCATTCTGTTTTCTATGACTTGTGCAAGTATTTTATGATATTTTTACAGTCATACGGCATCGGTATTAGTCGCACCGGAAGTCATCGGTCCTTTATATTTACCCGAATATGACCAGTCGAAGGGCA